>JBDWGM010000105.1:0-37488 GCA_039975755.1 Paracoccaceae bacterium | reverse complement strand
GCATCTGGACCGCTTCGTCAATCACCTTAAGTGACACACGCGGCGCGATTACCTTGACCTGACTGATCCACGGTGCAGCTGCACGCGCATCCCCTTGATCCATGAACCAAGCGGCTTTCAGACACAGTAACCGGGCCATTTCAATTTCCATCCGGCATTCGGCAATGATGTCGAAATTCGCACCCAATTGCGCCAGTGGTTTTCCAAATGCTTCACGCTCCATCGATCGGCGGCACATCAATTCGAGCGCAGCTTCAGCTTGCCCAATTGCCCGCATACAGTGATGAATGCGCCCAGGCCCCAAACGGCCCTGAGCAATTTCAAATCCGCGCCCTTCGCCGACCAGCAGATTTTCTGCTGGTACGCGCACATCAGTGAAACGAATATGCATGTGGCCATGCGGCGCATCGTCGTGGCCATAAACCTCCATTGGTCGCAGCACTTCAATCCCTTCGGTGCCCGCGGGAACCACGATCATCGAGTGGCGTTGGTGTTTTGGTGCATCCGCGTCACCTGTGCGGACCATGACGATGTACACTTTGCAGCGTGGATCACCTGCCCCGCTGGCCCACCACTTTTCTCCGTTCAGGACATACTCGTCGCCATCCCGCACACAGGACAGCGAAATGTTCGTCGCATCCGAGGACGCCACCTGCGGCTCTGTCATCAGGTATGCGGACCGAATCTTTCCGTCCAACAGCTGACTTAACCAGTCGGATTTCATCTTGTCGGTGCCGTAGCGTTCGAACACCTCCATGTTGCCCGTGTCCGGCGCTGAACAATTAAAGACCTCGCCTCCTAAAGGGGTGCGGCCCATTTCTTCGGCAAAATATGCGTATTCAACGGTCGCCAGACCAAACCCACGTTCGCTGTCGGTCAACCAAAAGTTCCAAAGACCTTCGGATTTGGCCTTGGATTTGAGCCCTTCCAAAATCTCGGTCTGTCGGTCTGTGAATTGCCAACGATCGCCTTTGGTAATTTCAGCAGCGTATTCGTCTTCCAGTGGCATGACATCGTCGCGGATCATGGTTGCAACCCGGTCCAGCAAAGCCCTGTTTTCGGGCCGCATTGAAAAATCCATGATTGTCCTCCCTCGATTCACCTCACGGTGGCGCTCTGGTCATGCGATGTCCAGAGGCCGCGCGTATATTGATTGGATAAATTCAATCAGGCAGGCCGCAGCCCCAATATAGCGCGCGTTTGATCAGGTGTGGCGACAGGTCGGTTGTTCTTTTCGCAAATTTCTACCGCTCGCTTAATCAAGGCAGCGTTGGATGGAGCCAGCGTGTTGCGATCCAGTTTGACGTTATCTTCCAAACCAGCACGCGCGTGACCCCCCGCTGCTATGGCCCATTCGTTGACAACCAATTGGTTTGCGCCAATGCCTGCAGCGCACCATGGCGCATCGGGGAAAAACCGCTGCACGGTTTCGATGTAGAAATCAAAGACGGCACGATCAACTGGCATCGCATTTTTCACACCCATAACAAACTGTATGTACGGTGTTTCAGTGATCTCGCCCCGCTCATGCATCGCTGCCGCTTGGAAGATATGCGACAGGTCAAATGCTTCGATTTCGGGTTTTACCTCATGGGTGCGCATTTCAGAGGCGAGCCAAGCGACCAGATCCGGCGGGTTTTCATAGACGCGTGTCGGGAAGTTATTGGAGCCAACAGACAAGGACGCCATATCAGGTCGCAAAGGCAACATGCCACCTCGGGCAAGGCCTGCCCCTGATCTGCCCCCTGTCGAAAATTGCACGACCATGCCGGGGCAGTGTTTTTCGACACCTTCCTTGAGGGCTGCGAATTTTTCAGGATCCGAACTGGGTGTTTCATCTGCATTGCGGACATGGGCATGACATATGGATGCGCCCGCCTCAAAAGCCTCATGCGTACTTTCGATTTGCTCTGACACGGTGATCGGGACAGCCGGATTATCCGCCTTAGTAGGGACCGATCCGGTTATCGCGACGCATATTATGCAAGGTTGAGACATAACAAATACCTTTGGCAGTTTTCCCAAACACACTGCGCCACAGAAAAGTTGAGGTCCAGAGGTCACAAAGTATTTGCTGAATCATTTCATTCTGCGTAGATGTATTTTTAGAATTTTTATTTCGCCGCGCGAGTCGCCGTGAAATTTGAGGGAGGACAGAACCGATGACCAAGGGGCTTAATGGCACCCTGCGCCTAACCATGGCACAGGCGCTTGTGCGTTGGATGTGCGCGCAAAAAGTAGAGACGGAAAATGGTGTAAAATCCCTGTTTCCCGGCGTGTTTGGCATTTTTGGCCACGGCAATGTCACGTGTCTTGCCGAAGCACTGGAACGTGTTCAAGATCAACTGCCGACATGGCGTGGTCAGAACGAACAATCTATGGCCTTGGCAGGTGTGGCTTATTCCAAAGCCAAGCGCGCCGAACAAATCATGGTGGCGACATCATCGATTGGCCCGGGGGCGACGAACATGGTTACGGCTGCTGCGGTTGCGATGGCCAATCGTTTGCCTTTGCTGATCCTGTCAGGTGATACCTTCCAGAACCGTAGACCCGACCCGGTGCTGCAACAAGTCGAACATTTTGGTGACCCGACCATCACGGTCAACGACGCGTTCAAGCCAGTTGTGCGTTGGTGGGATCGTATTTCGCACCCCGAACAAATCATGCATTCGCTGCCGCATGCTGTTGAAACGATGCTGAACCCGGCAACACGTGGCCCCGCGTTTATTGGCCTGCCGCAAGATATTCAGGCAGCGGCGTGTGATTACCCCGAAAGCTTTTTTGACGAAAAAGTCTGGCGCCTGCCGCGACCGCGCGCCGATGCGGGAGCCGTTGCGGATGCTGCAGAACTGCTCAAGTCAGCGAAAAAACCACTGATTATGGCGGGCGGCGGCGTCTTGTATTCGCGCGCCGAAAACGTCTTGAATGCCTTCGCGGCCAAGCATGGTGTTCCCGTTGCGGAAACGACCTCGGGCAAAACGTCCGTTCTGGACAGTCACGACCACGGTGTCGGTATGACCGGCCCAACGGGGATCACGGCTGCGAACAACTTGGCGGCGGATGCGGATGTCGTTTTATGTGTCGGCACACGTCTTCAGGATTTCGCGACGGGGTCTTGGACTTGTTTTCAAGACCCGGATGTCAAATTCATCCACGTCAACACGGCCAGCTTTGACACACATAAACATGGCGGCTTATCGGTTGTTGGCGACGCGGGCGAGACGTTGGCGGAACTTGATGAGGTATTGGGCGATTGGTCAGCGCCAGCGGACCGGATGGCTCAGGCCAAATCGGAAATGTCCGCCTATCGTGAGTATCTGGTGACACGTCGACAGCCCACAAATGACACCCCACGCTATTCCGAAGTGGTTGGTGCCATCTGGGAAGACGCCAAACCCGAAGATCGCGTTTTGACGGCCGCTGGCGGTTTGCCGGGCGAGATGAACATGGGTTGGTTGGCCAAATCACATGGGTCTTATGATTGCGAATACGGCTTTTCCTGCATGGGGTATGAAACCGCAGGCGGCTGGGGTGCGGCCATGGCCAAGGCCGAAGACGATGACGGCGGTGAATTGGTCGTCTTTGTCGGTGATGGCAGTTATATGATGATGAATTCCGACATTTATTCGTCTGTTCTGTCAGGCCACAAGATGATCGTCGTTGTCTGTGACAATGGTGGCTATGCCGTCATCAACCGTTTGCAAAACAACATGGGTGGCAAGAGTTTTAACAACCTCATTCAGGATTGCCGGTTGGGCGAAGGTGTTGAACCATTTACCCCCGATTTCGCGGCACATGCCGCATCCATGGGCGCGCTTTCGATTGATGTCAGCACGATTGATGAACTGAAAGACGCCTTCAAGCGAGCCCGTGAGGCGGATCGAACGGTTGTGATTTGCACCAAAGTGCAAAGTCACAACTGGACCGATGGCGGCAGTTGGTGGGATGTGGGTGTGCCAGAAGTATCGCCCCGCAAAGAAGTGCAAGATGCCAAAGCTGAACACAGCAAAGGCCGCGACAATCAACGTGTAGGTGTGTGATGGTGAAAGTTGGGATCTCTCCTATCTGCTGGCAAAATGACGACCTGCCAGAATTGACGGCGGCGTACACGATGGAACAGGCTTTGCAGGAAGGCCGCCAGATTGGGTACACGGGCGTTGAACGCGGACAGCGCATGCCCAAAGAAACCGAAGAATTGCGCGCCTATCTTGAGCGCTATGATATCGGATTGTGTGGCGGTTGGTGTTCCGGGGCGTCATTGGTCAATGGACTGGCCGCTGAAAAGGCAGCTGTTGAACAGCAAGTGGATCAATTCATCGCATTGGATGCCCCTTGCATCGTTTATGCGGAATGTTCAAACACGGTGCAGGCGTTGCCGGGCGTGCCGGTGGCAGACCGTGTAAAGCTGAGCAAAGACGACATGCGCGACTATGGTGCGCGGATCGGTGAATTGGCCAAATGGATGGACGATAAGGGCATGCCAATGGCCTATCACCACCACATGGGCACGATCGTCGAAGACGAAGAAGACATTAACTGGCTGATGGAATTTACGCCCGATCAGGTTGGTTTGTGTTTTGACTCTGGCCATTTGCAGTTTGCAGACGGCGATGTTGCAGCCACGCTTGACCGTTGGGCGCATCGCGTGCGGCATGTCCATTTCAAAGACATCCGCCCCGATGTGGTGACAGACATCAAGTCGGGCAACAAAGCCTTTTTGGACGCGGTTGTCGCCGGTGCGTTTACCGTTCCGGGCGATGGGTGCATTGATTTTCAAGCCATCGCTGATCGATTGGCGGCGATGAATTACGACGGCTGGATCGTCGTCGAAGCAGAACAAGATCCGGCCAAGGCCCCCCCTTTCGAATATTCCCAAATGGGATATGAACATATCCGGCATGTCTGCGCGACCGCCGGTCTGGAGATAGAAGCATGAAAAGAGACATCACAATTGCAGGCCAACCTGAAAACAAGGTTGGGCTTGAGCGTCTGCGCGTCGGCGTTTTGGGCATGGGTTTTATGGGAGGTACGCACACATTCGCGTGGAAGAACGGAAAGTCTGTTTTTAACTGGCCTATAGATATTGAGTTGAAGGCACTTTTCGATACGTCTCAGGAATCTCTTGATCTGAATGGCGGCCGTTTTGGGTTCGAACGCACCACAAATAATTGGCGTGAAGTCGCAGAAGCAGATGATATCGACGTGGTGTCGATCTGTACGCCCAACTTTGCACATCGCGAAATGGCCGAGGCTGCACTTGCTGCAGGCAAACATGTCTGGTGCGAAAAGCCGATGGCCACAAACTTGGATGACGCCCAATCGATGGTGGATGCAGCAAAAGCCAGCGGTGTCAAAACGATGCTTGGCTACAACTATATGAAGTCTCCGGCCATTCTTGCGATCAAATCACTGATTGAAGAAGGCGCTATTGGCAACATCGTGCATTTCAGCGGCGTCTACCAAGAAGACTTTATGTGCGACCCGGCCGCGCCTCATTCGTGGCGATTGACCAAAGCCGGTGGCGGCAAAGGTGCATTGGGCGATATGGGATCGCATCAGGTCAGCATGGCGATCTGGCTGTGTGGACCATTGTCAGAAGTCGCGGCACGCTTGCAAACAGTTCACAAACAACGCCCCGACCCAGAAACGGGCGCGTTGAAAGAGGTCGAAACTGACGACCACTATTCGGCCATCGGAACGTTTTCAAACGGTGCGATGTTCACATTGCATACGTCATGGATTGGCATGGGCCACAAAATGAACCTAGGCTTTGAATTGACCGGGACAAAAGGGTCCATTCGGTTCGATCAAGAAGCCATGGGGGAATTCTGGTTGTACGAAATGGGCGATCGACAGGGCGGTTTCCATGATACGGATCGCAATGGGTACAAACGGGTTCTGGTCGGCCCGCAACATCCTCCGTTTGGGAATTTCTGCCCAGCACCGGGCCACCATGTAGGGTTCAATGAAATGAAAGTCATCGAAGCCGGGGCCTTTGTTCGCGCGATTTTGGAAGACACCAAAGCCTATCCCGATTTCGCGGACGGATTGTACTTCGAAACTGCATTGCAAGCGATACAAGACGCGAGCGAACAAAGGGCATGGGTTACGCTTTGACCAGTCCATTGCCCACGACGTACGAAGACTTTTCAGCGCAGGTTGTCGCCCAATACGACGACCTGCCGCCACAGTTGCAAAAGATTGCACGCTTTGTGTTGGACAACCCACAACGTGTGGCCTTGATGACCATTGCAGAAATGAGTTCTGCGATTGGTGTGCAACCTTCGGCAGCTATTCGGTTTTCCAAAGCTCTTGGGTTTTCTGGCTTTAGCGAGATTCAGCGGATTCTAAAAGATCAGCTAACCGACCTGATCCCCGCGTCCTATTACGAACGTCTCAACGAACAAGGCCCAGGCGAAGCCGACACGCAGATTGCCCGGATGGCTGACCTCGCGCAGGCCAGTCTTGCTGCGTTACCAGCCGCACGTGACATTCAATTCGCAGCTGAAATACTGGTTGAAGCGCGGATCATCTATGTTGTCGGAATGCGCCGAGCGTTTGGAATTGGTGCATATGCTAGTTATTTACTGGCCGGTTTTGGCGCGCCGGTGCATCAATTGACTGGCGTGGGTGCAATGTCAGAAGGCCCAATGCAAGCATTGGGTCCGGAGGACGCAATGTTAAGCATCAGCTTTCCAAATTATCGGGCTGAAACGATGGATATCACGAACGCGGCGCGTGCGCGTGGCGTCAAGTTGATCGCGTTGACTGACAGCCCGGTCAGCCCGGTCGCACAATTGGCAGATCACGTGTTGTTGGCTGACCAACCCGTCGAAGCAGGGTTTCGCAGTGTTGTCGGGTCCATGGTCACGGCCCAAGCGCTAGCCATGGAATACGGTCGCATTCGCACACTTCAGCAAGGCGATGACTGATGGAGAACGGCATGCCTAGATTGATCCCAAACCGCACCGATGCGCACCTTGTAGATGCGTTGATCATTGGACGCGCAGGGCTGGACCTGTACCCGACACCCGCGGGCACCAAAACCTGCGACGCAGAGAATTTCATGACCGATATGGGTGGATCGGCTGGCAATATCGCAGCGGCCATGGCTCGACAAGGCGCGCAGGTTGCGTTGGCGGCCCCAGTATCAGACGACCCCGTGGGTAAATTTGTTCGCAACAAGTTGGCGGTGTTTGGCATCCAACATGTCGACGCTGCGAACGTTGACAATCAGGCCCGAACATCACTGGCCTTGGCAGAGCTGGTCGATCAAGGATCGGAAACGGTGATCTATCGCAACAACGCTGCTGACTTTTCGCTTTCGTCCAGCGACCTTGATACGTGGATTGACGCCGCCCCTCTGACCGTTGTCACCGGCACGGCCTTGGCCCGCGAACCGTCTCGCACCGCTTGTCTGGATGCATTGACCAAAAGCGAATGTGGTGTTCTGGATTTGGATTACAGGCCATATTCATGGGCCAGTCAGGACTCCAGTGCTCGGGTATATCAAGCGGCTGGGGCCGAAGCGTCTATCATTGTCGGCAATGACGAAGAATTCGCAGTGTTTGCCCCGGGTAGTGAACCCAGGGAAACCGCGGCGGGATTGGCTGCAAAAGGCAAGACCGTCATCTTTAAGGAAGGCGCAAAGGGATGCACGGCGATGCGTGCCAACACAGAGCCCTTGTTTGTCCCCCCCTACCCTGTTGATGCGTTAAAACCCTTTGGCGCGGGCGATGCATTTCTTGGCACGGCCCTTGTTGGGTTAAGCCAAGGACTGGATTTAGAAGACGCCTTGCGCAATGGTGCGGCTGCAGCAGCTCTTGTTGTACAACGCCCCGGATGCGCCAGCGCGATGCCTGATCAAGGCGAAGTGCAGGCATTTAGACACATGAAAGAGGCAAGCTGATGCATATTCCCCCATTTGATAACGCCAACTCTGCGATTGTTGACGCCAATGACGCAATGACCCCGTTGGTTTATTTCAACCGCGTCCTGTTGAACTCAGGTGACACCTTTGAAAGTCTTGTTGCGGGATACGAAACCTGCATTGTTCCTGCGACAGGCACCGTCGACATCCAGATCGAAGATTTCAGCGCCGCTGGCATTGGTGAACGTGGCAGTGACGTGTGGGATGGCGAACCTGCGGGTGTCTATGCCCCTGTCGGTGCACGGGTCCAGATGAAGGCAACAACGAAAACCGAAGTCTTTATCGCCGGGGCAAAATTTGATGAGGTGTACAAGCCTTTTGCAATCCGCCCCGACAACATCGATCCTGTACAATACGGATCAGACGACACCAAAACACATCGCAAAATCAAACATATTCTGGGTCAAAACCCTCCCGGTCAGGTGGGGCGTTTGCTTGTGTCAGAATTGTTTACGGTCGGGGCCGGTGGCTGGTCCGGCTTTCCCCCTCATAAACACGACACGGACCGTTTGCCCGACGAAACCCATCACGACGAAGTCTATAATTTTCGGTTCAAACCGGATCATGGGTTTGGTATCCAACTTCTCCAACACGTTGACGGAGAAGTCGGACAAGCCCATCACTTAGTCGATGGATCGACCATCAAGATCGAAAAAGGGTACCACCCATGTGTCGCAGCCCCAGGATACGAGATGTATTACTTTACAATCCTTGCCGGGAATTCGCAGCGATCCTTGGTGCAGTATTTCCAACCAACGCATGCCTATCAGGTCGAAACGATCCCAGGCATCAAGGACATGGTTGCAAAGTTTAAATAATGCCTCTGGTTCCCCTCACGCCTGTCCTTGATGCGGCCCTTTCGCGAGGTGGGGCTGCTTTGGGTATGGTTTGCCTAAGTTGGGAAGATGCAGAGGCGTTCGTGGCCGCCGGAGAAGCAGAAAGCATACCGATCATATTGTCTGCAGGTCCGGGCGCACGCGCGGCCATTCCATTGCGGATATGGGGCGAGATGTTTCGCACGCTTGCCGACCAAGCCAGCATCCCAGTTGTTGCGCATCTTGATCATGGGCATTCGCTGGAAGATTGCGAAACCGCTTTGGACGCCGGTTTTTCAAGTGTGATGTTTGATGGATCGGAATTACCGCTGGATGAGAATATTTCCATAACCCAAAAGGTTGTGGCTTTGGCGCGCGCGCATGGTGCAAGTACTGAAGGCGAAGTCGGCGTTGTTGGATATGCAGGCGGGGCAGCTTCTAACATGACTGCAGCACAGGACGCCGCGCGGTTTGCGAGCGAAACACAGGTCGATTGCCTTGCGATTTCAATTGGCAATGTGCATTTGACCCCGGACCATTCAACACCGCTGAATTGGGACCGCCTTACCGACATTCGCGCTGCAACCCAAGCGCCCTTGGTGATACATGGCGGTTCTGGTGTTCCGCCAGACAATCGCGCAAGAGCAGCGCGTGATTTTGCAGTGTGCAAGATCAATTTGGGCACTGAAATCAGGCAAGCTTATGGCAGTGCATTGCGAGATGTTCTTGCCAATGACCATCACATCTTTGACCGGCTCGCCATCGCACGTGGCGTGCGCGAAACCAGAGCTCCGCTTATCCAAAAGCTGTTACGCGATGCGTGGACATGACTGAGTAAGACAAGTGTGTATCTGTTTCATCGATCTGTCCTCAAAGATAGAAACCGACTGAATTTCTTTTCTCCAACACACCGAAATTCCGAACAAATCCCGCGTGTCGGCTCAAAATCTTGACCGCCACCCAACACAATTCTCGTTGACAAAAAAATGGCGTTTCAAAGCCGATTCACTCGGAAAATTGATCGTCTACGTTTGCAAACTATGCCCAAGAGACCGGAGTGAGATTGTACCCAAAGCCAGAACATTCTCGGCTTGTGCGCCTTATTTGGCCATTTAAGCGCCCTATTCTCGCCTAACGTGTTTGCGATGCCTAAATTGTGATTAAATTTGTAGGCAGAATCGATGGCTGTAATTGGACGAATAACGTACCGGGCGTTGCTACTCGCAATACTCACTGTGTTTGGTTCTGTCGGAGTGGGCTTTGCAGAAGCGAGAGACGCTGCAAAATTTCAAGTCATTAAGCCTGAACCTGTTCAGCAGCAGGTTTTCATACCTCCGCTGCTTGGCCCGACAGACTTGAAGAACCTTATGGCGGTTACGCAACCTTACCTGCTCGACATTCGCAGCGAGTCCGCATTGCGTGCGCGGTTTAGCTATGAAAAAGGGCACATCCCGGAGTCAGTCAATGTCCCTTATGGGCAGTGGCGTAGTCTTTGGAATGACCCATTGTCAGTACCTTCCGACGAGCAGTTGACCGAATTGATGCAATCATCCGGACTGACATACGACAGACCCATCGTCATTGTTCATTCAAGTGCTGCCAAAGGTAATTTTGGGTCCGCAGCTTTCGTCTACTGGACACTTAAAAGCGCCGGTTTCGACAACATGGCAATCTTGAATGGCGGCATCCAAGGATGGAAAGATATCGGCGGGACAGTCTCCACGCAGTCGACTGAAATTGTCCGGTCGGACGTTGTTGTCCAACTGGATCAATCCTGGCTTGCCACCCACGAAGATGTTGACGCCGTTTTAGATGGAACAAGTACGGCACAATTGCTGGACGCCCGACCAATCAAACAAATCATGAAAGATGCGTCTTTGGATGGGTCCTTTACCCTGAATGCAGAAGAGCTTGTCACCGGTGATGGTGCAACTGCGGCCAGCGACCAGTCCATTTTCATGCGCATCAAGAAAGCTGATCTCGACTGGGAATTCAATGACGTCATCACCTATTGCAACAACGGTGCTCTTGCTGCCGTTGATTGGTTTATGGCCAGCGAAATCGCTGAAATTCCGAATGTTCGGGTATACGCCCATTCCTTGAAAGCACGAGCGCGTGCTGAACGATTGCGGCAAAGCCGCCCTGTTAACTGAGTAACTTCACTTTGCATTTTTTACACCAATAGAAATCTATCGATCTGAGTGAAAGGAACATCCGATGACACCACTCAAGTCCAAAATGACTAAACTACTTGGTGCTTCAGTTTTCGCACTCTGTGCTGGATGGGCGCAGGCCGAGATGGTCACTTTGCATGCAAAAACTGGCGGAACCGCAATTCAAGGTGAAATCCTAAATTTCGACGGCTACGTTTACACCGTTCGCACAGTTTTAGGGGATTTGGTTTTAGGCGCTAACATCGTCACCTGCGAAGGCGCGGCATGTCCCTCGTCAGAGCCCGCTTTGGTTGAATTCAAAGTTGCGGGTTCGCGTACTGTTACGAAGGAACTTTTGCCAGAACTGTTCATGTCATATGCCGACTCAATGAACGCAACCGTGGACACGACGGCTGAAGATGAAGCATTTAACATGTATCAGATGAATGTAGAGGACGGCACGGACCTAAGCGTCGAATTCGTACATTCAAATTCGGCAATGGGTCTTAGCAAACTGAACCAAAACGCGGTCCAAGCTGCATTTACAACACGCACAGCAAACACGCTTGAGCAAACGACAGCAGAGATTTCTGGCTTGGGGCGTTTGCGGTCTGAAGAACAGGAAAACGTCATCGCATATGACGGGTTGCTTGTTGTAACCCACCCAGACAACCCTGTTCGCGCGATGTCGGAAACCAACGTCGCTCAGATCTTTTCCGGCAAGTTGAGCGACTGGTCGCAGCTCGGGCGGGCACCAGGTCCGATCACAATTTACCTGCGCGAAGCAGAAAGTAGTTCGCGCGAACTTTTGCAAGAAGTCTTGATGACACCAAACCGCGAACAGATCAAAGCGCGTGTGGAAATATTGCAAAGCGACGCAGAAATCGCCGAGGCTGTTCGCAATGATCCAAACGGATTTGGGTTGACTAGTTTCGTACACCGCGCTGGCGTTACAACGTTGGAAATCGAAGGTGTGTGCGGCATCCGCGTCCCTGCGACCCACTTCACAATCAAAACTGGTGAATACCCGCTTTCGCGTCCGGTCTATCTTTATAAAACCGGTGCTGAAACGCCCGAAGCGATCCAGAGCTTTCAAGATTTCATTACCTCAGACGAAGCACAAAGCGTCATTCGTCAAGCCGGGTTTGTTGACCGCGCAATCACATCCGAAGCCCTGAATACTCAAGGTCTGCGGGTCACACATGCGGTGATGCGCGAAGACGAAGCTGTGAGCATGGATGGCACCAAAAAAATGCTCAAACTGATGAGCAACGCAAAACGTCTGTCGACCACTATCCGGTTTGATAACGGGTCGACCGAATTGGATGCCACCGACTATGCCGAACTCGAAGCATTGGCCAAAATGGCTATGAGCCCAGAATACAAGAATACCCAAGTCTATTTCATGGGCTTTTCGGATTCAGTGGGCCGTGCGGACCTGAACCAATTCCTCGCACTGCAACGTGCAGAAATTGTCCGTCAGGCGTTGGTGTCCCGCTATCCTGAATTGTCAGACCGCATCAAAGCACGCTCTGTCGGGTACGGCGAACTCTCACCTTTGGCGTGCAACGAAACACGTCCAGGGCGCAAAGTTAACCGGCGCGTCGAAGTCTGGGTTCACAACCCCGCTGCGATTGCTGTCAACTAAACAAGTTTAGATCGAAACAAGTAAAGCGACGCAGGACAATCTGCGTCGTTTTTCCTTTTTCACTCGAGCGTTTCAGCCACTTTAGGGCATTCAATGTCCATCATCGGCGGTTCTTGAGGTGACCGGATACGGCGCATCAATGCTTCCGCAAGAAATGCTCCTGCTTGGCGCACATCTTCACGAACGATGATGATATTTCTGCGAAAATAGCCAAGAAACGGCACGGCTTCCTTTCCGACAACGTCGACGTCTACCCCGAGTGAGAACCCACAGGTTTCGATGGCTGCGACAGACGCCATTGCAGCCGTAGTCGACGAACAAATAAACCCGTCAGGTGGTGACCCTTGAGACATCACGCGTTTGATCTCAACTTCGAGGCTGGAAAACGATGAATCATTGAACACATTCTGGAGCAGTTCGACATGCACATCAGTCGCAGCCGCGGCCGAATGCATGCCATCGATCATATGGCGCGCATAATTCTGATTGAATGGTGGCGCGATCAATACGACCTTTTTACGACCCTTGGCCGCAAGGCTTTGCAATGCCAATTCACCAAAGGCTGTATTGTCGAAATCGAAATACGGATGAGACCAGCCTGCGTCTGTTCGCCCATGCGTCGCGAACGGAAAATCGTGATCCAACATGTATTTGACGCGTTCGTCCTGTGGTTTGATCTGATTGATGATCACGCCATCCGCCGAACCTGTTTCAACGATATAGCGGATCGCTTCCATCGGATCGTCTTCAGGTGAATACGGTGTAACAATCATATGGTATGGTGTTCCGCGCAGAGTGTCGGAAATCGAATAGACCAATTGCGCAGTGTGATTGACCATGTGTTCTTCGCTGGACAGAACCAGCGAAATCACGTTTGTCTTTCCAGTACGAAGCCGAACACCTGCCCGGTTTGGACGATACCCGACTTCTTTCGCAACGCTGCGAACTCTTTCTTTGGTCGCTTGACCGATATCCGGCGCGTCATTTAACGCGCGTGATACTGTCGTAACCGCGAGCCCCGTCAGGTTTGCTATCGTGCGCAACGTTGGGCGTTCCGTCCCGTTACGACGCTTTTCAATCGAATCATTCATCTCACCCACCACAGCGATTTTTTCAACCATTCACCTGTTCTTTGGAACGATAATTGCGCCGTATGTATGATTTTTTTCGAGGTTTTCATAGGCTATCGTCGTTGCAGTGAACGTTTGAAAGTACAAGATTGATTTTTGTAACTGTAACGATATAGGCTGTTTCTGCAACGATACAGTTTTTGGGAGGAAACAATGAAGATACTGTCATGGGCAGCCGCTCTATCGCTTTCGGTCGCGCTTCCACACATAGCGCAAAGTGCCGATTTGGAAGTTACGCATTGGTGGACATCAGGTGGCGAAGCCGCTGCCGTTTCTGAATTTGCCAAAGCCTTTAACGACAGCACGGACCACAATTGGGTCGATGGCGCGATTGCCGGTTCTGGCGGTACAGCACGTCCAATCATTGTGAGCCGAATTATTGGCGGCGACCCAATGCACGCCACACAGCTGAACCACGGCCGCCAAGCTGAAGAACTGGTAGAAGCCGGTCTGATGCTGGACCTGACCGACATCGCAGAAGCGGGCGGCTGGCGTGACATTGTTAACCCTGTTTCGCTGCTGGACAGCTGCACCGTTGATGGCAAAATCTATTGCGTTCCCGTTAATATTCACTCGTGGCAGTGGATTTGGCTAAGCCACAAAGCCTATGCCGACGCGGGCGTAGATGTACCGGCAAACTGGGCAGAATTTGTCGCTGCAGCCCCAAAACTTGAAGCTGCTGGTAAAATTCCATTGGCCATGGGTCAGCAACCTTGGCAATCAAACGGCGCATTCGGCGTTCTTGCTGTGGCAATCGGCGGTCAGGAGCTTTGGACAAAAATCAACGTAAACAAAGACGTTGACGCGGCGTCTGGAGCTGAAATGACAAAAGTCTGGGAAGCGTTTGGCGCAGCCCGTTCCCTGTCCAAAGGTTCGACGGTTCAGGATTGGAACCAAGCGACAAACCTTGTGATCACCGGCCAAGCTGGCGGGCAAATCATGGGGGATTGGGCGCAAGGTGAATTCCAAATTGCAGAACAGGTCGCTGGTCAAGATTACTCCTGCCTCCCTGGTCTTGGCGTAAACCAAGTTATTTCGACCGGTGGGGATGCCTTCTATTTCCCCAAGCAAGACGACCCGGTGATTGAAGCGGCGCAAAAGGAACTGGCGACCCTGATGATTTCGAAAGAAGTTCAAGTCGCGTTCAATCTTAAGAAAGGTTCGCTGCCAGTGCGCGGTGATATCGATCTTGAAGCTGCGAATGATTGCATGAAAAAAGGTCTCGACATTCTGGCTGCAGGATCAATCCTTCCTGATGGCAACCAAGTTCTGAGCCCGGACACGACAAGTCAGATCGAAGATCTGATGGTCGAGTTCTGGAATGACACGTCCTATACAACATCCGATGCACAAGCTGCATACGCGGACATCATTGCCAACGCAGACTAAGCCACACTGCACCCGCCGCGTTTCATGCGGCGGGTGCACCTGCAGCTTTCCTACACTTTTGGAGGTCCGAAATGGCCGACGCCCAAGCGTCTTCGTCGCGACGCCCAAGTAGCCTTTTGCGCAATCTCAGCGCCAAGATTGCATCGATCCCCATGATCTTGACGGCCTTGGTTGTCTTTGTTGGCGCTACGACATGGACCATCGTTTATTCTTTTACGTCCTCGCGCCTCTTGCCGAAATTGGACTTCGTTGGCTTGTCACAATACGAACGCCTTTGGGGCACGCGTCGCTGGTTGGTATCGATCGAAAACTTGGCCGTTTACGGTATTTGTTCGCTGATCTTAAGTCTCCTGATCGGGTTCACTTTAGCCGCGTTACTTGATCGCAAAATCCGAGGCGAAAACGTTTTTCGCACAATCTTCCTTTACCCCTTTGCGCTCAGCTTCATCGTCACTGGGCTGGTGTGGCAATGGATTTTGAACCCTGAATTTGGCATTCAAAAGATTGTGCGATCGATGGGTTGGGAAAGCTTTTCGTTCGACCCACTTTATACCGCTGACATCGTAATTTACGGCATTCTGATTGCAGGCCTGTGGCAAGGCACCGGGCTGATCATGGTGATCATGCTTGCAGGCTTGCGTGGGATTGACGAAGAAATTTGGAAAGCGTCGAAAGTCGACGGCATCCCCACATGGAAGACGTATATATTTATCATCATTCCGATGATGCGACCGGTTTTTGTCACCGCTTTGGTTCTGATCACCAGCGGCATCGTGAAGGTCTACGACCTAGTCGTGGCGCAAACATCCGGTGGTCCGGGCATCGCATCCGAAGTCCCTGCCAAATACGTCTATGACAAAATGTTCCAAGCGCAAAACCTTGGTCAGGGCTTTGCGGCCTCAACGATGATGTTGCTCAGCGTGGTTATCATTCTGATCCCATGGGCCTACCTCGAATTCGGAGGCAAAAAACGTGACTGATGCAACGTTGAACGCACATTCAGAGCCGCGCGGACCACGCCCAAGGCGCCGCTTTTCGCGCACGAATATCATGCTGTACGGCACGTTGATCGTTATCGCGATGTATTATGCCTTGCCTCTTTATGTGATGATCGTCACGTCCCTAAAAGGTATGCCAGAAATCCGCATCGGCAACGTCTTTGCACCCCCCGTGGAAATCACATTCCAACCTTGGGTCAAGGCATGGTCCGAAGCCTGTACAGGTATCAACTGTGACGGCCTAAGCCGTGGCTTTTGGAACTCAGTCCAAATCTTAATCCCGTCCGTAGTCCTTTCAATCGCCGTCGCCTCGGTGAATGGCTACGCCTTGGCCAATTGGCGTTTTAAGGGATCCGAAGTCTTTTTCACCATCCTGATCATCGGTGCATTCATCCCGTTTCAAATCATGCTGTATCCGCTCGTGATCATCCTTCGGGAAATGGGTCTTTACGGGTCTGTTTGGGGTTTGGTTCTGGTGCATACGATCTTTGGCATGCCCATTCTGACGTTGTTGTTCCGAAACTATTTCGCATCCATTCCCGAAGAGCTGTTCAAAGCGGCACGGGTCGACGGAGCGGGCTTCTGGCGGATCTATTTTCAGATCATGTTGCCAATGTCGTTGCCGATCTTCGTTGTGGGCATGATCATTCAGGTGACGGGCATCTGGAACGATTTCCTGTTCGGCGTGATCTATACCAAACCCGAGCATTACCCGATGACCGTGCAGCTGAATAACATCGTGAATTCAGTGCAGGGCATCAAGGAATACAACGTCAACATGGCCGCTACTCTGTTAACCGGGCTGGTGCCTCTGATCATTTATTTTGTGTCTGGAAAGCTGTTTGTCCGCGGTATCGCGGCGGGCGCGGTCAAGGGCTAATCGTGCCGGGACAGTGTCTCATGCAGCGCAAGACGCTAACGTAAAACAAGGAATGCGTGCGGAAGACACGCACAAGGGAGTGAACATGGAACCGAGCATTTCGATCAAAGAGCTCAAGCTGAGTTTCGGCGCTGTCGAAGTTCTGAAAGATCTCAACCTGGACATCGGACAAGGCGAGTTTCTGGTTCTTTTGGGCCCCTCTGGATGTGGCAAGTCGACTTTGTTGAATTGTATCGCTGGCCTGTTGGATGTCACCGACGGTCAAATCCACATCGGCGGGAAAAACGTCACTTGGGAAGAACCAAAAGACCGAGGCATCGGAATGGTTTTCCAATCCTACGCGCTTTATCCGCAAATGACCGTGCGCGGGAATTTGTCCTTCGGGCTTAAAAATCAACGAATGCCAAAAGCCGAAGTGAACGAACGTGTCGACCGGGCAGCGGGCATTTTGCAGATCGAAAGCCTTTTGGACAGAAAGCCCGGTGCCTTATCCGGGGGGCAACGACAGCGTGTAGCAATTGGCCGCGCCCTTGTGCGCGACGTCGATGTTTTCTTGTTCGACGAACCGTTGTCGAACCTTGATGCGAAACTAAGGTCAGAATTGCGCGTCGAGATCAAACGCCTGCACCAGCGGCTCGACAATACGATGGTGTATGTCACCCATGACCAGATCGAAGCACTAACATTGGCGGATCGGATCGCGGTCATGAAAGGTGGTGTCATCCAGCAATTGGCCGACCCGCAGACGATCTATAACAAACCCTCGAACCTCTTTGTGGCTGGATTCATCGGGTCACCAACGATGAGCTTTCTTGATGGCAAGCTTGAGGTTGAAAATGGCGCTGCAAAATTCAAAATTGGAAACTACAGCGTCAATCTGGATGGGTATGACGGCGGCCCCCTTCAATCGCTGGACAAAGCAATATTAGGTCTGCGCCCTGAACACGTCACAACCTTTGATACCGCCCAACCCGGCACCCTGCCCGCAATCGTTGATATCGACGAACCGATGGGGTCGGACAGCTTGCTTTGGCTTTCTGTTGAAGGACAACAGGTTTCAGTACGCGTCGCCGCCGAACACAAAGCGACCCCTGGCGCAGAAGCTCACCTAAACTGTGACATCAGCAAAGCATCACTGTTTGATGCCGCAACTGGCGAACGTCTTTGATCCAATGATTAACGCGACCCTCTCCGGCACTTGGTCCTTGCAGGACAGTATGGGCGACTTCCAGTGCGACATGTCCGTACCGGGCGACGGTATTTCTGCGTTGACCGCATCCGGGCACCTGCCCGACCCATATGTCGGCCGCAACGAATTGGAGTGCCGCTGGGTCGCAGAACGGGACTGGGTCTTAAGTCGCGAATTCACTTGTGAGAATACACAATACGACCTTGTTTTGGATGGGTTAGACACCGTCGCAGAGGTCTCTATCAATGGTCAGGTGGTTCTGAACGGACAGAACAGTTTCCGACGCTATGTTGTCGATGCATCCAGTGCATTGAAGATTGGCAAAAATGAAATTCGGATCACTTTCCGATCCAGCGTTCAAGAGGCCACAAACCGCCAAGCGGCACAGCCCTATTTCGTGCCATATAGTGAGGGCAATAGTCCAATTCCAAACGGAAATATGCTGCGCAAAGTGCAATGCGACTTTGGCTGGGACTGGAATATTGCGCTGGCACCGTTTGGCATAACCGGTTGCATTGGCCTGTCTTCGCAAACCACCGCACGCATCACTGGGATAGTCGTAACGCAAACCCACAGCAAAGACTTGGCTGAGCTATCCGTTCGCGTGACTGCAGAACGTGCCAAATCCGCCAAGGTGTCCATTTGCGGTGTCACGCAAACCGTTCACTTGAAACAGGGCACGGGCACCGCCGTGCTGTCCATTCCCAATCCGGATCTGTGGTGGCCTGTTGGTTTAGGTGCGCAAACCCTTCATCAATTGACTGTCACCGCTGGCGAAGCTGAAGCGACACGGCAAATTGGTTTGCGCGACGTTGAACATATCAACTTACCTGACGCGAAAGGCGCGGCCTTCAAATTTCGTGTGAATGGTCACGACACATTTATGCGTGGTGCAAACTGGATCCCTGCCGACGCCTTGTTTTCCCAGATCACTCAAGACGGCGTGCGCGACCTTTTGCAGTCGGCCATTCATGCCAACATGAACATGATCCGCATCTGGGGTGGTGGGCGCTACGAACCTGACTGGTTCTATGATCTCTGTGATGAAATGGGGCTGATGGTTTGGCACGACTTTATGTTTTCTTGCAGCCTCTACCCATCTGACCAAGAGTTCCTTAATGAGGTCGCCCACGAAGTGCGCGATCAAGTCACCCGCCTCAATCACCATGCCTGCGTCGCCCTTTGGTGTGGCGACAATGAACTGGTCGGTGCTTTGACTTGGTATCCCGAAGCACGTGACAATCGCGACCGTTATCTGGTTGCGTATGACAGATTAAACAGAACGATCGAAGCAACACTCGCGGAGGTGGTCCCGCAGGCTAATTGGTGGCCCTCAAGCCCAGCCTCGGGACCACAAGATTTTGGCGACGCCTGGCATGACGACAGCAAAGGGGATATGCACTTTTGGTCGGTTTGGCATGAAGGTCGTGATTTTGAACATTACCGCAATGTCAAACCACGGTTTTGTTCGGAATTTGGATTTCAGTCTTTTCCCTCGGCCCATGTGATCCGAACATTTGCCAGCCCATCCGACATGAATATTGCCAGCCCGGTCATGGAAGCCCACCAAAAGAACTCGGGCGGCAATGCGCGGATTGCTGAAACGATGTTCCGGTATTTTCGATTCCCCAACAGTTTCGAAGATTTTGTGTATCTCAGCCAAGTGCAGCAAGGGTTCGCCACTCGCACAGCTGTCGAATATTGGCGATCATTGCAGCCGCACTGCATGGGCACTTTGTATTGGCAATTAAACGATACGTGGCCGGTCGCGAGCTGGTCCAGCCTTAACCATGGCGGTGATTGGAAGTTGCTACACCACATGGCCCGACGTTTTTACGAACCAACCTCGGTTTTTGCGATTCCTGATGACGATTGCATTCGCTTCACTGCCGTAAACGACACGCGTCAAGAGACGGACTTCAATGTTGTAGCTTTCAGCTTGGACGAACATGGCAGTGTCCAGTCTATTGAGACGGCAACAAAATGCGTTTCTTCCGCACGGTCAGAACCGATTTTGGAAATTTCGAAACCTGATGCGCCATTGCTTTGGTTCAAATGGCAATCGAGTACGGCGCAGGGGTCTGACCACATCGCATTACAGCGCTATAAGTCACTGGACTTGCGTGACCCGGAAATTGCCATGACCCCGTGCCAAAAAGACGGGTACTGGAACGTCGACCTTCATGCGCGATCCTTGGGCCTGTTTGTTTCTCTTGAAGCCGACATACCCGGACGCTTTTCTGACAACGCGATCACTCTTTTGCCAAACACACCGCAATCAATCCGATTCACGCCAGCGTCGCCGGATCTCACACCCCGCTTCACTGCGCGCGATCTGTACTCAGCCACTTACGCCGTTCCTCAAGACGCAGGGGCATCAACCTTAAGGGGGGCATTATGACCCAGTATTCCTATCAGCTTTATTCTTCGCGCAACTACCCACCCTTGTCCGACACACTGAACATGATCAGCGCAGCGGGATTTTCTGCCGTAGAAGGATTTGGGGCCATGTACGAAGGCCTCAGTGATGTCTCAACTCTTAAGGCCGAGTTAGATGCTGCAGGCTTAACAATGCCAACGGGACATTTTGGATTGCAGTCGCTTGAAACCGATCCTGAAGGTGCTTTGAAAACGGCGCGTGAATTGGGCATCAAGGTTATCATTGTCCCCTTCATCATGCCAGAAGATCGGCCCACAGATGCGGCAGGATGGAAAACCTATGGCGCAAGACTTGCCAAAGTGGGCGATGCGATCACCGCGGCCGGATTCCAATTTGGATATCACAATCACGATTTCGAATTTGTCGCCCTGCCAACGGGCGAAATTCCAATGGCGTTGATTTTGGACTCTGCACCCAATGTCGGTTTGGAACTGGACGTGGCTTGGGTTGTGCGCGGCGGCAGTGACCCACTGGAATGGATCGAACGCTATAGCGATCGGATCATATGCACTCATGTCAAAGACATTGCCGCCAGTGGCACATGCCAAGACGAAGATGGTTGGGCAGATGTTGGTCATGGAACCGTTGATTGGCCAGCTGTGTTCAAAGCGGCACGCGCCACGGGTTGCATCCATTTCATTGCAGAACACGACAATCCAAATGATCACAAACGCTTTGCCGAACGCTCAATTGCGGCAATGAAAGCTATGGAAGGCTAACGCATGACGACCCCTCTGAAAGTTGGCCCAATGAAAGTTGGAATTATCGGCTGTGGCAATATTTCGGGCGCATATATGCGTCTGGCCCCTTTGTACCGCGACATCGAAGTTGTGGCTTGCGCCGATGTTTCAATGGAAGCGGCGAAAGCCCGCGCCGCCGAATTTGGCCTGCGCGCCCTAAGTGTTGATGACTTGTTGGCGTCTGACGACATCGACATCGTCGTGAACCTCACAATTCCAGAAGCGCATTATCCGGTCATGAAACGCATTCTGGACTCTGGCAAACACGCATATTCGGAAAAGCCTTTTGTTCTGGCCATGACAGAAGCAACGGAATTGGCAAAATTAGCGCAAGAAAATGGTTTGAGGGTTGGGTCAGCGCCGGACACGTTCTTAGGGGGCGCGCATCAGCAGGCGCGCGCTCTGGTTGACAGTGGCGCACTGGGAAAAATCACGTCTGGATCCGCGATGGTTATGAATCATGGGATGGAGCATTGGCACCCAAACCCTGATTTCTTTTTCCAGCCCGGTGCAGGCCCAATGTTGGATATCGGCCCTTACTATGTGACGGCTTTGGTCAATATCCTTGGTCCAGTCATACGCGTCGCGGCCTTGACGACTTCGGCATCAGACACTCGCGTGATCAAGTCCGAGCCGCGCAAAGGTGAAACCTTGCAGGTGAACACACCAACCAACATTCAAGCGTTGTTTCATTTCGAAAACGACGCGACGGTCAGCATTGTCACCAGTTGGGATGTATGGGCGCATCGCCACGAAAACCTTGAGCTTTATGGCACTGACGGTTCTCTTTATATTCCTGACCCGAACTTCTTTGGCGGCGCAATCATCGCTGGGGGGGCTGATAACGCGGACATGGAAACCTTGCCTGAATGGGATCACCCGTTTGGCAAGGCTAATGAAACCAACGGTGCTGGTGAACCGCAAGCCAATTACCGTACGGCTGGCTTAGCGGATATGGCAGCAGCCATTCGCGAAAACCGTCCGCATAGGTGTTCGCTGGAATTGGCAAGTCACGTCATAGACGTGATGACGGCCACGCTAAAGTCTGGGGAAACCGGAGCATTTGTAACGCTGGACAGTACATGCACACGCCCTGATCCACTCACTCCGGATCAAGCGCGCGCTTTGATGAAATGATGATCGGGCTGCGTTTCCCTCGGCGCGGCCCTTTCAATACCACTTGCCAGAACACTCAATCGGCAATCATTGCGGGCAACTCGCGTATCACATCCGATGACCGTCGTGCGCGGGCCAAAAGCCAGCCTCCTTGCACCAAAACGAACAAATGTTCTGCTGCACGTTGCCCATCCGTTTCAGACATTCCGAAACGACCTGCGTGATCATACACTTCGGCAATCCATCCATCGTAAAGATGCATGGCGTGGGTCCGAAATCCTTCGTTGTCCGGTCCTTCAAACAAGGTTGAGCCGATTGGGCAAGCATCCCATTTCCCTGTCAAATCAAACAGTTTCGCCAGTTTAAAGCACAGCGTCGTCGCACCATCCCGAAAGGTCGCCGCATCATCGAAACTGGCTGCGATCAATCGTAACATTTCGTCTGATGCCCATGTCGCTGCGGCCAGAGCCAGATCAGATTTTCCTTGTGGGAAGTGATGGTACAATGACCCTTTTGGGGCGTTGGCATCTGCCAATAGGTCGTTCAATCCAACGCCATGATACCCACGCGTGCGAAACAAGTTCGCCGCCGATCTGATCAATCGATCTTTAGTTGGCAATGGGCGTGAAGATGTCTTCATCGTTTTATCTTGACATCAATAGACCGATTGGTCCAGTTCTAACAATAGACCAATCAGTCTAGAGCGGGAGAATTTCCATGCCACGTGACACACAAGAACTGCGCAACGCTGCCGAACAGACCCAAGTTTTCAAAACAAAGGATGGTGCAGAATTGGTGGGGCAACTGTATCTTCCGTCCCATCCAGCTTTTGCAATTGTTGTCCTTAATGGCGCAACTGGCGTGCCCCAACGCTTCTATCGGCATTTTGCACGATGGCTGGCAAACGAACGTGGTTTGGCGTGTTTGACCTATGATTATCGCGACTTTGGGCGATCCGCGTCCGGTTCGATGCGCAACTCGACCGCCAAAATGAGCGATTGGGCCATCACCGATGCAGAAGCCGCGCGACAAGCAGCACGCAAATTGATCCCGGACACCCCAATTTGGTTGGTTGGCCATTCTTTGGGGGCGATGATGATCCCCGCGCAAGACGATATATCAGATGTTGCACGCATCATTGGCGTATCAAGCGGGTTGGTTCACGTTAAGGATCACCCATTATCATATCGATGGCTCGCCTATTTGTTTTGGTACGGCCTCGGTCCAGCCGCGACTGCCCTTTCAGGGTATATGCCTGGCCGCGCTCTTGGATTTGGTGAAGATTTACCAAGCGGAGTATATTGGCAATGGCGAGATTGGTGCACGAATCGCGGATTTTTCCAGCACGAATTTGGGCGCAAGCTACCTGATTTTCGTCCAGACAGACTGAGCGCGCCGATACAATTATTTAGCTTAAAGGACGACGTCATGACGACGCCAAAGTGCGTTCAGAGATTGGCCGACCTCTACGAAACAGCTCATCACACGACGATCTATCCCGCAGATCACAACCTTGGAAAGGTTGGTCATTTGGGCTTGTTCGCACCGATCAACAAGACTCTTTGGCCCGTTATTATGGGATCATAGAACGCGCAAGTTGAATGGAGATACGGTGAGAGATTGACATCGACCCAAGCGGGGCTCGTTACGGCTGCTTCCTTCCGGATCTGACCGGGTTGGCGAGGCGCTTACCCGCGCCAACCTCTCGATTCACGATATAGCGATCAGTTTTCTACTTCGCAAGATGCCTCCGCGTCAGAGATCACGTTCAAAGCGATATTTGTATTTTCAAAAAACCATCTTCCGTTTCATTCAATGGTGTCGGGTTGTAGCGGTGAATTTCACTCAGATGCGAAATGGCGTTTGGCGCGGTTTCGAAATTGGCCTTGTGAGCAATCTCAGGATGCAAATGCCAATCTGCCGAAACGTGGCCTTTCCACGTCCCGCATTGCAATAGATCAATGATCGCCTGCTTTAACGTGATGTCCGAAACAAAATCCGCGCCAGTACTTGCCGGACTGGGAAATTTACCCCCACCATTTGCACGGAAATTGCTCATTGCGACCAAAAACTGTTGCTTCGGATCGATAGCAGATTGGTTCCACTGAATTGAGCTGATCCGATGAGCCGTCGGATCAACGATTTGCCCATTCACGTTATATCGCGCGGGTTGACGCGGATCGATAACGACAGACAGACCCAAAAACATGTCGAAATTAAATCCCGGCAAACCGACTTGCGTCAGTCTGGGAGATGAATTGGATTCGTCCATTTGACTGAAAATTATGGCCGAGCGTTCAAGCCACTCTGTTATGTCTTGGCCGGTCAAAACAACACCACACAAAGAGTCTTCGTATGGGCACAGCATATCTATTGCACGCCG
This sequence comes from Paracoccaceae bacterium, assembly GCA_039975755.1. Lineage (GTDB taxonomy): Bacteria > Pseudomonadota > Alphaproteobacteria > Rhodobacterales > Rhodobacteraceae > JABSSA01. The sequence continues at coordinate 12,677 of JBDWGM010000105.1, read as the reverse complement.
GGGAATGGGACCCGGTGGTACATCGACGTAATGGTCCGGACCAGCGCGTCCTCCCGACAAGCTAGGCGCGACAACAGCCAATCTTGGTAAATGAATAAGGTCTGATGGAATGGCACATTGGTCCAACGCATTCAGAAAAGCGTAGGCCAGCAAACCTTGCGCGGGATCAGGGCACAACAAGGAAAAATACGAATGCAAGTAAACATCCGTTTGTCCGACCACTTCGTTTAGACGCCTATTCGTCAGCATTTGGGCCGGCTCGATCACCTGAGTGACTTTTGGTTCCGCTGGCTGTCCGCGAGCGGCCAAAAGCTCGGACTTAGCCGAAACAACATCCCAACTGCCTTGGGTCGACACCGCCAGTTTCAGATCAATGCATCCCAAATGAGAAGCCGCATAACCCGGCATTACCGTTGGTATTCCTTTTACGGTTCCATTGACATAATCGACGTCCTTGGCGTCACTCATTTTTGGCCCTGGCAAACATTGATGCGTGTGCCCCGCCACGATTGCGTCGAACGCTTGCGACGCTGCCAATAACGATCCAAAATTCTCTAAATCTGGCACGTCGATCTTATCATCGAACCCCGAATGACATAGCGCGACAACAATATTCGCACCGTTTTCACGCAACACATCCGCGGTATCGCACATCACCTTTACCGGCTCGCAAAACGTCACGTGATCGCCGATCCGGTCTCGGGCCCAACGCCCGGTTTGGCTTGGCAACCCTGAGACGACTCCGATCTTTAAAGGTCGTGTTTGTCCGTCTGAACATGACACTTCGACATCAACGAGGGTTCCCGTCTTCAACGCCGTTTTGCGTTTGCTCCGCATGTTTCCGCACAAAACCGGAAACTGAGCCGCCCCGGCGAAACGTTCAAGGTAATCCATTCCGAAATCGAAATCATGATTCCCTACGCCCATGGCAGTATACCCAAGCAAATGCATCGTCTGAAGAAGGGGATGTTCGGCACCTACACCATTCTCAGCCGCTGTCGCACCCAAAGATGTGCCTTGCAGTGTATCGCCATTGTCAAACAACACCACCGCCCCCTGCGCAGTTTCGCGTTGGAGTGTTATCAAAGGCGCGAGGCGTGCCAAACCCGTCTTGGGCGACGGGCGATTGCGCAAATCGTCGTGCCCCGAGAGATGCATGTGGACATCACTCGTGGCCAAAATCCGTAGGTCGGCAATTATCTGAGCGCTCACGCCCTCGGTTTTCATGAATGTCTTTTTCGAGGGATTTCAAACACGCGTCCAGCCCTTTGGAAAATAAATTTCTTGTAGAGCTATTCTTCTTGGTGGTGATGCTTGGACGCAATGCTTGCACCCAAGTGCAGGCCATGCAAAGCCTGAATACTGAATTAAGGGGGGCACTATGCAAACGGCCGAAACAGTTACATTTGGTGGCAGCAATCTTGATCGCGCTGCCGAGCTACGCACCGATGCCACCGCCCTAAACTCTTTAAAAAATGATCCCACTAGCCGGGCGATAATCTTATGGCGCGGAAAACCTCTGATTCAAAAGGAACGTCCGGCACATCTTGTCCGCTTGCCGTTAACGCATCCGATCCTCGAAGACGCCTCGGCGGACACCATTTTTCTAGGCAGAGAAGACGGTGCGGGACGTTTTGCAGTCGACCTTTCCGACTGGACCCCGGCCGAGTTGGATCAATCGCAATTGGGCGGATTTGCTGACACAAGCGAACAGAGTCACCCAAGCCTGTCCGATGGGGAAGTATTTGCTGAATTGCGGCGCGTTATGACATGGCTGAACCCGCGAGACGCAGAACTGGCCGCGACGGCCAAAGCACTGTTAAGCTGGCACGAGGCACATCAGTTTTGTTCCTATTGCGGGCAACCCAGCACAGTCAACTCCGCAGGCTGGCAACGCACGTGTGGTGCTTGTGGCCGTCATCATTTTCCACGCACGGATCCTGTTGTCATCATGCTGATTACCAAGGGTAACTCTGTGCTTCTTGGGAGATCCCCGGGATGGCCAGAGGGGATGTATTCGCTGCTAGCCGGGTTTATCGAACCAGGCGAAACCATAGAAGCCGCTGTAAGGCGCGAAGTTTGGGAAGAATCCGGTATTCGTGTCGGAAAAGTTGGATATCTGGCCAGTCAACCTTGGCCCTTTCCCGCATCCTTGATGTTTGGGTGCCAAGGCGAAGCCCTTAATGATGATATCACAATCGACCCAAATGAAATCGAAGATGCGATATGGGTCAGTCGCGAAGAGCTTGCTAGAGCTTTCGCAGGCGAACACGAAAGCATCTTACCGGCGCGAAAGGGTGCAATAGCTCATTTTTTGCTTGAAAATTGGCTTGCAGATACGCTCGATTAACCCGATGGAAATACTAACTGGCCATTTCGGCATAATCGAGCAAGTCCGCACATGAAATTTTCGAACCGCGAAGACATTGATGCTCCGATACAGGACGTTTTTGATTTCCTGTGCGATTTCGACAGGTTTGAACGTCAAGCCATGCGTCGTGGCGCAACCGTCCAACGTGTCGACAAATTGCCCGAACCTGGTCTTGGCATGACATGGGATGTGTCATTCACCTTGCGCGGTAAAAAACGTGATGTCCGCTTGACCATGGTTAATTTGACATCGCCGACCGACATAGGTTTAGCCGCCAAATCCCAGGGGATCGACGGATCGTTTGAGATTGAATTGATCCCGCTGTCGCGAACCCGCACGCGGATGGCCATTGCATTGGAATTAAGACCAATGAACTTGTCAGCGCGCCTTTTGATTCAATCGCTCAAGCTGGCCAAATCTTCACTCAACAAACGTTTCAAACTTCGCGCGGCTGAATATGCGAAAGTGATCGAAGATCGATTAAGCCGCACAGCTTGATTAATCTCGTCCGACAGCCGCCGGATACACGCCCAGAATATCCAAGCGATTCGTGAAATAATCTAACTCTTCCAACGCACGCTGAACGGGCGCATCATCGGGATGGCCCTCAATATCTGCGTAAAACTGTGTCGCCGTAAACGCGCCGCGAACCATATAGCTTTCCAGCTTGGTCATATTCACGCCATTGGTGGCGAACCCACCCATCGCTTTGTAAAGTGCAGCAGGGATATTTCGCACTTCAAAGACAAAAGTTGTAAGCATTTTCTCTGAGCGTCGCGTGTGATCCGGTTTCGGAGACATCAAAAGAAATCGCGTCGTATTGTAAGACGTATCTTCAATATCGCTGGCTAAAACTTCCAACCCATGGATATCGGCCGCCAAACGAGACGCCAGTGCACCAACACCCATTTCATGGTCACGGGCAATATCTGCTGCAGCACCAGCGTTGTCAGTTGCCGCCTCTGCGATCATGCTATGCGCCTCTAAAAAGGTACGCGCTTGCGGAATAAGCACCGGGTGACATCGAACGCGTTTGATCTCCGACGTTTTTTGCCCAGGCATTGCCATCAAAGAAATGCGCACGCGCACAAAAGCTTCGTCAACTATGTTCATGCCCGAATCAGGCAAAAGACGGTGAATATCGGCGACGCGTCCGTAAGTTGTGTTTTCGACAGGTAGCATTGCCAGATCAGCCTCTGCGGATCGCATGGAATCAATCACATCTTCAAATGTTCCACAGGGCACCGGAACGGCATTTGGACGCGCCATTTGCACTGCTTCGTGGCCATAGGCACCAAGCTCTCCCTGGAAAGCGATCCGCTGCGACATGAAATCCGTCCTCATCCATCATTTTTCTACGTCCCGACCGTAGGCAGGGCGATTGGTCGCGCCTTCTATACCTTGCCAGAGGAAAGGGGAACAAATAGATACCGCCTCGAACTGCAAATTCAATCGCGGGTGCAAGATGTTCGATACGATGACCATGACAAAGATCGCTGCAAGCCTTTGTGGAGCTCTTCTTGTGTTACTACTAGGAAAGTGGGCCGCGGAAGTAACGTACCATGTGGGCGGCCATGGCGCCGAACAGGCCTATGTCATTGATACAGGCGCCGAGGAAGTCGAAGAAGATGTCGTAGAAGTCGCGTTTGCCGACGTTCTGGCGACTGCCGACGCAAGCGCAGGAGCCAAAGTATTCCGCAAGTGTAGCGCCTGCCACAAGCTGGAATCAGGTGCAAACGGGGCCGGTCCATATCTTTACGGCGTCGTGGGACGTGACATCGGTTCTGCTGAAGGTTTTGGAGCGTATTCCGAGGCAGTCGCAGGCCTTGAGGGCGACTGGACTCCTGAAGCTTTGAATGGTTTTCTTGAGAACCCAAAAAGCTACGCACCAGGAACGACAATGGGGTTCGCCGGTCTCGCAAAAATCGAAGATCGTGCAAATGTTGTTGCCTATCTTGATAGCCTCGACGACTAATTTCGGTAAAATTCTTCGGACTTGAAACTGCAAAACGCATGGCAATACTGCCTTGCGCTTTTTCTTTTCCAAATCGCCGGCCTGAATGACCATAACTTATGTAAATCGACGACTCAAAATCGTCCTTTTGCACTCTCGATCCTGCAAACCAAAATATCGGTCTTCACGCAGTGACCTGAGGTTCAGAGCTACCTCGTTGACACATTCGAGTCCCTTATTAAGGCCTAATAAACTTGTCCATTCTAGTTTGCCTCCTGTGCCGTTTTCGCACCGCGCAATAGCAACAGGAAAAATGATGTCTCGGTTTCACAACACTCGTTTAGTCGTTAAACTGCCCGCGATCATGATCGCACTCACCGCTCTGTCAGTTTTGGTTGCTTCGATTGCTGCGTTCACTCAATCACGAAATGCTTTGACGGAAGAAGCTTATGGGCGCCTGTCAGCTGCGAGCCAAGGACCGGCTACACGACTTAAGGATTTGCTTCTTAATGTCGACGCCGACCTTTACGCATTGGCCTATGATACGGCAACAGTCGACGGTCTTATCGAATTTACGGAAGCTTTTGCAGACATAAATAACCCGCTGCAGTCCCTCCACCGTTCATACATCGAAGACAATCCGCACCCGGCCGGTCAAAAAAACAATTTAAACGAAGGCACCGCTAATGGCCGTTATGATGCCATTCACGGGCATTTTCACAGTGGGATGAATGCCCGTCTTACCGTGATGGAATATTACGATATATTTCTGATCGATCCTGATGGGAACGTTGTCTACACCGTGTTCAAGGAATTGGATTTTGCAACCAATCTGAATTCGGGCGAATGGAAAGACACCGATCTTGCAAACGCGTTTCGTGCAGCACAACAATTGGACGCGGCAGAAACAGCGGTATATTTTGATTTCGCACCTTACGGTCCATCCGCGGACGCGCCCGCTGCGTTCATCGCGCGACCCGTCTATGATCTACACAACCGGTACATCGGTGTGCTCGCAATCCAGATGCCTGTCGACAAAATCAATGCGGCAGTGAATGCGGATACAGGTTTGGGCGACGTGGCCGTCAGCTACATCGTAGGTGAGGATGGGCTTTTGCGAAGCGACATCGCTTCGACCGAAGAAAATGAAATTCTGTCCACGAGCAAACAAAGCCCGGCAATTGAAAAGGGTTTGAACAACGAAACGGGTGTAACGAGTTATCAAGTCGAAGGAGCTGGCGATATGGTTGCCGCCTACTCCCCCCTCAGTTTTCACGGAACGCAATGGGCCATCATTACAGAGGAGCCCGCATCTGCGTTGTATGCACCCGTTAATGCAATGCGAAACAGCTTCGCCTTACTTGGCCTGGTCATCACTGCGGTGACAACTCTAGTCGCGTTGTGGATGTCAAAATCAATCGTACGCCCAATACTGGAAGTATCTGAATCGATGGGCGAGCTTGGTGAACAGAATTATGATTGTGAGATTTTGAACACTGATCGAGCTGATGAAATTGGTCAAATGTCTGCGAGTCTTGCGGATATGAGAGACGCATTGAAAAAGGCGAAAGCGGATGCGGAACAGGCCGAAAAAGACAGTATAGAACGCGCCGAGCAAGAACAGCAGCGTCAAGCCGCCGAAGAAGCACGACAAAAAGCGGCCAATGAAGCAGAAGAAGTACGATTGGGCGAATTGCGCGCCGCAAATGACAAAGTCCAAAAAGAGCATGCCGCCGAACAAGAAAAGCAGGCTGCCGCATTGGCGCAAGTTGTAACAGACTTAGCAGACTCGCTGAGACGCATGGCAGATGGCGACTTGGATGTGTCTATCGATCACTTCTTTGACGAACAGTACAAACCTTTACGCTTGGATTTCAATGCCGCGCTAAAATCGTTGAAGGAAATTGTCAGCGAAATTTCGGAAAACACGTCTCATTTGGGGACCACTGTCAGCGAAATCGAGGCCGCGTCCTTGGATCTATCGCAACGAACAGAAAGCGCTGCAGCTGCCATCAATGAAACATCTTCAACCATGCAAGTCATGACCAATCTCGTTGAACAGACGACAGAAGGCATCCAATCTGTACGAGAGTTGACACATGAAACAACCGAGCGGGCGAAATCCAGTATCGATGCGGTAAAACGTACTGAAACTGCAATGCACAAGATCGAGCGTTCTTCAGAAGAAATTGGCAAGATCATTGAGGTTATCGATGACATCGCCTTCCAAACCAACTTGCTTGCCCTGAATGCCGGTGTCGAGGCCGCTCGAGCCGGTGAATCCGGACGCGGTTTTGCGGTTGTTGCCTCGGAAGTGCGGGCTTTGGCACAGCGAGCAGCAGACTCAGCACGCGAGATTAATAATCTGATTTCCGAAAGTACCCTTCACGTCAAAGAAGGTGTCGCCTTGGTGAAAGACAACGGTGTGAACGTTGCCAATATCACAAAAAGCGTTGACGCAATTGCGGATCAAATTGACGGGATCTCTTCGCGTGCGGTGGAACAAAAACAAGGCATCGACGAGGTTAACCAATCGATCGACAAGCTGGATATGTCCACACAACAAAACGCAGCTATGTTCGAAGAAACGACTGCAGCAACAAGTGCACTGGCTTTGTCAGTACGAGAGCTTGGCGAACTGGTTGGCCGTTTCAGAGGATGGCAAGGCGATCAAGGAAACGAGGACAATCGTTTCGTCGCGTGAACAAACTGCCCATCATTCGGTGCACAATCCTCAGGCTTATTCCAAAAAAACCGAGGCCACATCTCTGGCTTCGGTTATTCATTAAACGAAAATTGGTCAAATAAAGCGCGCGATTCAAATTATAGGAACGCGCAAGAACTTCATCGCTAGACCGTCAGGACGAAGGACTAACCCAACTGTTCCATAACTTCGTCGCTTGCTTCAAAATTCGCAGTGACGCGCTGGACATCATCGTCATCTTCTAATGCATCGATCAGCCGCATTAGTTTTTCCATTCCATCCAAATCCAGTTCCGTCGTCGTCGTGGGCTTCCAGACCAGGCGCGTTGCGTCGCTTTCTCCAAGATCGGCTTCCAACGCGGACGAAACATCATTCAGATCAGTGTCCGCACACCAGATGAAATGCCCTTCTTCGCTGCTTTCGACGTCTTCCGCACCGGCCTCGATTGCAGACATCATGATCGTGTCTGCATCACCGGCTTCGGCATTGTAAACAATCTCGCCTTTGCGTTCGAACATGAACCCGACAGAACCTGTTTCGCCCAAATTCCCGCCAGATTTGGTAAATGTCGAACGCACCGTGGATGCAGTACGGTTACGATTATCGGTCATCGCTTCGACAATCACTGCAACACCACCTGGACCATAGCCTTCATACCGAATTTCTTCGTAATCATCGCCATCTCCCGCTTGCGATTTCTTGATCGCGCGTTCGATATTGTCTTTCGGCATGGACTGGCTTTTGGCTTCTTTAACAGCCAAACGCAAACGAGGATTCTTCTCGGGGTCAGGATCGCCCATTTTGGCGGCAATGGTGATTTCCTTGGACAGTTTTGAAAAGAGCTTTGCTCTGATCTTGTCCTGGCGTCCCTTACGGTGCTGAATATTCGCCCATTTCGAATGGCCTGCCACGGTGCGTCTCCTCACGTATCGAATGTATAAAGTTCTATATTCAGGCTGGCCCTTCGGTTCAATCCCCGCTCAGGTTTGAATTCCCAGCTTAAGGTCGGATTGCTGAACCTGTGCATCTTTCTCAGCGCTAAACTTATTCGTTGCAATCACTGCTGCAGTTTCTCATTTGGACAGGAAGGTCACTTTCGCCAATTCATCGCTGATCAAAGTGGCACTCAGACAGAATTTCCATCGAACCTTTTGGTTGAAACGGTTATTCTCAGTTCATGACACAAGATCAGATAATCCTCTTTTCGCTGTTTGGCGCTGTTTTTGCTCTGCTTCTTTGGGGGCGATTCCGCTATGACATAGTCGCGTTCTCCGCCCTCATGGTTGGCGTCGTATTGGGCGTTGTCCCCTCATCCGAAGCGTTCTCAGGTTTTGGCCACCCAGCAACACTTGTTGTGGCATTGGTCCTAGTCGTGTCTGCAGGTCTTGTTCGATCCGGTGCTGTGTTTTTGATCACACGCACTTTGGTTGACGCGTCGCGATCCTTGGGAGGTCATATCACTTTGATGGGTGCTATCGGCGGGGTGTTGTCTGCCTTTATGAACAACGTCGCGGCACTTGCCCTTTTGATGCCTGTCGATATTCAAACAGCCCGAAAAGCCGGGCGCCCAGTTGGGTTAAGCCTGATGCCCTTAAGTTTCGCGACAATTCTGGGTGGTATGGTCACGTTGATCGGAACCCCCCCCAACATCATTATTGCGACCATTCGTGAAGATACGTTGGGCGAACCCTTTCGTATGTTCGACTTTGCGCCGGTGGGCGGCGTGACAGCGATAGCGGGCTTGCTCTTTGTGGCTTTGATCGGCTGGCGATTGATTCCCAAACGGGACGAAGACGCCGTCGGAACAAACGATATGTCTGCATATATCGCGGAATTAACCGTTCCTGAAGGCAACCAGCACATTGGGAAACGCGTCAATGAATTGGAAGAAGAAGCCGAAAAAACCGATGTTGCCATCCTGGGTTTGATCCGAGACGGCAAGCGTCGCTATGGGCGGGCGCAAAACACGACCCTTCAGGCGGGCGACGCGTTGGTTTTGGAAGCAGCCCCCGAAGCATTGGACGAATTTCGCACCGCAATTGGTCTGGCCTTGGCAGATACAAAACGAGAAGAACGTTTGAATGCTGCTGGTGAAGGGGTCGAGGTGATCGAGGTTGTCGTGACCGACCAAAGCCGCCTTGTCGGGCGAACAGCACAAGCGGTTGGTCTTTCCTGGCGACAAAGCACAGTTTTGATGGGCATCTCCCGCGAAGGAAAACAGATCACCCAGCAAATCCGAAAGACTGCGCTCAAAACCGGCGACATCCTTTTGTTATTGGTGCCTGCTGGAACTGGTCCTGATGTTAGCACTTGGTTGGGTACATTGCCCTTGGCCGAACGAGGGTTGAACGTCACTGCCGATAGCAAAGTTTGGCTGGCCATTGGTCTTTTCGCAGGTGCGGTCGCATTGGCGTCATTTGGGTTAATCTACTTGCCCATTGCCCTTGGCCTTGTGGTCGTCGCCTATGTGTTGGCAAAAATCGTACCGTTGTCTGAACTGTACACCCATATCGAATGGCCCGTCGTCGTGTTGCTAGGTTCAATGATCCCATTGGGCGCTGCACTTGAAGGATCTGGGGGCACGGAATTAATTGCTGGATGGTTGGTTGCCTTGACGGACGGATTGCCCGCTTGGGCGGTTCTGACAGTTCTGATGATTGTCACGATGACCCTGTCCGACATCCTGAACAACACAGCGACAACAATTGTCGCCGCACCGGTTGGCATCCAAATGGCCTTGACCTTGGGGGTTTCGCCTGACCCGTTTTTGATGGCCGTTGCGGTCGCCGCCTCGTCTGCGTTCCTAACCCCAATCGGGCATAAGAATAACACGCTCATCCTTGGCCCCGGCGGGTATAAATTCGGGGATTACTGGCGAATGGGTTTGCCGCTTGAGATTATCGTTATTGCGGTTTCAATCCCAGCCATTTTGGTTTTCTGGCCGCTCTGACGGCGCGTCATGCTTGCTCGTCCATGGCGCTCTCACATAGGTTTTGAATAACCGGAGGAACGCTATGGACATCCTTATCAAGGTGGTTTTGCCGCTTTCATTGGCAATCATCATGTTCAGTCTTGGATTGGGCCTGACCTTCGCAGATTTCACCAGAGTTCTGACACGACCTAAAGCGTTTACTCTGGGTGCAGTGGCGCAGATTGCGGTGCTGCCCTTGGCTGCATTCATTGTCATTCAAGTCTTTGGATTGGGCGGGGAAATAGCGGTCGGGTTCATGTTGCTCAGCATTTGTCCGGGTGGCGTCACATCAAACATGATCTCAAAACTGGCCAAGGGCGATGTAGCATTGTCTGTAACGTTGACCGCAATTGTCAGTCTTTTGTCGTTGTTGACGGTTCCCGCCTTAGCGGCTTGGTCCTTGCACCATTTTATGGGTGATTTAGCCCCACCTATAAGTGTGCGAGAACTGACCATCGCAGTCTTTCTGATAACGACTGTTCCCGTTCTTCTGGGTCTATTGATCCGTCAATTGGTCCCGTCCATCGCAGACAAGATCGAGCCCTTGCTGTCTCGCGTGGCCGCAATTCTTTTCGGTATCATCATTGTTGCCGCTGTTGCCGGAAACTGGACCATTTTCACAGAAAACCTGATCACGCTGGGGCCCGCTTTGATCTTTCTCAATATTTCGCTTTTAATTTTGGGATTTGGATTGGCATCGGGGCTTGGTCTGACCTGGGGTGAACGCAAAACAATCTCTCTTGAGGTTGGCATTCAGAATGCAACACTTGGTATTGCTCTGGCCGCATTGATCAGCGGCACGACCCAAGGGTTCAGCACTCTGGCCTTGCCCTCTGCAGTTTACGGGATCACCATGTATTTATGCGCCCTGCCCTTTGTGGCGTGGTTTCGCACACGATAGGAGAAGCCAATGGACAACGCAGATGTAATCATTGTCGGGGGCGGCCTGTCCGGTCTTGTTGCCGCAGCAGAGCTGTGTGACCGCGGCAAATCAGTCATTGTCGTCGATCAAGAAGGTCCGCAGAATTTGGGCGGTCAGGCCTTTTGGTCGCTTGGTGGTCTGTTCATGGTGGATACCCCTGAGCAACGTAGGTTAGGCGTAAAAGACAGCAAGGACCTTGCCACGCGCGATTGGATGGGATCCGCCCAATTTGATCGCCCCGAAGATGATTTCCCCAAGCAATGGGCGAAATCTTATCTGGAGTTTTCCGCCGGTCCGATGCGATCTTGGTTGCATGGCATGGGCATTCGCTGGTTCCCGGTTGTTGGATGGGCGGAACGCGGCGATGGAACGGCGACCGGGCATGGCAATTCCGTACCGCGCTTTCATCTCACTTGGGGAACTGGTCCGGGCGTTTTGGAACCATTTGTTGCGCGATGTGAAGAACACGAAAAATCCGGGCGGTTGGTGTACAAATTTCGGCATCAAGTCGACCGTATTGAGATGGAAAACGGATCGGCCAACGGTGTTTCAGGATCCGTTCTGGCAGAGGACCCGGCCGCACGTGGACAAAAAACCAACCGCGATATCACCGGTGATTTCCGATTTCATGCGGCGTCTGTCATCGTCACATCTGGTGGCATAGGCGGCAACTTTGACATGGTCCGCAAGGTTTGGCCGACGGATCGACTGGGCCCCGCGCCAAAGACTATGGTTGCTGGTGTTCCTGCACATGTCGACGGTCGTATGATCGATATTTCGAAATCGGCAGGGGGGCATGTCATCAACGGTGATCGCATGTGGCATTATACCGAGGGTGTTCTGAACTGGGATCCAATCTGGCCCGCACATGGCATTCGTGTTCTGCCCGGTCCATCCTCAATGTGGTTTGACGCAACAGGCAACCGTTTCCAAGCGCCGGTTCTTCCCGGGTTTGACAGTATCGGCACGCTAAAGGCGATTTTGGCGACTGGATACGAATACAGCTGGTTTGTGCTGACTCAGAAAGTCATCAAAAAAGAATTTGCATTGTCAGGGTCGGAACAGAACCCTGATTTCACCGGAAAATCTTGGCGTGAATCGTTGCGCCAACGGGTGTTTTCAGGTGGAAGCGCGACCGAACCTGTCGAAGCGTTCAAAGACAAAGGCGCGGACTTTGTGGTCAGCGACACCCTAGAAAATCTAGTGAAAGGGATGAACCAGGTCGCCGGCGGTGATTTGATCGACCAAACGCATCTACGCGAACAAATCGAAGCCCGCGATGCGCAGGTCGACAATCCGTTCACCAAAGACGCGCAAATGCAGGCCATTCTGGCCGCCCGCAATTACAAGGGTGATAAACTGATCCGAGTTGCCAAACCGCACAAGTTTCTTGACCCGGAAAATGGCCCACTGATTGCGGTTCGTTTGAACATTCTGACCCGAAAAACACTGGGCGGCCTTCAAACCGATTTGCAATCAAGAATGGTCGGTGCGGATGGCAACGTTATTCCAGGGTTGTTCGCCGCTGGCGAAGTGGCCGGATTTGGCGGCGGCGGCTACCATGGATACAACGCGTTAGAAGGCACATTTCTAGGCGGTTGCATCTTTTCGGGGCGTGCGGCCGGGCGCAGTGACAATATCGCTTAAAGCGGCCAGAACACAGGAATAAAGATCGAAGACAAGATTCCAATGCTGAGGTTCAGCGGAATTCCCACGCGCATAAAGTCTGTGAATTTGTACCCGCCCGGCCCATAG
>JBDWGM010000104.1:0-24725 GCA_039975755.1 Paracoccaceae bacterium | reverse complement strand
AGCGTAGAACAAAAAACCCAAAGGCTTGCTGTCGAGCTCTCATCAAGCATTCTCTACCGAGCGTCGGGATATTACTTCTTCCAACGGCTGGGGCGATAGCATTTGAATTCCCAGACCCGTTCGACATCATTTCGGTTGGATTAGTTTACGCGGCGGTTTGGTATGTTTCGCGGAATACGTCTAGCGCCGTCCAAAAAATACAGGCCGAATGCGATGACGCCGAGGTGCCGAATTGAATGACCGCTTGGCGGCAACGAAGACGCATCGATCGGGTGTCGCAATCAGCGATGCCGGTTTTTGTGTAATTGCCTGCAATTCATCTTTCAAAATATGATACGAGTGAAACTGGGGTTTGGGAGTGCAGAGATGATGATCCGTTTGACGATACTTGCGACGATTGCGGCAACGTCGGTTCAAGCCGAAGAAGTTTGCAACGATCTTTGGTTCGCGCGAAACAGCGTGTTTGACGCAGCGGGGTATTGCTTTGGGTCCCCATTGGGGAAATCTCTGTACGACAACACGGGATGCACAACCAGCAACCCTACTCTTTCCGCAGAAGATCGCCAAAAAGTCTCGATTATTGAACAACGAGAAAAAGAGCTTGGCTGCACCGTGGACACGAGCACGACAACGTTTGACCTTACGGCTTTGAAGTTTCGCAAGTTACTCAGAGAACAACCGATCCGGTCCTCCTACGAATCTGCCTGCATTGGTTGGAAAGGACCCAAGGTCGAGGTTACTTCGGGACCCCAGAATGGGGATGCAATAGGGTCGGTCGAAGTTGGCGATAGCGTCTTGTATTCGCACGACGAAGAAGATGGCTGGTTTTTTGTCACGGTGTGGTCTCCTCCAGGGTTTGGTGCGCTCAAGGCTGCCGGATGGTTGCCAGATTTGGGTGACGCCCAATCGTGTGAAGTCTCTTCGGGCTGAGACGAAACCGCGTCAGCGGTGCGCATCAGGACATCTTTGAGCTGATATGGGACCGTTGCCTGCAAATGGCCAAAGGCCCCCTACCCCACTGCGCATTGGCCCACACGATCTATCTGCGCCGCGCTAAGCCGACTCTGCTTCTACCAAAATGCGCCGGCGCGGGCCGATGCAAACTGTCACCGCTTCAGTGATCGCCGCCATCAGATGGTTTTCGACATAGCGCGCCACAAATCTGGACGGCGCGATCAAACGCAACACCCCGTCTTCGTCTACCCCTCGTTTCAATGGCGCAATCCACGCCGCGTATTGGTGCGGTTGATGCTGGCGCAGGCGTTGATGCACAGCGTCCCATGTGCCCTTGGTTTCCGGCTCTTCCTGATGCGCGGCCAAGGACTTGGAGCGGAAATCTATCGAAACCACTTTGTTGGCCTCTGGTTCTGGCTTGATTGGTGAGGTTTCTGTCATTCGGTCCACGTAATCTGGGCCCACCTGATCCCAATGCGGCGCGGATCGGCGATAGATCTCTGAGGTATCCAATCGATAACAGGCAACCCGACCTCGAACACCCTTTCGCACCGAAATCAAAATCTGCATGTCCGTCCACCGCCGCACCTCGCGTTTGACCGTGCGTTCCGTGACATTCCACATCGCGGCCATATCCCGCTGCCCAACCGAGATTTCGTTCTTTCGCCAGTTATAGCGCGCGGTGATCAGCATATTCAGACGCGCCATGGACATCAGTTCGGCTGATGACCCAAAGCTTCCCAATAGCCCAATCGCCGTGAGCAGGTCATATTTAAGCACCCCTGCCCCACGGCCTGTTAACCGTTTTGCGTCCATGTCATAATCCTGCCAGTGCCTCATCGTCTTCGATCTCTTTGGACCGATTCTGCTTGGGCTTAGAAAGGCACGAAATCGCGTAGTCTGTCAATCATGACGAAAAAGCGGGAATTCGTATCCTAATCCTCTTTTCGAAGAAAATAACAGGTATAATGGTTAAGGGGGACATACTGTGTCACCTTAAGTGCCGTTCTGTGTCACCAAATAAGACAAATTCCGAAACAGCTGTCACCATATTTAGGCACGGTTTTCCTGAATATCCGGACAAAGCCCTAATTTACATGCTTTATATTCGGGAAAAACACATTTTGCCAAATCAGTGAAATCCCGTTATTAGAAAACAAACGCCGAATTACGCGAGATGTGACGATTATGAAAACCCACACCGACCTTCTGAGCATGAATGCCCGCAGCCTTGCGCAGCAATCCGCCGTACGACGGGCAACGTTTTCCCCGGAAGAGGTCAAGACGCTTCGACCGTTTTCGATCTGGGAAATCAGCCAGTTCATGTTCGATGTGCCTGCGGACACGTTGCGCAAGAAACTGGCGGACGATCCCTCCCTGCCCCAAGGCGTAACCGAAGAAGAAGGTCGCCAACGCTGGTTCACATTGGCAGAGATCAATGAATTGCGCCGTCGGGTGCGATTCCGGGGGCGCTCCCTGTTGCCTGTTCGGCCAAAGGGGCGTGCGCTGCGCGCGGCTGTAAGCAACTTCAAGGGAGGTGTTGGTAAGTCTGTTGTCACGCAGCACTTTGCCCATGCCGCCGCTTTGGATGGGTTTCGGGTGCTGCTCGTGGATTTTGACCCTCAGGCCACGCTGACACACGCGATGGGACTTGTTGAAGTGAAAGAATGGAACACTGTTTGGGGGATCATGTGTCGCGATTTGTGCCGCGAAGCGGACCGGATCGTTGACAGCTATGACGACCCCGATGACTGCCCCTACCCGTCCTCTGAGGAATTGCCCGAGGATGTGCGGGAAATTGGATCGCAGCGGGTTCAGGATTTTATCCAACCCACATGCTGGCCCACAATCGATATCATTCCGTCCTGCGCCAATGCCGCCTTTGTTGAATTCGCCTCGGCGCAATATCGCGGGCTGCACAAGGCCTGGAGCTTTTTTGGCTGTGTCGATCGGTACCTGAACGAATTACCCGAAGATCAATATGATCTGATCCTGTTCGACTGCCCACCTGCCATTGGATATCAATCGCTGAATGCGGCGTTTGCATCGGATGTTTTGTATATCCCGTCGGGTCCCGGTTATTGGGAATACGACAGCACCACCAGCTATCTGGGTCAGCTTGGGGATGCTTTGTCAGATATTGCAGATGGGTTTGGACCGCTGGCCGCAGACGCCGGATTGGTCTTGCCCAAAACATTCCTGGATGTGCGCCTGATCATGACCCGGTTTGAATCCAACAATTCGTTGCATCAGGCGATGATGGAGGCCTTCCGGAACGTCTTTGGCGCGGCGGTTTGTCAAAACCCGGTCGAGATGACGCGCGCCGTTGAACAATCCGGACGCTTTCAGATGAGCGTTTACGAACAGGACTATCGCCACATGACGCGCGACACATGGAAACGGGCACGTCAGAGCTTTGACCGATCATACTTGGAATTCAAAGATTGCATCCTGGCCGCATGGGATGCTCGCAACAAGACTGAGGAGAAAGCCGCATGAGCCCCTCGCGCAACAAATTTGGGTTCGAACCGATGGACCCGCAATCGCCAACCCCCAAGCGGGACCGTTCCGTTGGGCCAATGGGCGCAGCCGTACGCGATGCAGCGAGCAGCCTGCAAGACGCCACCGAGGCCAAGGTGGAGCAGCGCCGCCGCAATGCCGAAGACGCCAAATCGTTTCGCGCAGCCCAAGAAGACGGTCGGCTGTTAGAAGCCGTGCCGGTGGATGCGATCCATACGGATGATTTGCCGCGTGACCGCCTTGAGCTGGACGCGGTCGAAGCGTCAGACGACATGGAAGAGCTCAAGACATCGATCCGCGCGCGGGGGCAACGCGAACCCATCGAGATTTACCGAGACGGGCAGGGGGTGTTGCAGCTTAAGAAAGGGTGGC
The DNA here is from genome assembly GCA_039975755.1 of Paracoccaceae bacterium. Taxonomy (GTDB): domain Bacteria; phylum Pseudomonadota; class Alphaproteobacteria; order Rhodobacterales; family Rhodobacteraceae; genus JABSSA01. Next base: position 20,879 of record JBDWGM010000104.1, on the reverse strand, counting down.
GCCGTTTGACGGCACTGCGCCAACTGCACGCTGAAACCGGCGATGACCAGTTTGCCAACGTCATTGCCCGGATCGAAGTGCGCGCCGAATCCAGATTGGATCGGTATGTGGACATGGTCGAAGAAAACGTTGTGCGCGAAAACCTGACCTTTGCGGAAATGGCTCAGGTGGCTGTTCTGGCCGCGCAGGATTCCGATGTCGACGAGGGTGATCCCGATGCCATGGTCTCGCGTTTGTACGCATCGCTGCACAAAATGAAACGGTCCTATGTCCGTTCGTTTGTATTCCTGCTCATTCAGCTTGGCGATAGTTTGAAGTGGCCCAAAGCGGTGTCGCGAAACTTAGGCGTGGACGTGTCGCGTTCCATCCGGTCGGTGGACGGGCTTGAGGGGTTAAAGCAGCGCCTTGAGGCGTGCGACACCAGCGAAGCCCAGAACGAAACGCTGGCACGGTTTGTGTCCGAAGCGTCTGGGGCAGGGCGGGCGAAGCCCAAACCACAACCAAAAGAAAAGCGCGAATTTCATGTGGGCAAAATGAAGATCACAGCCCGCAAAGGTGAATGCCGGATCGTCGCCAGCGTTGATTTCGCAAGCCTGCCCAAGGGCCAATTGGAACGCGCAATCGAGGCGTTTGAAGAGGCGTTGGGGCAGGGTAACCCGCGGGTTACTCGCCTTTGATATTTAGGCATTGTAGGGCAGAGTAACCCACGGGTTACTCTGCAGTGCCTTCGTAATTACTATTAAATAACAGAGCCTTATGGTCACCTCTTGCGCAGCGAACGGCTGATTTGAAGCAAAATCCCCGATGTTGCGCGGGTCATGAATAGCTTCGCCAGTCGGAGATCGTCGTCGTTCAGAAACCGATGGTGTTTGCTGATCGTAAGCGAGAACGTGTACCCTTAAGCTAGTTCAGTTTTTGTAGGCATAATTATGGATGCGCTTCTTGTTCTAAGCTTTTTGACGGCAACACCCAAACGCTGTGGCGGACGGCTCGCGGGCGTCCCTGAATGACTCGACCTCGGTGGCAGAAAATAGCAGTCATCATTGCCGGTGCTCTTGCCGTGGTGTTTCTGGTTTTTGCGCTCGTATTGATAGGCTCGGACCCTGGAATGGGAGAGGTCAGTGTCATTCTTCATGGTGCGGGCATTGTCATCAGCCTGATTGCTGTGGCTGTCTTTGCCGCCTTCGCGCTTTGGTTCTGGTTTTGGCGAATCCGGTGGATCCGTTGGATTGGATCTATCTGCGTCGCAGGTGTCACGCTATTTGTTGCGTTCAATGTGGTTGTTGAGAAGCTGGAGGATTGGGCCCGTGCGCGCGAAGCCAAAATAGCGGATGCCAAGGCTGAATTGATTGGCGACCAATATCTGGCGCGATTGATCGAAGAACAGCCTGCCACGGCTGATCAAGCGCGCAAATTGTTTGAAGAGTTCTTCTTTGAGCACCGCGCCGTACCCTCAAAAAGTGGCAATGGGGTGTCTGCAGGGCGTGAGTTCCGCGCGGTTTGGCACATCTACTACTGGACCTTTTTTGATCCAGACTTTGATGTTTTCACCACGTACTATCCAGGCGATGGCGATTGCGCGCTGTTCTTAGAGGCCTTTGGGGAGAAATACGCTGAAGTCGCCCCGGTGCCCGTATTTGTCGAACGGTGTGAAAGGTCCTAATACGGAATGACACCGCGAGGGCAGGGGGTTGTGGGCCGTGGTGCAGTGACAAAAATTGCACATTACTCATATCTAGTATATATTGGTATGGTGAAGCGACTGAAAGGTGTGCACATGGCCAAGACGACAAGCATTTCCCTCGGGGATCATTTTACCGGCTTTATCGAAGCTCAGGTGGAATCTGGTCGGTTTGGGTCCGCAAGCGAAGTTGTTCGGGCGGGATTGCGATCCTTGGAGGAGCGTGAACTCAAGCACCAAGCGTTGCAGCGCGCAATCACTGAGGGTTTAAGCAGCGGTGTGGCGGAAGAGTTCAGCATGGACTCATTGCAGCAGGAAATGGACGACGAGTAGTGTCCACATTCAAGGTCAGCACGGCCGCCAGCGGTGATATCAGACGCATCGCCAGATACACGCAAGACAATTGGGGCAGGGCGCAGAGGCGGCGGTATCTGGATGGGCTAAACGAGAAATTCAAAGTGCTGGCCTCGATGCCCGACATGGCGCCGGAACGCCGTGATTTTCGACCACCCGTCCGCATTCATCACTATGAAAAGCATCTGATCATTTATGTGATCGAGGACAGCGGCATTCTGATCGTGCGTGTGCTGCATCAGAGCCAAGACGTGCCGGCGCAGCTTTCTGAATAATCTGAAGTGATCTTTTGACGTTGCAAGCCGGTATGACCGCAACTTGGATCAAGGTTTCGTTGTGCGCCGCGCTTTGTGGTGCTGTCCGCCCTACACCATTATTTTACAGGAACCTGATTTGAGCCTGGTTCAATTAGTGACTACCTATGTCGCGCGGGTTAGACGCATTGGCGATCTTCCCGTCTTTTGGTCGGTCCACCATGAGAATTTTGTGTAAACTCAGCGAGGTAAGATGAATTTACGCGACCTAGAATATGTTGTCGCCGTTGCCAAGCTTAGCAACTTTAGTGCTGCGGCTGTTGAGTGCAATGTATCGCAGCCTGCTCTTTCCAACCAGATCAAGAAATTGGAAGCAGAGTTGGGAACTGATTTGTTCCTGCGGCTCAGTGGGGACGTTCGACCAACCGCATGTGGTCAGAGGGTGGTCGAAATCGCCCAAGATGTGTTGACCAATGCGCAAAGGATCAAGGACACGGCAGTTGAGTATCGCGATCCCGAGGCTGTGCCGTTCAACATTGGTCTTACCCCGACACTTGCGCCGTATCTAACCCAGTATTTTTCAGAACTGTTCAACGCCATTTTCCCGAATATGCGGGTTACCATGATCGAAGATTTGCCGCAGAACATGTTGCAAATGGTTGAAGATCACACATTGGATGTGGCTCTTGTCGCGCAGCTCAATCACAACGCCAATCTCGATTTCACATCGATCTGGACCGAACCTTTGTATCTGGGTGTGCGTAAAGGGCATCCGCTTGAGACGTTGTCTTCTATTGCCCCTGAAGATGTCCCCAGTCACGATTTCATCCGGTTGCCTCATTCCTTCGGATACGAATTGGAAGACCGCTTGCCCAAACCGGATCGACACACACGTGCTGCCAAGCGGTTCGACCTGACTGCGCTGCGTTTTGAAACCATTTGTCGTCATATTTGCCATTCAGACGATTGCACGATTGTGTCGGCTTTGGCAGCTGAACAATTCCGGCAGGATTCATGGCCCTTGTCTTTCATTCCCTTTGAGGCCCCCGGCAATTTGCGTAACCTTGGTGCCGCGTCGCGTCTGAACTGTCCACGCAAACGGCTGCTGGCCAAGATTGGGGCCTATATCCAAAGCAACCCGCCAAAGGGCGTCACGCCCACATTTGAGGCGTGACGCGAGGGTCATTCGATGAATGTACGGGCAAGGCGTTCGCTGAGCGGTTGGGCGAGGTAGCTGAGGGCCGTGCGTTCACCGGTGTTGACGAAGAGATCGGCGGGCATGCCGGGCACCAGATCCAGTGACGCGATCTGTTCGGTTTGCTCGCTGTCCAGCTTGACCTGCGCGATGTAGTAGAACTGGCCTGTGCGTTCGTCTTCCAGACTGTCCGCCGAGATATCGATGATCCGACCCGTGGCTTCGGGTACTTCGCCCTGATCAAAGGCGGACAAACGTACGCGGGAGGATTGGCCGACAAAGAGCTTTTCGATGTCTGCGGTGTTTACCCGTGCCTCGACCACCAATGGCTGGTCCACTGGAACGATATCGAGGATCGGTGCGCCAGGGCGGACAACGCCGCCTGCGGTAAAGACCGTCATTTCGACAACGCGCCCGCTGACCGGGGCCGTGATCGCAATGCGTTTGAGGCGTTCGGTGGCCCCCACATATTGCGGCGCGACGGAGGCCAGGGATGCTTCGACTACGGCGAGTTCGTTGGATGCGGTTTCATCGCGCAGGGTTTTTGTGCCGTTGGCTGTCAAACGCAATTCGTTGATCTGGTTGCGCGCTTGCGTTTCTTGGGTCGCAAGCGTGGCATCAACGCCGTGCAGTCTTTCAACTTCGACGCGGCGCGCATTGACGCGGGCCGCAGCGACCAAGCCTTTGTCCAGCAAGGTCTGGAGATTGGCCAGTTCCTGCAAAGTGATCTCTAACTGGCGGCCATTTGACTCGCGTTGTGCCTGCAGACCGCGGACCTGATCTTCGAGGCTTGCGACGCGTTGTTCCATCACGGCCGTTTCCGCCACGCGCGAGCGGCGTTCGGCGTCAAAAAGCAACTTTTGCGTGATATAGGCAGGGTTCCATTCTGCTTGGTCCATCGTCACGGTCAAAGAGGTCGCGACGTCTTGCGGGGTAAAGCCTTCTGCACCTTGTAGCTGGGCCAGCAAGCGCGCGCGGCGCACCATCAGATCGCTGAGTTGGCTTTTGATCACGTCGAGATCAACGCCCAGATCTGTGCTGTCCAGTTCCAACAGGGTTTGACCGGCCTCGACCAGATCGCCATTTCTGACGGCAATCGTGCGGACGATGCCACCGTCCAGATGTTCGACCGTCTTGCGGTTGCCTTCGACCACAAATGTAGCTGCGGCCACAACTGCACCGTCGAGTTTCGAGGCCGTCGCCCAATAGACGGACCCGCCGATGAAGCCAGCGACGACGAGCAAACCAAGAGCCACAAATCCTTTGATTCCGGAACCTCCGGTTTTGGGTTGAACAAGGTTGTAATCTTCGAGGCGAAGAACAGGTTTGGCGGGGGTGTTGGAGAGGGCAGGGGTCATTGGGCAGCTCCTTTTACCAAAGTGTGTTGTGCGGGGCGTGCAGCCAGTGGTGTGGCCGCTTTTTGAGCGACGCGATCTGGTTGCCGTGGGCGTAGGATGTCTTCTTTGTCGCCAAAGCCGGTCTGCGCGCCCTTACTTAGGGTCAAAACTTTGTTGACCGCTTCGAGTGTGCTGGGGCGGTGGGTCATCACAAATGTGATGGCACCGCGCCCGCTTGCTGCGCGGATGGCGTTGCGCAAGGCCAGTTCGCCCTGACCATCAAGGTCGGAGTTCGGCTCGTCCAGCACGAGGATGAACGGGTCGTCATACAGCGCGCGGGCGAGGGCGATACGCTGGCGTTGACCCCCGGACAGGTGAAAGCCGTTGCCGATCTCGGTGGCATAGCCATCAGGAAGGTTGCTGATCAGATCGTGCACATCCGCAGATATGGCGGCGGCCAGCACTTTGGCGTCGTCGATAGAGGTCGAGAACCGCGCGATGTTTTCGCGGATCGTGCCGTCAAACAGCTGCACGTCCTGCGGCAGATAGCCGATCAGGTGACCCAGCTCTTGAGGGTCCCATTTATCCATCGGTGTGCCGTCCAGACGAATGGCGCCGCGTTGCGGGATCCAGATGCCTGCCAGCATCTTTGCCAGTGTCGATTTACCAGACCCGCTGTGGCCGATGACCGCCACAACGTCGCCTGCAGACAGGGCAAAGTCGATCCCGCCGATGGTTGCGTTCTTGGCAAGGGGGGGGCCGGCCTGCGCGATGGCAGCATTCAGCGATATCTGCGGGCGCGGCATGGCCAGACGCTGGGGGGCTTCTGGATAGGTTTCGGACAAGGCGCGCAGGCTTTTGTAGGAACCGCGTGCGGCCAGAAAGGTCCGCCATTGCCCGATCAGTTGATCGATGGGGGCCAGAGCACGCGCCAGCACAATCGTGGCGGCGATCATCACACCGGCGGTCGCCTCACCGATTACGGCCAAGGCAGCCCCAAGGCCAAGCATGCCCGATTGCAGCGCCATTCGGATGGTTTTGGACATCACCGAGAAACTGGCAAGCCGGTCGCCGACACGGGATTTCAGGTGATGGGCGTCATGTTGCAGAGCTGTCCAGCGACGGGCGAGATCACCAGTCATACCCATCGCTTGGACAAGCTCTGCGTTATGTTCACTTGAGGTGAACAAACCGTCGGACCTGGCACGCGCGCGGGATGCGTTCTGCATCACGTCGGCAGACCGGGCATTGTTGATCAGGGCCATCAATGTCAGCAGCAGCGCTCCGGCAAGGCCAAGGGCGCCAAGATAGGGGTGCAGCACGTAGAGCACCCCAAGATAAAGCGGGATCCACGGTGCATCAAAGAAGGCAATCAATGTGGGCCCTGAGATAAAGTCGCGCAATCCGTTGACGTCAGCCGCAGGGTTTTCTGCGCAGGACGTGCCTTGCACCCGGCGACGGATGGAGGCTTTTAGGATCGGCGCGCCTATCGTCAGTTCAAAACGTGCGCCAAGACGGTTGAGGATGCGCATGCGGATCAAGTCCAGCAGTCCCGTTACCACAAAAACGCCGCCCAACAAGATGCTGAGTGCGAATAAGGTATCCATATTTTGGCTGGTGAGGACCCGGTCATAGACCTGCAGCATGTATAGCGGTCCGGCAAGCATCAGAACATTCAAGATCAGGCTGAAGAAGCCGATGGCGGTAAGTCCGGGGCGCAGGGCGCGCCATGCGGATGAGACGGGTGATTTTTTCTGAAACATGGGGGTGATCTCTTTTTCAGGGTGAAGAGGTGGCGACAGATGCCGCCACCTCGGACTGTGTGATTAAGCGATGAAGTCGTCTTCGATCAGGTCGGCACGGTTGACCCCTTCGAGGCGCACGGAGGCGTCCGAAGAGAAGGTCAGCACCGCATCGTCACCGTTCTGGGAGACTTGCAGGCTGTCCGTGAAGTCCGGTCCAAAGTCGGAGAAGTCCAACCGGTCAACGCCAACCTCGAAGTCACCGATGGTGTCGTTGCCAAACAGCCCTTCGAAGGTGAAGGTGTCAGACCCTTCGCCGCCGAGCAGGAGGTCGTCGCCGCCCTGTCCATTCAGCACGTCGTCGCCGTCTTCGCCGCTTAGGGTGTTGGACACGTCCGAACCGATGATCACGTCGCCATCATTCGAACCGACCACGTTCTCGATCGAGCTGAGAACATCAGTTTCGAAGACCTCGTCGATGACATCCAGACCCGACACACCCGTGGTTGTGCCTGCATCAATGGTTGCTCCGGCGTCCACCAGCGTATCTTGCGCGATAGGGCCGTTGATGCCTGCAGGTGCGTTGTGCAGGTGGATGGCTGACACGACACCCGGAACCGGGGTCAGAAGGTCTGCTTCGTTCAGGCCTGTCACCAAGAGCTCGGAGGAATAGACAACCTCACCAGCCTCGTTGAAGCGGATGGTCAGAGTTGCTTCGCCTGTGGCTGCGCTGTCGGATGTTGGACCAGGTTCCTGAGAGGCATCCAAAGAGCCTGCCAGTTCGATGACGCGGTTATGGCCTGTGCCAGTGTCGCTGACAACTTCCAGCTGGCCGCGAATTTCCCCACCGGGGAAGTCAGCCGTATGGACGTTGTAGTAGAGGTTCCCGGCAAGGGCCTCGGATACAAACCCGGCACCGTCAACGATATTGTCTGTTGGCTGCAAGGACGCACCAACCACAACATCCTGAACCGAAGTTGAGAACCCGGTTTCGCGTGTTGCCGTACCGTTGCCGTTTGAACCAAGGTTGACGTTCACCGCCACATCCTGATCTGAGAAGTCAGCTGTGTCGGACCCTTCGCCGCCTTCGATGAAGTCATTGCCGAGACCACCGACGAGCACGTTGTCGCCGTTGCCTGCAATCAGGACATCATCGCCTGCGCCACCATCGAGGACACCGTTGATTTGACCAAGGTCAACAACGATGTCATCTCCGGCACCAAGTAACACGTTACCATTTACCACACCTTCGTCATCGTTCACGAAAGTTACGTCGCCTGCGTCGGTCGCGTCGATGGCGTTCACACGACCGGTGATTTCGCCTTCGTTGATGATCGCGCCCAGCAGGTTCAACCCACCATCGATCCGGATACCTGCGGCGGCATCGCTGTCCGTAGACCCGGCAATAACGCCGTCGTTTTGGACCAAACCAGCAAAGTTGGCATCTTCCTGACTGCTGAAGAGACGCAGACCGTCGCCAATCGTGTTGCCTTCGACCGCGTCGCCGCGCCCTTGGAAGACACCTTCGTTGAAGATGGCAGCGGATACGACGTCACCTGCGACATCACCGGTTTGCAGAGCCACAGCGGAACCGTTATTGCCGACACCTGCATCCACAAGACCTGTGTTGGTGAAGGTGTAGTTGTCCGCAGTTCCGTCAGCATAGACAGTGCCGTTGCGTTGATCGCCGGTTCCGAGAATGGAGCCTGCGTTTTCAACACTGAGCCCTTCGCCATCGATGTTCAGCGCGCGGCTGCCCGAAGACACAACGCCGCCTTCTTCGTTGATGAACGTACCGCCCGTATGATCGCCGGTGCCAAAGTACACACCGTTCTGTACACCTGCGATGGTGCCGGCGTTGGTCAGCGAGCCTTGGAAGTTGACGCCATTCACGACACGCAGACCAGCGACAGTGCCATTGGCACCCTCAGACAAGATCTGACCCGAGTTTGTGATGGTCGCGTCCGTTGTACCTGTGTTGCCGACATTTCCGATGCGTACGCCGTCGCCCGCAAGCGACGTTCCGGCTGCGGCATCGCCACGGCCTTGGATCACACCGTCGTTGTTGAGCGTAAACGTGTTGGCACCATCTTCGGCGCTTCCGATTTCTGCCCCAAAGCCGGAGCCTTGGTTGCCTTCGCCAGCGTCGATTGTACCGTTGGCAAGGTTTGAGACCGAGAAATCGTCGGCTGTACCGTCAGCATAGACAGTCCCGTTGCGCTGATCGTCTGTGCCGAGGATGTCGCCACCGTTGATCAGATCAACGCCTGTGCCGTCGATGTTCACCGCGCGGCTGCCGGATTGGATTGTGCCAAAGTTCAGAACGTCCAGATCATGTTCGCCTTCACCGATATAAAGGCCGTTGCGGACCCCTTCGATTGTGCCGGTTGAGGTGTTCAAGATACGACCTTCGGCAGCAACACCGTCTGCGATGCGAATACCACCGGCTGTGCCTTGGTTGCTTTCAGAAGAAATCAGACCACTGTTGACGATGTCTGTGTCGGACACAGCACCTTCGGCACCATCGTCGATGCGGATACCGTCACCAGCACCCCCAGTGTTTGCCGCTTCTTGGCCACGGCCCTGAATGGTTGCACCAAACCCGTTAAAGATCGAGTTGGACACCACGTCACCAGCTTCGTCACCAACTTGCAGCGAGATACCAGCACCGCTGTTATCCGCGCCGGCGTCAATTGTGCCGCCAGAGAAATTGCTAATGCTGACGTCTTCGGCTGTCGCGTTGGTATAGATGGTCCCGTTGCGCTGATCGCCAGTCCCGACGATGTCGCCAAAGTTGCGAACGCTGATGCCTTCGCCTTCGATCTCAACCGCCCGGCTGTCAGAGGAAATGACACCACCGCGGAAGTTGTCGAGCGTACCCGAGCTGCCTGCGCCAGTGAATTCGACACCGTTCAATTCGCCTGCGATGTCGCCAAAATTGCGAATATCCGCGCTGGAGCCGTCGGTGACTTCGACACCGGTTGCAACTGCGCCATCAGCATCGATGCTGCCGGACCGAAAGTTAAAGACTTGCGCGTCTTCGCCATCGACCAAAACGGCTGCTTCGGCGTTGTTGGTTTCGACCAGACCAAAGTTCAGGAACCGGGCAAAGTCATTGTCGAGGATGAAGGCTGGTGTGTTGTCGACCACCACGCTTTGAAAAAAGCCGTTGGTCAGTGTTTGTCCGTCGCGGACGGTTTCTTGGGCCAGTGACGACGAGGTCAATAGTCTGGCGCGCAAACTTGCGAGAATTTCGGATAACATGGGCGATCTCCACTTGAGTTTCGGTTAGGGCGAAGAATGGACCAAATGGCTGGCCTCTTCGCTATCTTACCAAGTGCGGATGCGCCCGATTTTCTGAAGTTCTTCCTTTGAATACGTCTGATAAGCAGAAGTAATAGTCACGCCCTTCGTGAAGGGTTGGTAAAAAAATACCATATAAAACAGTGTATTAGACTTTTCGTCGCCTGCGTTTTAGTTTATTCAATGGCAGCTGATCACGATGGTGTTTGCGAACGTGAGCTCTTTGTGCCCTGGTATTGTTGGTGAACTTCAAAAGTTGGCCGCAGGTAGGATTGGCAAACCCGTTGCCTGAAATTTCGTTGATCGCCCCGCGCACGAATGGGGACCGAGCTCGTACAGCGGAGTGTGAGTGGCATTTCTGATTGATAATGCCTGTTATGTTAAAATTTCTTTCGAGTTATCGAATTGAGAAAAAGCCAATGAGACAAATACCAGTTATTGCGACGGTTGTACTGGCGCTTCGTCTTGCTCAAAATGGACGTCTCATGCGTTCATGCACCGGCCCAAAAGCACGACTTGGCCTCGCAGACGAGACGTTAGCCAACTCACCTCATCAGAGGTTCATTCGGGCTGCAAATTCTGATTATAAATGCTAAACCTTGGTACAGGCCAAAGTGTTTTGGTACGACTTAAGGGAAACTGGCTGTTGTTTTTCTGATGCAGCCCTTAAAATGAGATTTACATATGACCTCACTCCCCGACATCGCTACCCTTTGGATCGGCGGTCGTTTGTCTTGGCTCGAGCAGTTGTGCCTAAAATCTTTCGCAGATGCGGGCCACAAAATCACGCTTTATAGTTATAGTCCCATCGACAACATTCCTGAGGGTGTCCTTGCTGGGGACGCAAACGATATCTATCCCGGCGAACCAATGCTGCGCCATGCGCGAACGGGCAGTCCTGCAATCCATGCAGATATGTGGCGTCTACATCTTTTGGCTAAAAGCGATGCGATCTGGGTCGATGCCGATATGTATTGCTATCGGCCTTTCACAACCGACAGCCCGCATGTTTATGGTTGGGAAAAACCGGGGCTGGTTTGCAATGCCGTGCTGGGGTTGCCAAAGGATTCACCCACATTGTTGGGGCTGCTCGAATTTTTTAAGGATGAATATGCCATTGCACCTTGGTTAAAGCCCGAACAGCAGGCGGAATTGCAGCGCGAAAAGGATGCAGGCACCCCAGTGCATATGACAGCCCAAAATTGGGGGTTTACCGGCCCTGCATCGGTTACCCATTTCCTGCAGGAAACAGGCGAAATCGCTCATGCCGAGCCGGCCGAGGCGTTTTATCCAATTGGGTTTCCCGACCGTAACAAGATGATCATTTCCAAACATAACGATTGGGTTGAGTCACATCTGACACCGCAAACGCGGGGGGTGCATTTTTGGGCACGACGCATGAAGCCACGGCTGGAAGAAAAGGAAAACAACACGCCCCGGCGTGGTAGTTTCATGGACGTGTTGATCAAAAAGCATGGAATCGATCCGAGTGCGGCGCCAATTCCATCAAAGAAAAAGCCGATGGACGACAAGTTGGTCGACCCTGAATTTCAGGCGATGATTGGACTGCAAGCCTTGCGCGATGATGCCGGTATCGACAAGCTGTGCCGTGACCATCTGATTGAAAAGCGATTTGTAAAACAGTGTCGCGACATCATTGTCGATAAGGCTGCGACCTTATTTCAAACTTCCTGAAGCAGAAGGGTTGTAAGATGCATCACGGTCGCACCAACGATATCGTTCCAGACGTTCTTAAGTTGTACGGCGAACGCTGTTCAGGGACAAATTACGTTGAAACCCTCATTGACCAAAATTTCCCGAAACTCACGTCGAGGCGACGTTATAATTGGGAAAAGCATAACTATGTGAACCCGCCGTTTGTTCGCGACACTATGCTGGGCATAGTGGTGGTGCGTGATGCTTTCGACTGGCTGCGCAGTTTTCATCGCAGCCCGCACCAAGTTGGTTATTGGTTTCAAGATGTTGATTTTAGCGGCTTTTTGCGACACGAATGGTCCGGCGTTTTTAATGGCCATTTGATCGAGAAACAGGGCAAATTGAACATCCGTTTTAAGGAATTGATGTACGAACGCCATCCTGTGACCGGAGCACATATTGATAACGTCATAGAGATGCGGAATCTCAAGCTGGGCAGCCAGCTTAAGGTGCGAAATCTCTATGAAAATTGGGTCATTGTCCGGTTTGAAGAGGCGCGGGATAAGCCCGAAGCCTTTATCGCAGCCCTTGCTGAACATTTTGGACTGGAACCGGTTGAGACATTTCAGCCGGTTATTAAAGATGTGTCCAATTTCTCTTTACCCAATGACGCCAAGGGTAAGGGACGGTTGAAACCCTATATGGAATTTAGCGACGCCGACCGCGATTTCGTGCTAGGGGCGCTTGACCTGAAACAGGAGCGGTATTTTGGTTACGATTACTAGGCGCGACCGATGATTGAACAGAAGGTGATCCGTGCCGGTAAGACCGAAGTGGTGCATCTGGGGTTGGCTCCGGCACGGGGCGGTGATGTTGTTGCGTTGGCGGCCCTTGCACATGGTGATCAGAGCGCGCGGGTGTTTTTCAATGCCGCCACCCAACCCAAAAAGTTGATCGCAACGCCAGAGTTCGGTCTTGCGCAGGTGGCGTCGTTGCGGGGCAATGCGGGCATCCATGCCGACGGCACGGTTGATGCGGAGGCCGAAGACGTAAGCATTGGCTATGAAGATAAGATTTTAACGCTGCCTCTGTCGCACCCGCGTACAGATCTGTTGGCGGGCCAGGATTGTCTGCTGAGTTTCGTTAACCAAGCCCTGTCGAAAAAAGCAAACAAGCATGACGATGCGCAGAATCCGACAGGGGATCCTGCGTATGTTTGTAATTGGTTGGCGCATCACGCCGCGCATCAAGGTGTGACAGCTGCGCTTTTGATCAATCGGTTGGGGCCGAAAGATGCCGGGACCAATTTTGCAAAACAGCTGGCAAGCGCCGCGAAAAAGCAGCCTACCGGATTGGAACGCATTGTGGTCTTGGATTTACCCGGGCCGACGGGGCGGCCAGATCAAGGCGATGAAAGGCACCTTATCTATGCGCCAGAAGCGCCGGGTAAAAGCCGGATGGAGGTGCCAGCGAATGATCCGTGGCGGTCCACGTTTGGTGATGAAGTCCTGTTGGAATTTTTGCGCATCGCGTTTTTCTCGCGGGCTGCAGGCGTGGCCTTTCTGGATACATCCGATTTCCTGAGCCCATCCAAAGATGGCGCGACAGTCTATGATGCTGCCCGTGCTGCCCGGCCTGATCCATTGATCACGCTGGTTGGTCAGCGTGCCTTTGCATGGAAGCTGCCAAATCATGGGCGTGCGTCCGTGGGTGATCATATTTGCCGGCCCTTTGATATGAAGGCCGAATTTTTGCGTTGGGTGTTTAGCCCCGTGCAAGCGCGAAATGCGCCACATGTCTGGCGCCCACACCGGATCATCGGGCTTTCGGCGCAAGCTGCACCAGAGCAAAAGCTGTGGCGTTTTACCGGGCTGCGTTATCCGGGGGCGGCGTCAGCGCAATTGGTTCCCAAAAGTTCACTGCGTGAAAACGCGGACCTTCTGGCGCTGTCACGTGATGTGTTCGATTATGATCCCTTCCGTGTTCCCAACCCTGAGATTGAGATAGCGACAGGCGCGGCCTCTGATCGCGGTGACAAGATCGTGTTGGTCACCGCTATGAAAAACGAAGGGCCCTTCCTGCTGGAATGGATCGCTTATCACCGCGCGATCGGTGTGACGAACTTTATTGTTTTCACCAATGATTGCACGGATGGCACGGACACATTTCTTGACCTTTTGGCGAAACGAGGGATTGTCGAGCATTATCCAAATCCGTTCCGAGAGATGAATTTGAAACCGCAGCATGCCGGTTTTCGCGCCGCTGAAAAGTTGGACACCGTCAAGAACGCTGACTGGTTGATGACCCTGGATGTGGATGAATTCATCAACGTGCATGTGGGTGACGGGCACCTGCGTGATCTGTTCGCCGCCGTGGGTCAAGCCAACATGATTTCCTGCACTTGGCGACTGTTTGGGAATGGGGATATTTCGGGCTACGAAGACGCATTTCTGTTAGATCAATTCACCCGTTGTGCTGCAAAATCCGCATCGCGCCCGCATCAGGCTTGGGGGTTCAAAACGCTGTATCAAAACAACGGAATTTTCCGCAAATTGGGTGTGCATCGACCCAAAGGGCTGCACGGGGCGGCCGTTGAACACCTCAAGTGGGTCAACGGATCTGGTGCCGCCATGCCGAAAAAAGAATTCCGGTCTGGGTGGCGATCAAACACAAGTACCATCGGGTATGATCTGGTGAGCCTGAACCATTACGCTGTGCGTTCAACCGAAAGCTTTTTGGTGAAGCGTGATCGTGGGCGGGTAAACCATGTGGATCGCGATCAGGGCGAGGCGTACTGGTTTCGCATGAACCATAATACCACGGAAGATAAATCGATCCAGCGTATGATACCCGCGCTGCAGGCTGAATGGGCGGAACTGATGGTGGATTCAGACATTGCGGCGGCTCATGCGCATTCTGTGCAGTGTCACCGTGATAAGATCGCCGTACTGATGGCGCGCCCAGAACCGCGTGCGTTTTACGAAACACTGAACAGCTCGCGCACTCAGACCTTGTCGCGTTTGTTGCCCGCGTTTGGGTCTGGTGTGTTCTTGGCTGGTCCTCAGTGTGTGCCGCAGGACATCGTGGACAGATTCGCCAAGTCGCCCATGCCAAAGGATTTCTTTTTCACGGTTGATCCGCCCGTAGATGCTCAGCACTGATGCGGGCCCTGATCGTCACCTGTATGCGCAACGAAGCGCCCTTTCTGCTAGAATGGATAGCCTATCACAAGGTGATCGGGTTCACTGATTTCCTTGTGTATTCGAATGATTGTGAAGATGGCACTGATCTGATGCTGGATCGGCTGGCGGAAAATGGTGTGCTAACCCATGAACGCAACCGGGCTGGGGGTAAGAAATCGGTTCAGTGGCGCGCGCTTAGTCGGGCATGCCATCACACCCTTACAGCCAAGGCAGATTGGATTTACGGGAGCGATGTAGACGAATTCCTGTGCATTCACGCAGGTGCAGGGCATCTGGATGATCTGTTTGCCGCCTGCCCAGAAGCGCCGGGTTTTGCGATCCCGTGGCGGATGTTTGGCAACGGGGGCGTGGTGAAATTTGAGGATACACCGATAACGCAACAGTTCACTCGCGCAGCACCAGACGCGCTGCTTTGGCCTTGGCGGGCGGTACAGTTCAAATCGCTTTATCGCAACGACGGGCGTTACAACCGCCTTGGTGTGCATCGCCCCAAATTAAAAGAGGGGGAAAGTCACGGGGTGTGGGTTGATGGCAATGGGCAGCCGTTGGCTGAGACACCGGGTACCGTGGTGCCGACGCCCCTACCACGCTATGCATTGGCGCAAATTAATCACTATGCGTTGGGGTCCATGGAAGGATTTTTGGTCAAGGTCGCACGCGGCAAACCGAACCATAGCAACGACGCAATTGATTTGGCCTATTGGTCCGACCGTAATTTCTGTGATGTTGAAGACAGTACAATCCTGCGCCACAGCGCTGCGTTGGCGCAAGTTGTGGAAGCTTTGCGAAATGACCCTGAAATTGACAGGCTGCATCAAGAGGGAGTGGCATGGCGGCACAAACGCATCGCCGCATTGATGCAGGACTCCGACAGTTTCTACCTGTTCAGCCGTCTGATGCAAATGCCAGCAACACAGGTACTAAGTCATGCCCATCAACACCAATTGTTCAAGGGGCTGATGCAAGTGCGACGATTGCAAATCGCCCGCAAGAACAATGAGGATCAGGCGGACAACTAGGCATTCAGGGCTTGTTCTACTACATCGCGGGGCGTGTTGGCAAAGGTCACGATCTCACTGGCCCAGGTCAGACAGGTGTCATTTCCGCTCGTTTCAATTTCCAGCTCACCCCAATCGGGCAATTCGATCTGGCCCTGCTTAAAGCCGGTAACTGTTTGCGCCAGACCAGTCCGTTGAACGACCAAATCGAGCGTGCCGTCTCTGACATCGATGCGGTTGGTTCCGCCTGTCACGATCACCCTCGCTGGTTTGCTTCCGCAAATGACATGGTTGCGCCCATCACCGGTGAAAACCGTTAGTTCGGCATTTTCCGCCAGCAGACTGGTATTGCCCGATCCACCAAAGATCTCAACATGCCCAAGATTTGCACGGATTGTATCATGGCCGGTGCCGCCGACAATTGTACCGCCGCCTTCGCCAACCCACATTTGGTTGCGTCCGGCGACCAACCGCACATTTAGTCCATCTTGGGTCGTGACAATCTTATCGTCACCAAACCCGCAATCGATATCGAGCGTAAAGCGGTTGTGACCACTTATGAAATTGACGGTGTTGCCCAAATCATTGCCAATGATGCCAAACCGTTCGATTTCGAATTTGTAATCACTGGCACAGTAAGCAGAGCGAATACCGGGGCCCATTAAAAGATCCGTATCCGTATTCAGCGTTGCAAACAGTTTGCGGCTGCCAGGATCAGGAGCATGAGGTTCAAGGCTATCAACACTGATCAGGCCTCGTGCTGGCAGGCGGTTCAGCCCGGTTTGGTCCTGGGGAACAGACGTATAGTCGCAAAGATCAGACCCTGCAGGCGCGTTGGGGTCGCAAATTGTCAGTCCGTAATCGCGGCAGGTTTCCAGCAAACAAGCATGCATCGTATCCGCCATGTCGCTATCAGCAGAAAGATCGCGCAATTGCCAAAGGTCGTCTGCGATATTGTACAGCTGTGAACTGCCGTCTTGATAGCGGATGTAACGCCAATCACCCCGGCGCACGCTGGCACTGCCGAAAAAGAACGTGGGCACGGCTCGCCCCGTTACTTTGGCGCTCTCAACTTGCGGCTTTAGCGATATTCCCGGTGTGCCGCTGAGCGGCGCACAACCGGAATAATCAAGGATCGTTGGCCCGATATCGAGAAGGGCCACAGGATCATCGACCACCTGCCCATGCTGGTTTTCGGGGTCATAAATGACCATCGGCACCCCGGCGGCCTCTTCCCATAAGGTATATTTGCGGAACCTGTTCTTATCACCGGGATGATAGCCATGGTCGGCGACAATTGCGACGAGTGTATTATCCGCATGAGGTGAGGCCTGAAGTGCGTCCCAGACCTTGCCGATATGATAGTCCACATGGCTGATGGCAGAAAAATAATTGCGCACGCTTTTGCGCCAAAACGCGAGTGAAGAGGAATCTATATTCTCGCGCATGAACATGTCTGCATAGGGGTTCTTATCCCAGCCTCCAGCCCAGTCTTCTGGCTGAATAAACGCATCCTCGTCGTACATTTCTTTGAACCGTACCGGAGTAGGGAACGGCGAATGTGGATGGCGGAACCCAACTTCGCGGTAAAACGGAGCGGTGCCGTCATAATTTTCAAAGAACGCGGCACCCGCTGCAGAGACAGAGGCATCGTAGTACTTTTTGTCTTGTTTGGAATCCGTCGTGCCCCAGCCGCGATTCATGCCGCCAAAGTCAATTTTCGGGGATTTCTTACCCGGATTGTGACCCATGTCCTGGGGCGGATGGGAATAAAACGTGTGATGTAGCTCTTCGGGCAGCGGGCGGTAGCCGTGATGAACTTTGCCGCCGTTGGAACAATAATAACCCGCCTCTTTCAGTCTATAGGGCCACATCTGCTCGGGACGGACCACGTCAAAGATACTGGTGTAATTGTCGAAAACTCCGGTTTGATGCGGCGTAAGGCCAGACATGAAACTAGACCGCGACGGACCACAGACGGGTACCTGACAATACGCGTTGGTAAACACTGTTGCCTTCTCACATATCCGGTCGAGGTTCGGAGTTTGTAAGGGCCTGCCAAACGCATTGCGGTATTTCCAATAGGAAAAGCAGTCGTCTAAGCTAATGAGAAGAACGTTTTTTGCGCTACTCATGCTTTGGCCTCCGATCGTTTGACCTTAAGATCACTGGGCATAATCCGACAACGACAGGACAGCGCATAGCGGTGCAATATTTGGCTCGGTTCGTGTACGCTTTTGGCGGCCCATGTGTCGTGTATATTACCATAGTTATCAGGGCTGCCATCGGCAGATGGACCATGGGCATAGGTTAAGAACACGTCCTCTCCTTGGGGGAGCGCATCAACGTCTATCAGCACCGTGGAACCGTTTAATGTGACTTTGGTGATCTGTGGGCATTTCCCATTATAGCCGGCAAAACCAAACCCTTGTGGCGATCCACTTGAGATCAGATTACTGAGTGTCGTGAACTCCGCAATGATCCGCGTTCCGTCGATCCATGCTTGACGCAGGCGCGGGCAATACCAGCGCTTGCCATCCAGCGTCGTGGCCACAGCGCGTGCTTCAAGTTCGTCGATCAGCATACGTGCTTTGGGTGTTGGCGCACCACGCAAATTAGGATCCTGCGGGAACGGGTGACTTGGCGTGGCGACGATAATGCCTGCGGTGGGGTGATCAATATCGAGACGTCCTTCGGCCAGGGCGCGCGCGTTTGTGCCGCAAGATTGAGAAACGACGGTGACCGGGGGGCTGGCCTGTCCAGTGATGGGGGCGACAACGTCCGCCAGCATCCGCGCAGTGTCAGCGTAAATTTCGCCAACTTCGTATTCGGAAAGCTGTAATTCGCCGTCTAACAGGGACAGCGATATACGGTCGGCAAAAACGGTTTTGCCGCGTTCGGCCAAAGCAGCAACGGTTGAGCGCAAGCGGGATAGCAAACCGGTAATCATCGCACCATCGGCTGCAAGATCGGCGCGCGTCATACTTGATTGCGGTTGCGAGATAGTGGCGATCGAGCGCAACGCGTGACCGTGGTGTTCAGCCAGACGTTGGGCCGCAACAGCATGGGAGCGTGCAGCAAAGGTTGGTCCGCGCCCGTGTAAACTGCCTGAGGCGTCTACCTCAAGTGCGTGCCATTCGAATTTTTCCCGCAGCGGTCGTTCGATAGCGACCTGTGTGCCCAAAGCCAACATCGCAAGTGCAAGTGGAGGCGTTTGGGCAATCGCAACGCCATCGACTTCTTCGTATCCCAAAACCCGGCCGCCATAGACGTCGGACATGTAGCGTAGCTTGCCATCTGCAGCTTGATCCAGCATCCAGACATTACCGCGTGTCCGCGGCCAGCCGGGGGTCTCGCCTGTGCGAATAGCCGCGGGGCGGGCTTGCTCAGTCTCAAGTTTTTGTTGCGCAGTATCGATGGCGGGTGGGCGAGCTGTCTCAGGCGGGGTCACTGTGGTGCTTCTATCATCTTTTGTTCTGCCTTAAGCATGGCATTTGCGAAATGCGGACGCTTTGCAGGTTTGGACATTTCGAGGATTTGTTTACAGAAGCGTCGTGTCAAATCTGGGTGGTCAGAATTTTCAAGTCGCCGCAAGAGAGACTTTTGATAGGCGGGCGTTTTGCGGCGTGCACGCATGATCGTATAAATATCGCGCTGAGAAATGTTGTTGTTTACGATACCCATGACCGTTTTCTTGAGGATGCCCATGCGCACCAGCGCGCTTGCAAGTCCGTGGCCAAAGCGGCGGCAGCGTATATCGATCACGTTGTCGCTGTTGTACAACGACGCGTGCGCCGCATCTTCTGTCACTAGTGGATCCCAGAACAGATAAGCCTGTTTTGCTGTTGCGACCTCGTCGGGCCCATACCCGTAGCGGCTGGTAAAATCCTGTTTCCAACCTTGACGGAAGCGGGGTTCCCAGTCCCCAACCAGATCGCGGTTCAGGGTCGCTTGTGGGCTCATTGCGATCACAGTACAGCCGGGTACCGCACTTGAAAAAGCCGTCGCGCCATAGCCCCCCATCGACACTCCGTAAAACACCACCTTGTCGAACTGCGCGAAAAAATCTTCGTCACGTAGCCGGTCAAAGAAATCATAGACGGCATCATCGCGATACCACGTCCAACCATGTGCCATTATGCCAAGGGACGACCAGCCACACGAGACGGCAAAGTCGCTTCCCCAAGGCAAGCGGTTCGCGTCGTCTTGGCGCGCATCGTCGAGGTTGTCGAAGGTCACAACGAGGGTCGAGCCCCCCCGAACGAACAGCGCCTTATGACCATCGCCAAGCGCCTCATAGAACCCCTTTTGCGCCCCAATGGCAGCTAATTTGTTGTCCCATTCAAGGTCTGCCTGACTCATTTCGCCTGTCCTTCTGGTTTTATATTATCCTAGCGCTAAAACTCTCACGCCGCCAAGCCATAGCGTGCTGTTTAATGTATGAACCCCTAGTCTCTGCGTTGGATGCAAAGCAAAGATTGTGCCCCACAGTTTTGCTATTTCGCCTTTGCAGGCCAGCCAAGTGTTTTACGCGCACGCGCCGCAGCATTTGCGAAATGTGGAGCTGTTCGCTGTGCGACGACCGCGTCGCAATAGCGTATGATAAGCTTGTGACGATTGGTTCCAACCAGATGAGTCATCACAGCTTTTTGGTATTTGGGCACTTTATGGCGCCCACGCATCAACTTGTGAATTTCATGTTTGGTGATTGTGTCATTGATACAGCCTGACACAACGGCCTTAAGCACCCCTATTTCACGCCAGACTGTAAGCATACCGTGGCCCATAAAGGGACAGCGCACCTTGGTAATATTATCGCCCTGAAACAAGCTTGCATGCATGGAATCTGCGATGCCGTGTGAATCATAAAACAACCACATCTTTTCGGCAGATTTGACCATCTCGGGCGCATAGCCATACCGCCCAGTGTAATTGTATCTCCATGCGGGGCGATATCGGCGTTCCCAATTGGTGACTTGGCGGTCTAGTGTTGCTTGCGGGTTGATTGCGACAACGGTTGCCCCTGGTACGACCCCCGAAAAAGCCGCTGCCGCATAGCCTCCCATTGACGTGCCGTAGAACACGACGCGATCAAATTTGTCGAAAAACCCATCGTCGCGTAACTCGTCAAAAAAATCTAAAACTTTATCGTCTCG
>JBDWGM010000103.1:0-25805 GCA_039975755.1 Paracoccaceae bacterium | reverse complement strand
TTTCTCAACATGCTCCGTAAACGCACGCCGCTTACCCCAAACACTCACATTCCACTCAACAGCAAATGCTTCGCTCGCAAACGCCAACGTCAACGTCGCAAGCGCCGTCCGGTTCATAATTCTTCGCATCATATCCTCCCTGTTTGTCCGCCGGGTTTTCAACCCCTAGCTTGTTCAAAGGCTAACTTGCGCGCAGGCTTGTGCCAAGTGTTTCGCCGTTTTCCTCAAACACTGATGCAGTGAGCAGCAGGAGATTCTTCGAATTTCACTTGAATTGAGCAACATCAACAGGCGCAGAACGCGATCCACAACCGATTGGCTAACAGCTAAATTTACTACTTTTTTTACAACCAACTCATTGCTTTTAAACACTAGTTACAAAATTATCTAATTCCAATTTACTACCGAAAGCCAACAGCAAGCAAAGCACTTCACAACAGTTTCGGGCAAGAACAACGGTTTATTTCCTTCTTGTTTCGCCTCAGTATGATCCCCTACGGAGGAGTGCACCACCAAGCCATTCTAAATTGGCTACTATTATGGTGCACAAGGAAAAAACTGGGAGGAGACGACCCGTGTGTGCCGAAAAGACATTTGCACCATCTGATGAAGTCGTAGCCCGCACGCATGTAGATGCGCAGCGTTATGACGATATGTATGCTCAATCCGTTTCGGATCCCGAAACCTTTTGGGCGCAACAGGGCAAACGGATCGACTGGATCAAGCCGTACACACAAATCAAGGACGTGTCCTATGACTTTGGGAACGTCTCTATCAATTGGTACGCTGATGGCACATTGAATGTTGCCGCCAATTGCATTGATCGCCACCTTGCAACACGTGCCGATCAGACAGCGATCATCTGGGAACCCGACAGCCCTGAAGAACCCGCCCTTCACATCACCTATGCACAACTGCATGAAAATGTGAGCCGCATGGGGAATGTTCTAAAGTCATTGGGCGTGGGCAAAGGGGATCGTGTTGTCATCTATATGCCGATGATACCCGAAGCGGCCTATGCCATGCTGGCCTCTGCGCGCATTGGGGCGATCCACTCCATTGTGTTTGCTGGGTTTTCACCCGATGCTTTGGCCGCACGGGTCAACGGCTGCGACGCGAAAGTTGTTATCACAGCGGACGAAGCCCCTCGTGGCGGGCGGAACACGCCGCTTAAGTCGAACGCCGACAAAGCCTTCGAATCCGTCACCGGCAACGCGCAAATGCTTGTCATTCAACGCACTGGTGGCGATGTCACTATGGTGGATGGGCGCGATCATTGGCTGCATGCCGTTTCAGAAACGGTGTCCAGCGATTGCCCCGTCGAAGAAATGAACGCAGAAGACCCGTTGTTCATCCTTTATACTTCGGGATCAACAGGTTTGCCCAAAGGCGTGGTGCACAGTACTGGAGGGTATATCGTCTATGCCTCGCTGACTCATGAAACCACCTTTGATTACCATGATGGCGACATTTATTGGTGTAGCGCGGACGTCGGTTGGGTGACGGGCCATAGCTATATTGTGTATGGGCCCCTTGCGAACGGCGCGACGACGTTGATGTTTGAAGGTATTCCAACGTACCCGGATGCCTCGCGGTTCTGGCAAGTGTGTGAAAAACACAAAGTGAACCAATTCTATACAGCACCAACAGCCATTCGTGCGCTCATGGGCCAAGGCGATGATTTCGTGAAGAAATGCGATTTGTCTTCGTTAAAGTTGCTGGGCACGGTGGGTGAACCGATTAATCCCGAAGCGTGGACTTGGTATAACTCTGTTGTCGGCGGCGGGCGTTGCCCCATTGTGGATACGTGGTGGCAAACGGAAACGGGCGGTCATTTGATGACCCCACTGCCTGGCGCGCATGCGACAAAGCCCGGTGCGGCGATGAAGCCTTTTTTCGGGATCAAACCCGTCGTCCTTGAACCATCCAGTGGCGACATCATCGAAGGCAACGATGTCGAAGGCGTGTTGTGTATCGCGGACAGTTGGCCTGCCCAAATGCGTACCGTTTGGGGCGATCATGAGCGGTTTGAGAAGACATATTTCTCAGACTACAAAGGTTATTACTTTACTGGTGATGGATGCCGCCGCGACGCAGACGGGGATTATTGGATTACCGGACGTGTTGACGACGTCATCAACGTGTCCGGCCACCGCATGGGAACAGCCGAGGTTGAAAGCGCGCTGGTTGCACACCCAAAAGTGTCTGAATCCGCTGTCGTAGGCTATCCTCACGACATCAAAGGGCAAGGTATCTACTGCTATGTCACATTGATGTCCGGCGAAGTACCGACGGAAGAATTGCGCAAAGAACTGCGCAACTGGGTGCGGCAAGAAATCGGCCCTATCGCGTCGCCCGACTTGATCCAATGGGCTCCGGGTTTGCCAAAAACGCGTTCTGGTAAGATCATGCGTCGCATCCTGCGCAAGATCGCGGAAAACGATTACGGCGCGCTTGGCGACACATCCACGCTGGCCGATCCTTCTGTGGTTGAAGAACTGATTGACAACCGCATGAACAAATAAAGCCTTCTATTTGCTTCAAACGGCTCCGCCTCAACCGCGGGGCCGTCATTGTTTCTCTACCTTTGCCGGGAGAAATTGCATTTTTGTAGCTTGGGAATAACCCTATTCCGAGAAGACGCTACAATGTTCAAACGGGTGACGGTGAGGTTTAAAGCGGCCAATCTTTGACAACGTCATGTGCGTAAACCCATTCCTGTCGCTTCAACAACAACTCTGGTGCGATGCGGGTGACGGCGGCCATCCCACCGTAATATATCGGCGATCCAATTGGGCCAGCTCGGTGAAACATGCGCGCATTATTGGCCGATTCTCTTTGTATCCGGGCGGTGCGTTTCAAACGGTGTTCGAACAATGCTGGCCCGGCGTCATCTGGTCCCACCTTCGCCAAGAGGCTTGCGACGACCCAAGCATCTTCTAACGCTTGAACGGCCCCCTGCGCCATTGAGGGTAACATTGGGTGCGCTGCGTCTCCCAAAACGATAACTCGGCGGTCGGACCAACGTGTCAAAGGCTTACGCGTAAATAATGCCCATCGATTCAACGTTTCAACACTATCCAGAAGTTTGGAAATCGGAGTGCAAAAACCGAAAAAATCAGCTTGTGCTTTTGATCGCTCTCCAATGATCCGCCACCCTTCTTGGGAGGGTTCAGGTTGTTCAACCAAGCCAACAAAATTGACCAAATCCCCCCCTTTAAGACGTGTTGTGACCGCGTGACGTCCTTTGCCTGCCCATATCGTCGTATTTGCCGGCGGGGCCTCGTTGCCCAAGTCCGCCGCAGGAACAACAGCACGCCACGCCACATTTCCCGTGTATTCCGGGGCCTCTGTTCCCAGCATCTGCTGACGGACAGATGATTTCCAACCATCCGCACCAATCAATATGTCAGACGTTTCGACCTGATCAGATTCAGAAACCAGATTTATCTTTTCATTTTCAAATATATAGCCGTCAATCTTCATTCTCGTTCGCAATGAACCTGGCGCTAAATTCTGCAACCTGTTCGCAAGGGCTGCGACCAAATCCGCCCGATGTACATGAACATAAGGTGCGCCCCAGCGTTCGCGCGAAACGGGGCCCATTGGCAAGCTCCAGATTTTGCGACCGGAATGACCCAGCCGCAAATCAATGATCGGTGGTTCAAAAGTGGTGTCCGACAATTCGTCGGTGACGCCCAATGCGTTCAATACCTTCCATCCGTTTGCAGAGATTTGCAGCCCTGCACCGATGTCATCCAAATGTGGTGCTTGTTCATAAACGGCGACATCAAATCCACGCAGCGCGCAGGCGATCCCAGTCGCCAATCCAGCAATTCCGCCACCAGCCACTGCAACCTTCAAGACGTCGCCCCTTTTTGCAGCAAAGCTTGAACGTCTGCGTCGCTTACCCCAATTTCAGTAAGGACGTCAAAAGTGTCAGCCCCATGAGGATGAGGCGCTTGGGGTCTGGCAGGTAGAGTACGCGAAAACCGAGGTGTAGGGCTGGCCTGATGCGGAGCGTCTTCCAGAAAAACATGACGTTCGATATTGTGAGGATGAGCAGCTGCTTCTTGGTGGTTTAACACCGGCGCCACGCAAGCATCCGTATCAGCAAAGACCTTGGCCCAATGATTGCGAGATTGTTTTGCAAAGATCGCTTCAAAGCGTGCATGTAAATCAGGCCAGGTCGATTGATCCATCTGGGATCGAGAAAGCGACTGATCCAATCCAAGTCCATCAATCAGTTTGGCATAAAACTGGGGCTCCAAAGCACCTACAGCGACAAATCCGCCGTCGGCGCAGGTGTAACAGCGATAAAACGGCGCTCCACCGTCCAATAGGTTGGATGTACGCGGTGTCGACCACTGCCCTTGCGCGATAAACGAATACAGCAGACCCATCATCGCGGGCACGCCCTCAATCATCGCCGCATCGACAACCTGCCCTCGCCCGGAACTTGCGCGTTCAATCACAGCGGACAGCAACCCAAACAGCAAAAACATGGTGCCTCCGCCATAATCAGCGGCCAAGTTCAATGGCGGAACAGGTGGCCCGCCTTTTGGCCCGAGCATGTTCAACACACCTGTTATGGCCAAATACGTTATGTCGTGCCCTGCCCGTTGCGCCAAAGGTCCGGTTTGCCCCCATCCCGTCATCCGGCCATAAATCAAGGTTTCTGGACAATCGTCCGGCCCCAAACCCAGTCGTTCCATTACACCGGGGCGATAACCTTCTATCAATATGTCGGACGTTTCGATCAATCTAAGGACAGCCTTGCGCCCTTGGTCGGTCTTGAGGTCCAACACAACAGATCGCTTGCCCCGCCGGTTAACATCCATCGGATCAGCCGGACGATTGGCGCGATCAATGACAATGACATCAGCCCCTAAATCCGCCAGAAGCTGTCCCGCCAAAGGCGCGGGACCAAGACCCGCGAATTCAATCACACGCAATGTCGCAAGAGGACCGTGGGCATGCATTAAGTGACATCCAACCTGAATTCATCCAGCGCTGAACTTAAGTGACACAAACCACATTGACCAGCATCCAACAAACGGCTTTTCGAGCACTCATTTATCACGCGATGGATCATCAGAAATGCAGTTTTTTCTTTTTAACAAATAGCATACGGCAAAAAGTTGAAATCATTTGTGTTTCGTCACACGAATGTTAACTTCGACCGGTAGCGAGTTCGAGTGCGCTGCAGAATCATCGACAGATCAAAGCACTTTAATTGGATTGCTTGTTCTTCGACTGCTGCTGGCACTGTTGTGACGATCCGACTGCGCGATTTGCGCAGAAGAACAAAAAATGTGACGGCCGTCAAAGACGGTCTGTTATTTGGAGGAAGCTATGAAATTTATTAACGCTGCCGCGGCCAGCGCCGTGCTTGGCCTGGCGTCAAGCGCTGTATGGGCGGAAACAGAAATCACTTGGTGGCACGCAATGGGCGGCCAGCTTGGGGAAACAGTCAACCAAATTGCAACCGATTTTAATGCAAGCCAGAGCGAATACAAAATCACTCCGGTCTTCAAAGGATCATACGAAGAAACCCTGACCGCAGGGATTGCCGCGTTCCGTGCAGGCGAACAGCCAAACGTTATTCAGGTGTTTGACGCCGGTGCTGCAACTGTGATTGGCGCTAAAGGCGCTGTCATCCCTGTAGAAGAGCTGCTGTCTTCCAACGGCATCGACTTCGACATCAATGACTACATTGCTGGCGTGCGCTACTTCTACGCAGACGTAGATGGCAAGATGATCGGCATGCCGTTCAACTCTTCCACACCTATTCTTTATTACAACGAAGACGCGTTGGCCAAAGCAGGTGTTACGCCACCAAAAACGTGGGAAGAATTTGCGTCGACAACAGCGCCAGCTCTGAAAGACGCAGGGTTTATTCCGCTTAGCCAGTCGCACCTTCCTTGGATTTTCACAGAGAACTTCTTTTCGCGTCACAACTTGGAATTTGCCAACAACGACAATGGCTATACCGATCCTGCGACCGAGATCAAAGTAAACCACCCTGCAATCAAAGCGCATTTCACCGCGTTGGCAGAGTGGAAGGAAAACGGCCTGTTCGAATGGTACGGCACAGGTTGGGGCGACAACCAAACACCATTTGAAAGTGGTGAAGTTGCAATGTGGCTTGGCAGCTCGGGCAGCTTCGGCGGCTTGCTGCAATCTGCTGATTTCCCATTCAGCGCGACACTGTTGCCGTACTGGGAAGGCGTAACCAAAGAGCCAAAGCAAACCTTTATCGGTGGTGCAGCTTTGTTCGCAATGTCCGGTCAGTCGGCAGACGAGAACAAGGCGACAGCTGAATTCTTTAAGTTCCTGTCTTCTTCTGACGTTCAGGTCATGTGGCACAAAGAAACCGGTTATGTGCCAATCACCGAAGCGGCATACGACATGGCCAAAGATCAAGGCTATTATGACGAAAAGCCTGCTGCTGAAATTGGCATCAAACAACTTTCGCTGCCAGCTGGTGACTTTACCAAAGGTTATCGCATGGGGTTCTACGTCCAAATTCGTGACGTGATGAACCGTGAATATGGTCGTATCCTGACCGGCGAAACCACTGTTGATGAGGCATTCGAAAATATCGAAGCTGAATCCAACAAACTGCTTGAGCGTTTTGCAAAAACACAAGGCTGATATTTAACAGCTGTTCGGGCGGCCTTTTGCGGGCCGCCCTTCTTACAAAATAGGGACATCCGGAATGAAACGCGCAGGCTTTGTAAATCCATGGCTGCCTATATTACTTTTGGTGCCACAGCTTTGCATCATCATGGTCTTTTTCTACTGGCCTGCAGGCTATGCAATTCAGTCGTCTTTCTTCTTGCAAGATCCATTTGGCTTTGGATCAACGTTTGTAGGCGTCGAAAATTACACGGACTTGGCTGAATCAAGAGAGTACCGCAAGATCGCTTGGTTTACTCTGATCTTCACTGCATTGGTGACCTTCTTTTCACTGGCGATTGCGTTGTTACTGGCTGTCAAAGCCGACAATGTACTGCGCGGTGCCAAAACCTACAGAACACTTTTGATGTGGGTCTACGCTGTTGCTCCGCCTGTCGCCGGGTTCATCGGCATCATGATGTTCGACCAATCACGCGGACCGTTGACTGAGTTCTTTGGATATTTCGGGTGGGATTTCAAACTGGGTGTGAATTTCAATGACACGGCAACGGCCATGGTCATTGTGTCTGTCTGGAAACAGGTTCCGGTCAACTTCATTTTCTTCCTTTCGGGACTACAATCCATCCCCCGATCGGTACGCGAGGCGGCATTGATCGATAACCGGTCTGCCAATTCTCGGTTCTGGGACGTGACGTTCCCACTACTAGCGCCAACTGGGTTCTTCTTGTTGATCATCAACATCACTTATGCGCTGTTTGATACGTTCGGTATCATCGACACGCTTGTAAAAGGTGAGCCCGGCAACAACCCAATGACCCTTGTTTACAAGGTCTATGTCGATGGGTTCCGTGGCAACGATCTGGGTGGATCGTCGGCACAATCTGTTGTCCTGATGGTATTGGTTCTGGCTTTGACCGTCTTCCAATTCCGGCTGATCGATCGCCGGATTCATTATACATAAGAAAGGGCGCACCATGACTGACGCAATCACAACGCCCGTCCTCGCGGCAAAACGGCATCCCAAACGCATTCGCTGGAATGTCGTCAGCGATCATATGATTTTGATCATCGGATCGCTGTTCATGACAATGCCATTGGTCATGCTGATTTTGGCCACCACATTGGAAGATGTGGATTTAGTCAAAGACGGTTTGAAATTAGCGATCGATGACCAATTCGATGACAACTTTCGCAAAGCGATGTTCGAAGCAAAAGGCTTTACCGGGACACAAACTGGTCTGCTAATGATGAAGAATTCCTTCATCTTGGGCATCGGCTTTGCTGTCGGTAAAATTGTGATCGGGATGATGGCCGCATATGCAATTGTGTATTTCCGGCTGCGGTTTGCATCCTTTGCATTCTGGATCATCTTCACGACCCTTCTGTTGCCTCTCGAAGTACGGATTTTGCCGTCTTATGAGGTCATTCAGTCGATGGGTCTGGTCAACACCTATACCGGGTTGATTGTGCCGCTCATTGCCTCTGCAACTGCGACGTTCTTCTTTCGCCAGTACTTCCTATCGATCCCAGAAGAACTGGTCGAAGCGGCGCGCATTGACGGTGCCGGGCCGGTTAAGTTTTTCATCGACATCCTTGTGCCCCTATCCAAGACAATGATCGCTGCGATGTTCATCATCATGTTTGTCTTTGGCTGGAACCAGTATTTGTGGCCGACGATGATCACGACTGAAGAATCTATGTTCACGCTGGTACGTGGCATCAAACAAATCACGCAAGTGCTCGAAGGGGCATCACTGCCTGAATTTGGGCGCGCAAATATGTTGGCTATCATCGCGGTAATCCCGCCTGTGGCCGTGGTGATTTTCTTCCAGAATTGGTTCGTTAAGGGCCTCACGGAATCCGATAAGTAAGGAAAAGATAATGGCAAGAGTGTCACTGGAAGGTGTACGCAAGACGTATCCAAACGGATTTGAAGCCGTGCAGACCTGCAGCTTTGATATCCCGGACGGAGAGTTGGTGGTTCTGGTTGGACCGTCAGGATGTGGCAAATCAACGTTGCTGCGTATGGTCGCCGGATTGGAAGAAATCACCGAAGGCACCCTGCATATCGGTGACCGGGTTGTGAATGACGTTGACCCGGCGGATCGGAACATCGCGATGGTGTTCCAAAACTATGCGCTTTATCCGCATATGACCGTTGCCAGAAACATGGGCTATGGGTTGAAGAACCGCGGCGATTCCAAAGATGAGATCGCGAAAAAGGTCGACGATGCAGCCAAGATGCTGAACCTTGAGGAATTCTTGGATCGTCGTCCCAGCCAGCTGTCTGGTGGTCAACGCCAACGGGTCGCCATGGGGCGGGCAATTGTTCGTCAGCCTGATTTGTTTTTGTTTGACGAACCGCTGTCCAACCTCGATGCGAAACTGCGCAACCAAATGCGTATTGAAATTCGCGCCTTGCAACGCCGGCTTAATACGACGTCGATGTATGTGACCCACGATCAGGTCGAAGCCATGACCATGGCGGACCGTATCATCGTGCTGAATGGCGGACGCATTGAACAAATGGGCACGCCTGCTGAAATCTATAACACCCCCGCTTCGACCTTTGTTGCCAGCTTCATGGGCGCTCCGCCGATGAATATTCTCAAAGGGAAAAGCAACGGCGCGACAACGCAATTGGACGGCGGGATGGTTGTTCAGGACGCCGCCAGTTCCGAAGGTGAAGTGTTGGTGGGTATTCGCCCCGAAGATGTCAAACTGGGCGGCGATGAGGCCGCTGGTTTGAACTTTGACGTACAGATCATCGAAGAATTGGGCGCTCAGCGTTTGCTGCATGGCACGTTAAGCGGGCAAACATTCTCGGTCGCGATCAACAAAGACGAAAGCGCATCAACGGGAACGACTCCTGTCACTGTGAAACCAGGTGCGATCCACTTCTTTAACGCCAAAGAAGGCCGACGTTTGTGACAGGCCAAGTTGCACGTCTGCCCGAGGTTTCACGGGTAGACCAAGTAACGATGCAAAGCGCGCCGCGTACGCGCGACGCACTTGCCGACTTGCTGCCGCGCCTAGCTGCGCGTGATGTCCTTGAAGTTGGGGGGGCAGGCACACAGAAAGAACTTTCAGGCCAATTGCGTGTTGCAGCATGGAATGTTGAACGTTGCATGTTTCCTGAAAAAAGTGCGGATTTACTGGCCAAACACGGGGCTGACATCGTTTTGTTAAGCGAGGTCGACAATGGCATGGCGCGCACAAAACAGCGCAATACGACAGCGGAAATGGCGAATGCACTGAATATGCAATACGCCTATGGTTTGGAATTCTACGAGATGGGGTTGGGCGGCCCGACCGAGCTTGCCTTTTGTTCGGATG
This sequence comes from Paracoccaceae bacterium, assembly GCA_039975755.1. GTDB lineage: Bacteria > Pseudomonadota > Alphaproteobacteria > Rhodobacterales > Rhodobacteraceae > JABSSA01. Next base: position 15,827 of record JBDWGM010000103.1, on the reverse strand, counting down.
ACACAAACCAACTGGGTTGGCACGGCAATGCGATAATGTCGTCGGTGCCCTTTGATGCCGTCAAGCTAATCCATTTGGATGATGGTGGGTATTGGTTCCTGACCGAACCCGGCATGTCCGGCAATACGGATCAACCACGTTTGGGCGGTCGAATGGCCATTGCTGCATTGATCCCGACCCATTCGGGGCAAATCTGTTTCGTGTCGACCCATTTGGAAAGCAACGCCCAAGGCCCCTATCGCCTAACCCAGTATCGCGCTTTGCTAGATGCAATCGACGCATTCGCACGCGGCTGCCCTGTTCTGATTGGGGGCGACCTGAATACAGGCAATCACATGCCGCCCGATTTTGACTGGCAAAGCGAAGACTTGTTCGAACTGGCGCGTCAATCCGGTTACAGTTGGGACATGACGCCGCCCGGAATGACAACCCGGCCCAGCCTGATCACCCCGCATCCGACCCGCCAGATGAAACTGGATTGGTTTTGCAGTCGCGACCTTAATGGATCCGCCCTGCCCCTGGTGCCGGCACTGGATCCGGACGGCACTCCGCTGTCGGATCACGAATGCATTTTGTGTGATATTCAGCTTTAAGTCAGGTGAATTTCCGAAACAGGCGTGATCGATCGAACGCTGTTTCCAGCTCATCCGCGCGCGCCTTAACGGAATCCCACGATGCTTCTTGTGTGGCGGCGATCAAACATTCGACCAAGAGCAACAGCCCCAAACCTGAGTCCCATGCGGATGGCACATTGATCCGTGCCGCAAACGTATATGCCGCATAGCGTTGGATCGGTGATCGCCATTGATCCGTAAACAGTGCGATTTCAGTGCCGCGTTCATGCGCCATTTCCGCCAGCAACAGCGTCGAATTTTCATAACGGCGCACGTCAAACAGGATCAGAGTGTCCTTTTCATCCAAATCAAGAACGCAGTGTGGCCAAGACGCTTGTGGCGGAATGAACGAAACATTTGGGCGGATCATTTGCAGATGCAGATACAGGTTTTGCGCCAGCGTTCCGCTTAACCGCCCCCCTGCAATCTGTATGCTACGTTCTGGGTCTGCCACACGATCACAGAAGGTTTTGAACTCGTCTGCATCGATGTGATCCAAGGTGGACCGCATATTGTCAGCGGCTGCTTGTGTATATCGGTTGAGAATATGTTCTTCTGGCAGACCCGGAATCATGTGCGCGCGTTTTTCAACGGGGTTTGATATGATCTCGGCCAATTCGGACCGAAGCGCGGATTGAAATTCTGGATACCCAGAAAAGCCGATTTTTTGCACCATGCGCGCAACTGTTGGTGTCGAAACCTGTGCCAGTTCCGCCAATTCCGTGATGCTGCCTAATCCCGGTATCGGGTAATTGTCCAAGATGGCTTCGGCCAGCTGCCGTTCGGCACGGGTCATGTCATCGCCACGTGCTTTTATAATTTCGGCAATGGTTGGCATGTGTGGAAATCCATTTTGATGAGTATTTGTACAAACGACATCCACCTGTGTCAATTTATTCAGAAGAATTCTTGACAGCCGCGACACGCATGGAGAAAACTCTTCAAATGAGCTGGGGGATACACGATTCGAGATTTGGCAAAGCCGTATCGGTTTTGTCCGCACCACCGGATGCACCGGTGATGTTGGTGTGCGAACACGCCTCTAACTTCATTCCGGAACCGTTTAATAACCTTGGGCTTACTGAAGACGTAAGGCACAGCCACATTGCGTGGGATCCGGGCGCTTTGGGTGTGTCGACGCGATTGGCCATACATCTGAACGCGCCTCTTGTCGCAGGGGGGGTGTCGCGTCTTGTCTATGATTGCAATCGCCCGACAACCGCACATGACGCGGTACCCGCGCGCAGCGAAATCTATGACATTCCCGGCAATCAGAACCTGTCCAAAGACGCGTTGGCACAGCGTGCATCTGATGTGTACGTGCCCTTTCGCGACCGTTTAGCTGCAGAAATTGCGCGAAGGCCGTTGGTTCAGGTGCTTGTGACGATCCACAGCTTCACGCCAATCTATAATGGCACGCCTCGCGAGGTTGGCATCGGTATTTTGCATGGCGACGACGACCGGTTTGCCGCCCAGATGATGGCCCAAATGCCCCCATCGGATCATTTGATTGAACTGAACCAACCGTATGGGCCCGTTGACGGCGTTGCACATACATTAAATCTGCACGGCGCAAAGAATGGGCTGTTGAATGTCATGATCGAAATTCGCAACGATCTGATTACAACTCCCCAAGGCCAAGCCGCATTGGCCGAACTGCTTGCACCCTGGATCGAAGGAACCCGCAAACACATCCTACAGGAGGCGGTGGCGTGATCACGTTGATGCTGCGATATGTGCGCGTCGTTGACGCCGTGAATTACCGCCTTGGCCGCATCATGATGTGGGGGTTGTTCGTGATGATGGGCATTCTTCTTTGGTCTTCGATCTCAAAGACGTTTTTCCTGCCCTCACTTTGGACGTTGGAAATGGCGCAATTTGCCATGGTCACCTATTATATTCTGGGCGGCCCCTATTCGATCCAGATGGGGTCCAACGTGCGTATGGATCTGTTTTACCACGGTTGGAGCGATCGGCGTAAAGCGTGGTTTGATGCCTGCACAGTGCTGTTTTTGATCTTTTATCTTGGCGTGTTGCTCTACGGTGGGCTTGGGTCCACATCCTATTCCTTGGGATATTGGGGAACCGAACCGGTTTCTTTTTTCACGGGTCTCGTCACGGGCAGCGAAGAGATTGGTCGCCTTGAACGATCATCCACCGCGTGGCGTCCGTTTATCTGGCCCATCAAATCAATGATGGTGTTCGGGTTCTTCCTGATGCTGCTGCAAGCGATTTCGGAACTGTTCAAAGACATTGCCCGACTGAATGGCCATGACGTCGGAGGTGTCCGCACATGAGCCAAGAATACATCGCCATCTTTATGTTCGCATCGATGATGCTGATGCTGTTCACCGGCCAACGCGTCTTTGGTGCGATCGGCGCGGTGGCCTCTGTCGCTGTCATCTCGCTTTATGGCACCGGCGGCATAGACATCCCATTCACCGCAGCGATGAAGTTGATGAAATGGTATCCGCTGCTGACCCTGCCAATGTTCATTTTCATGGGCTACGTGCTGAGTGAAAGCCGATTGGCAGACGACCTTTACCGGATGTTTCATGTCTGGATGGGGCCAATCAACGGTGGGCTGGCCATTGGGACCATAGGTTTGATGGTGCTTGTTTCCGCAATGAACGGGCTTAGCGTTGCCGGGATGGCCATTGGTGCCACCATCGCCCTGCCAGAACTGTTGCGCCGTGGGTACGACAAAACCATGGTCACAGGCGTCGTTCAGGCCGGATCGAGCCTTGGTATTTTGGTGCCGCCCTCTGTTGTGCTGGTGCTTTATGCGATGATTGCACGCCAACCGGTGGGTCAGCTGTGGTTGGCCGGGGTCGTTCCCGGACTAATGATGGCAACGATGTTTGTCATCTATATCTGGCTGCGGTGCCGGGCGCGTCCTGAGCTGGGCCCCGCGATGAAAGACGCCCACGAAGTCAGCCGATCAGAAAAGTTAAAATTGCTTGCGGCGGGTACCCTGCCCTTGATCATCTTTGCGGCAATGATGGTTCCCTTCGTGAACGGTTGGACCTCGCTTGTCGAAAGCTCTGCGATTGGTGCTTTGGCCGCTTTGATCGTGTCCATACTAAAGCGCCGCATGTCCTGGAAAATTCTGGAAACATGCACGCGTCAGACGTTGGGCATTTCTTGCATGTTCATGTGGATCATTTTGGCCGCCCTTGGCTTTGGCGCCGTGTTTGATGGTTTGGGTGCCGTGCGCGCCATTGAAAACCTGTTCACCGAACAATGGGGATTGGGGCCTTGGGCCATTCTGATCCTCATGCAGCTCAGCTTTATCATCATGGGGACGTTTCTGGATGACACGGCGATGCTCGTCATTGTCGCGCCGCTTTATGTTCCGTTGGTCGGCGCGCTTGGGTTTGATCTGATCTGGTACGGCGTTCTCTATACGATCACGACGCAGATCGCCTATATGACGCCGCCATTTGGGTATAACCTGTTCCTAATGCGAGCCATGGCCCCGCCAGAGATCAGTTTGGGCGACATTTACCGATCGATCATCCCGTTTGTTGGCGTCATGGTCGTTGCCTTAGCCATCATCATGGCCTTTCCGCAAATTGCGCTTTGGCTGCCCGAATATGTTTATGGAAAATAATAAGAATGCCCACAAATGGGCGCGTTTCAGCAACCCGACACAGAGGATATTGCAATGACGACTAGACGTAACTTTCTGAAAACCACAGCGCTTGGCGCGGCGGCGGCACCTCTTGCTGCACCCGCTTTGGCGCAGGGCACTATCAAATGGCGTATGCAAACCTATGCAGGCCCTGCCCTTGCAGAACACGTGATTGATCCCGCCATCAAGATGTTCAACACCATCGCGGGCGACCGGATGCAGATTGAACTGTTTTACGCAGATCAACTGGTGCCAACGGGCGAGTTGTTCCGCGCCATGCAACGCGGCACAATCGATGCGGTGCAATCAGACGATGATTCAATGGCGTCCCCTACCGAAGTCACCGTGTTTGGCGGATACTTCCCGTTTGCGTCGCGTTATTCGCTGGATGTGCCTGTTCTGTTCAACCAATACGGTTTGAACGAAATCTGGGACGAAGAATATTCAGCCGTTGGTGTGAAACACATCAGTGCCGGGTCTTGGGATCCGTGCCACTTTGCCACCAAAGACCCGATCAACAGCCTTGAAGACCTGAAGGGTAAACGCGTCTTTACCTTCCCAACCGCAGGCCGATTCCTTTCGCAATTCGGCGTGGTTCCTGTCACGCTGCCTTGGGAAGACATCGAAGTTGCCGTTCAAACCGGCGAACTGGACGGCATCGCATGGTCTGGCATCACCGAAGATTACACAGTCGGCTGGGCGGATGTGACGGATTACTTCCTGACCAACAATATTTCAGGCGCTTGGGCGGGGTCCTTCTTTGCCAACATGGATCGCTGGAACGAACTGCCAGAAGATCTGCAGACATTGTTCCGCGTGTGCTGTGATCAGTCGCATTATTACCGTCAGTGGTGGTACTGGGGCGGCGAAGCTTCATTGCGGGTCAACGGTCCGAAAATGAAACTGACCACAATTCCAGATGAAGAGTGGGCACAGGTTGAAGACGCGGCTGTCAAATTCTGGGATGAAATCGCAGCGGAATCGCCGACAAAGGCAAAAGTTGTGGAAATCTTCCGCAGATACAACGCCGATATGCAAAAAGCCGGACGTCCATATCGTTACGGCTAACAAAATCCGAGATGGGGCCACCTGCCCCATCTCATCCGCCTGAATGACAACTATAGACTGGCAAAACGCATGACGTTTCAGGAACTCAAATCCCAAATTGCCGATGGTCAGATTGACACTGTCTTGACCTGTATTATCGACATGCAGGGTCGATTGATGGGCAAACGATTTCACGCCGAAGCCTTTCTGGACATGGCCGAGGACGAAACGCATTGCTGCAATTACTTGCTGGCAACCGATCTTGAGATGGCGACGCCCGATGGATACGTGTCGACGTCTTGGGAACGCGGTTACGGCGATTATATCATGAAGCCGGATCTTTCGACATTGCGCCCAGTGCCTTGGTTAGAAGGCACGGCAATTTGTCTATGTGATGTGCTAGATCACCATACGCATGCACCCGTCCCACATGCACCACGCGAAATCCTTAAAAAGCAAATCGCGCGTGCCCAAGCGATGGGTTTTTCGCCGGTCATGGCAACAGAGCTTGAATTTTTCTTGTTCCAAGGCACCCATGACGACATCGCGCGCGACGGTTTCAAGCTGCAGCCAATTTCGAATTACAACGAAGACTACCACATCTTCCAAACGACCAAAGAAGAACCAATCATGCGCCCTATTCGCAATCACTTGCGGGCCATGGGTGTCCCCGTCGAAGGGTCCAAAGGCGAAGCGGAAGCTGGTCAGGAAGAGCTGAACATCAAATACGCCGAAGCCCTGGCCACAGCTGACCATCACACGCTGGCCAAACACGCGATCAAGGAAATCGCACACCAGAACGGAGCAGCGGCGACGTTTCTGCCGAAATGGCACGCGGACCGTGTTGGATCAGCCGCGCATGTGCATCAGTCGCTGTGGAAAGACGATGCAAACGCGTTTCATGATCCCGATCAACCGCTCGGCAAGTCGGCATTGATGGATCATTACATGGCGGGTTTGATCAAATACGCGCCTGATTACACGTATTTCATGGCGCCCTATATCAACAGTTACAAACGGTTCGCGAAAGGATCGTTTGCGCCAACGCAAACTGTGTGGTCCGTCGACAATCGCACAGCTGCGTTTCGACTTTGTGGGGACGGAACAAAAGCCGTTCGCGTCGAATGCCGCGTGCCCGGTTCAGATGTGAACCCTTATCTGGCGCTGGCCGCAATGTTGGCCGCCGGCCTGAAAGGGATCGAAGAAAAACTTGCCCTTCCAGACCCTTACACTGGGGATGCCTATTCTGACGATGAACAGCAACATATTCCAAGAACATTGCGCGATGCACGCGAGTGTTTGATTGCATCTGACATGTTGCAGGACGCGTTTGGAAAAGAAGTGGTCACTCATTATGCACGCGCAGCCGAAGTCGAAATCGAAGACTTCAACCGTGTTGTGACCGATTACGAAATTGCCCGAGGGTTTGAAAAAGCATGACAACGCTTCGCTGTATTTCACCAATTGATGGATCCGTTTTCGCGACGCGAGACGCCCTTTCAAAACAAGACGCCCTTGGTGCTGTCAATCGCGCAAAGATCGCGCAAGCGGCATGGGCTGCGCGCCCCTTGGATGAACGCGTGGCACTTGTGCGTGCTGGCGTTGCTGCGATAGGCCAGATGAACGACGAGATCGTTCCAGAGCTTGCACATATGATGGGACGTCCGGTCCGGTATGGCGGTGAGTTTGGTGGCTTTGACGAACGCGCAAGCCACATGGCTGACATTGCGACCAGCGCTTTGGCTGATATCGAAGTTGGCGAAGACGCGACATTCAAACGCTACATCAAACGCGTTCCTCATGGCGTGGTGTTTGTCGTTGCCCCGTGGAATTATCCATATATGACGGCCATCAACACCGTCGCGCCAGCTCTTATTGCCGGCAACTCGGTTGTCCTGAAACACGCCACTCAAACCCTTTTGGTTGGAGAACGGTTGGCAAAGGCATTCCGATCTGCTGGCATTCCAGAAGATGTATTTCAAAACGTCTTTTTGGATCACGAAACGACGTCTGCACTGATTTCCGAAAACGCGTTTGATTTCATCAACTTCACCGGATCAGTCGAGGGTGGACAAGCCATGGAGCGTGCCGCCGCCGGAACGTTTACCGGGCTCGGTCTAGAGCTGGGTGGAAAAGATCCCGGCTATGTCATGGAGGACGCCGACCTTGACGCTGCTGTCGATACGTTGATCGATGGTGCGATGTTCAATTCCGGCCAATGTTGCTGCGGGATTGAACGGATTTATGTGCATGAAAGCCTGTTTGATGCCTTTGTCGAAAAAGCAGTCGCCATCGTAAACGCCTATAAGTTTGGCAATCCGCTGGACCCTGAAACCACCCTTGGCCCGATGGCGCATGTTCGGTTTGCCGATGAAGTGCGCGCGCAAATCTCCGAGGCCCAAGCCAGCGGTGCAGTGGCCCATATAGATACGTTCGCACAGGATGATGGCGGGGCATATCTGTCGCCTCAAATCCTGACCAATGTGAACCATGATATGCGTGTGATGCGCGACGAAAGCTTTGGCCCCGTTGTCGGCATCATGTCTGTCAAAGACGACGCCGAAGCCATCGCGCTGATGAATGACAGCCAATTTGGCCTGACCGCCAGCCTTTGGACCAATGATGTAGATCGCGCAGCGCGGATTGGCGATCAGATCGAAACTGGCACCGTCTTTATGAACCGCGCCGATTACCTAGACCCCGGCCTGTGTTGGACGGGCTGCAAACAAACGGGGCGTGGTGGCGGTTTGTCCGTCATTGGATACCACAACCTCACACGTCCAAAATCTTACCATCTGAAAAAGGTCACTTCATGAGCCCGACTGCCAATTGGTCCTATCCCACTGCCATTCGTTTTGGCGCAGGACGCATCAAGGAAATCGCTGACGCTTGCACAGCAACCGGCATTCGCAATCCGCTCTTGGTCACGGACCGTGGCCTTGCAGGCCTACCAATCACACAAGGCACACTTGATCTGTTGAATGACGCGGGGCTTGGGCGTGCGATCTTTTCAGAGGTTGATCCAAACCCAAACGAACTGAACCTTGCCGCAGGGGTCAATGCGTTTAAAGCAGGTGGCCATGATGGCGTCATCGCATTTGGCGGTGGATCCGGCTTGGATCTGGGCAAGATGATCGCGTTCATGGCGGGCCAAACACGCCCGGTCTGGGATTTTGAGGACATCGGTGATTGGTGGACACGTGCAGATGCGGACGCGATCTTTCCCAACATCGCAGTTCCCACAACGGCCGGAACTGGATCAGAGGTTGGGCGTGCAAGTGTTCTGACCAATTCAGTCACGCATGAAAAGAAAATCATCTTTCATCCCAAAGTCTTGCCCTCGATCGTGATTGCCGATCCGGAACTGACAGTTGGCATGCCCCCCGCCATCACGGCAGGCACCGGGATGGACGCGTTTGCCCATTGTTTAGAAGCCTTTTGTTCCCCGCATTATCACCCAATGAGCCAGGGCATTGCCTTGGAAGGATTGCGGTTGGTCAAAGAAAATCTACCGCGTGCGTTTGCTGATCCCAATGATCAGGACGCGCGGGCACATATGATGTCCGCCGCAATGATGGGGGCCACAGCCTTTCAAAAGGGGTTGGGCGCAATTCACGCCTTAAGCCATCCAATTGGTGCCATTTACAATACACACCACGGCACCACCAATGCCGTCGTTATGCAGGCAGTTCTGGATTTCAATCGTCCAGTGATCGAAGATCAAATGCGTCAAGCAGCGGCCTATCTTAGTGTTGAAGGCGGTTTCAACGGCATGCGGGATCTTGTTGGAACGTTAAATGACGGGCTTGGCATTCCGGTCTCGTTGGCGGCCATGGGGGTGACCGATCCTGATATCGACGCCATTTTGAAGGGTGCGTTAAAAGATCCAAGTTGCGGCGGCAACCCGGTTGAGCTGACTGAAGCGAACACCAGATCGCTTATTGAAACTCTACTGTAACAGAACAAGGGCTGGTCGGCTGAGCAGCCCTTAACTACACCCGTTGTCTGACAAACATTTACGACGAGATAATCGGCGCACGAGTGTTGATTTTATCGACCTCTAAACCTGCCAATTTCTTAAAAGACAACGCGTGTTCTGCTCGTTCGGCATAGGGCAGCACCGCATCCAGCTTGGAAAAATCGCCATCGCACCGATCCTCTGCCATTTGCATGATCGCGTCCGGCCCACCATTCCCCCGATTGGCCAAGGTCACCCGGTTCGCCATTGGACGTACGATGTCTTCATAAGCGACCGCGGCCTCTGCTCGGACGCCCCGTGATTGCAACTTGGCCCCTAATATCCGCGCATCAAGGATTGCTTGGCTCGCCCCGCTTGATCCAACGGGATAGGTCGCATGGGCCGCGTCCCCTATCAGCGTGGCGCATGTATCTGTCCAACACTCGACCGGTTCACGATCAACCATTGAATACTCGTACACCGTTTCTGCACCCCTGATTAACTTTGGAACATCCAGCCAATCAAACACCCAACCCTTAAAGTCATCCAGAAATTGGTCCGTCCCAACCTCGCGGTTCCAGTCTTCTTTGGACACGTCCGACGTTGGATCGACTGACTTTTCCGCGATCCAGTTGATAGTCGCGTGTCCTGTTTCCATATCCACCGTCGAGATTGGGTACGAAACAAAACGCTGTGTGTCATTTCCCGCAAGGATCATTGAACCACCGTTTAGGAAGGGTTTGGCCAAAGTTGTGCCACGCCACATAATCGCGCCACCCCAAACTGGTGGACCTTCGTTTGGATACATCTGAGCACGGACAGCAGAATGAATGCCATCCGCGCCGATCAAGAATTGCCCGGACACAGTTTCTTTGCCTGTGGGCGTTTGAAAAGTTGCCTCAACACCGTCTTGCGTCGCTTGATACCTTTGCAAACTGCATCCAAACACCACGCAATCGCGACCAGCTCTGGCGCGCAACGTGTCCAACAAAGCCATCTGTAGCTGTCCGCGATGAACCGAGTATTGAGGCCATTGGTAACCCGCGTCCAAGCCACGCGGTTCGGTCCAAATCTCGACACCCGATTTTGTGTAAAACCCGTAATCCTGAGTGCGAATGCCAACGCTGTCTAAAAGATCGAACAAGCCCAGTTCGATCAATTCCCGCACAGCGGTTGGTTGCAGATTTATTCCCACGCCCAACGGTTTGGGCGAATTAACCCGTTCAAAGATCCGAAATGAGATACCAACTTGATGCAAAGTCAGCCCCATTGCCAAGCCAGCAATTCCTCCGCCAGCAATCAGAATTGTCATGGTCTTCCTGCATGTTAGCCCTATTGGAACGCGCACCCAGAATGAATCGATCGAGATATGCGTGCTTTGGCAAAAGACCCCAGAACGAGCATCATGGCAAACGCATAAACCAAGCGGGCAACATTATTGCCTTTCGACTTGCATTTGTGCGGAGCATTTATCAGGTTGCACAGGCACGGGTTGTTGCGATTCAAAAACCCGACACCATGCCTCTTTGCCACGGGGCAGTCTTACACGTGCCTCCCGTATCACTTGATTTTCAAATGTTTCCAGTTCTTGTTGGCATCAGCAATGTAACCAGGCACGTTGGTTTGCCACTCTTTGTCGATCGAATGATTGATATTTAAATACAATCGGTTATCCACGATATGCCAGATATACGGATCGCCATCCACTTTGGCATTCACTGCGGTACCATATGCACAAAAGCCGCCATAAGCAGGCAGATATGCTTCGGGGTTTTTCTCAAACAGCTCTTTGTTTTCCGCGGACAGAAAACGATAGGTGCCACCTTTGTATTCGACACTGATATCGCGGCTGCCTTCCTTTGGCCCAACATTCTTAAAATAGGAAACCGGATCCACACCGCGCAGGGCAAGACCAGTCCACGATAGATTGAGGTCAGTTTCTTCGACCGCAAAAGCCGGCGATGCGACAGCCAGTGTAAGCGTTGAGGCAATGAAGTGACGACGTGTGAATTGCATTTGGAACCTTCAGGGTTGAACCGACGTTGCCTTTAACCTGTGATGTCACCCTTCCATTCGCAACTCAAGTTTCGTAAACCTTTGCTCACATCTCGGTGTGCCATTGCTTCAGGACTCTTCCATGGCTTCGTCGATTTGATCAAAGATGGCATTACAAATTCCATCCATTTCCAACGCGAAAAAATTCTTGGCTGCCCTTTGATTGGGATGATACGGATCCTTGACCATCCCTTTGCTGTTCAGTCTGAAATAATGTTTGTTGCCTTGATTTGCCGCAACGGTTTCTGGCGTGGCACCGGGTACAAACGTACACCGCGCTCCGGTTTTTTCGAATGCGGACATTAGGTTTTTTTGGGCCTTCAAGCGCAAATCAACAATTTTCTTTGAGAAAGCCGGTGCGGTGGTCATGAAAATACACGGCATGTCAGGCGGCAACTGAGACATCATATCCTGTACATCTTGGACAGCTTTTTCTTCGCTTTCAGCCCATCGTTTTGCAGAGTTTCCAAGGAAGGACAAAAGCAGCAACTTTGGGTCATAATATCCGTCGCGAAACATATGTTCGAATGCAGATTTACGCGGGGTACAAAATTGATACTCTTTGCCCTTTCCAATTTGCACATATTTGTTGTCCGTCATGTTTACGAAACCATAAGTGCCGGCATTCACGCGCCATTTTCGATCTTCTTTACAGATCGTATCTTTTGCCTTCCCTTGGCGAGACGTCCAAGAATGAATGGAACTTGAACGCACACCAATCACCCCAACGCGCATTTTCCCAAGTCTTTCCAAGTTTTTCGCCTGCGAGGGATTTGGGTGGCAATGCTGTTTTATATCCGTGAAAAAATCTAAAAACGCCGGACCTGAACCAAACGAGATTTGACTGTCGCCCAAAATCAGGATCTCCGGAGAAACAAAATCGTCAGCATACGCGTGTGAAGGGGTCCACAAAGCGATTGTTGCTGCCAACCATGCACCGCCCATTCGTTGAAATACTGACATTTTTTCTCCTCTAACGTTTACTAAACGCTTTCTAGTCCCAAACCCGGAATCATCTTTTTCTTGCTTGCGCTATAAAAGTTCACATTAAACGTTCTTGCAACAAAGTTAGAGTAAACCTGTGTAAACCAATTGTTAACTGACCGGCTCACCTTGTGCTGGATCGATTTGCGAACTGGATATGCTGGATAACTTTGCCAATCCGTGGCGTTTTTGGCCCATTTGTCCCCCACACACGCTGCTCTCCGGACAAGACTTGATTATTTACCATTGGACTTGGCTCAGCCTATGCCGGATCGTTGTCAAATACTGTTGAATTTTCAACAAGGTCGCGCAAAACTCAGCGAAACGGGTACATCCAGACTTTGTAATCGGACACCAATATATGCGCTTTCTCGATGTCCTGCGGGGACATTTTCTTGACCACCTCTTCCAGGCTGATCGCGGCGTCAGGGTCGCCACCAATCGCGCTGAGGGTGTACCACATATAGGCTCTCACCAAATCGGGTGCAGGCATGCCGCGTCCGACCTCGTAATACCAACCGACACCGGATTGCGCACCGGGATGCCCCTTCATTGCACTGCGCAAGTACCAATCAAAGGCGCGAATATCGTCCCGCTCGACCCCAAGGCCCATGGCGTACATCACGCCAATCAATTCCTCTGCGTCCGCATTGCCGGACCGTGCAGCAGGCCAAAGCGCGTCATAGGCATCCTCAAACTCTCCGCTTTCCATCAGATCACGTGCTTCTTCAATGGATGCAGACCACGCTGGCGTCGCCAACAAGCAAATCGCAAAAATTATTTGACGCATGTGGTGGTCCCCTTTTTGCTTGCGACACAGGTCAGCGCATCTGACCTTGCATCCCTGCCCGCGCCCCTGACTGCAGCAGACTTTCTTCAGTTTGATCCTAAACAAGCCGCCTTGGGCCACAAGCTTTTCTATGACCCGATCTTGTCTGGCAATCAAAACATTACGTGTGCCCATTGTCATCATCCAGAACTTGGAACAGGGGATGGTCTGTCATTGGGCATCGGCGAAGGTGGGTCCGGGCTGGGCAAGGAACGCACTGCCGGGACAGGTGATGCCAGAATTCGCAAACGTATCCCGCGCAATGCGCCGGGACTTTGGAACTTGGCTGCGCGCGATATCCATACGATGTTCCATGACGGGCGTTTGTCAATTTCTGACCGCTATGAAAACGGCTTTGACAGCCCTGCCGAAGAATGGCTGCCCACGGGGTTCAATTCACTTTTGGCTGCACAAGCGGTTTTTCCACTGATCGCGCAATTCGAAATGGCTGGAAACCCGTCTGAAAACGAAGTCATCGGCGCTGTTCATGATCGGGTCGACAAAGCGTGGCCCATAATTGCAAAACGCGTGCGGATTAGCGGCGATTATGGCGCGGAATTTGTGGATGCCTTTTCGCATATACAATCGCCCGAGCAGGTGTCCATTGTCGAAATCGTAAACGCATTGGCTGCGTTCATGGCCGTGGAATGGACCAGCTTTGACAGCCCCTATGATCAATATATTGCGGGGAACCTAAACGCATTGAACGCGTCCGAAACCCGCGGGCTCAAGCTGTTTTTTGACGCAGGTGGGTGTTCCGATTGCCACGCTGGAAAGCTGCTGAGTGATCAGAAATTTCATGCGTTGAACGTGCCGCCTTTTGGCCCCGGCCGCACCCGTGCATTTGACCCCTATGCCCGTGATGTCGGGCGCATGGGGGAAACCGACCGGATTGAGGACGCGTATCGGTTTCGCACACCCATGTTGCGCAATGTCGCGCTGACCGCGCCTTATGGCCACAATGGTGCGTTCCCAACACTTGAGGCGATGATCAAACACCATTTGGACCCGGTGGCCAGCTTTCAAGCCTGGCAACCCGCAATGGCGCAATTGCCGGATGTGCCATGGTTGGCCGCCACGGATTTTATTATCTGGCAAGACGACCGGGAAATGCAGCGACAAAGCCGCGTGCAGGACATTCAGACACAGCAATTGGACGATGACGACATCGCAGATCTGGTCGCGTTCATGCACGCGTTGACCGGCACTGACAGCATCGCCAAACCCACATTCGGTGTACCAAAGGGTTTTCGCCCTTAGCGTCATTCAGGTGATTGACCAAAGGGCCATGAACGCGCACCTTGCCTGCTATGAGGCATCTTAAGAACCCCTATGTCGGCACTGGCCTGACTTGCGCTGAACTTGTGCAAGCGCCGTGGCCCAGCACCGATAAAAACGCCGCCTTAGCGTTGTTATCCCGTTGCCCGAAAGCTGGTCAGACACCTTTGATCCACGCACCGTCCCTTGCCAGCGAATTGGGGGTGGAAAGCGTCACGTTAAAGGATGAACGCCCTAGAATGGGCCTGGGTAGCTTTAAGGCATTGGGGGCCGCCTATGTCATTGCGTGTGACGCGCAAGATGGTCACGCGGCAGGTCAAACCTATGTGACGGCCAGTGCAGGAAATCATGGCCTGTCAGTGGCCGCAGGTGCCGCAGCTTTTGGCGCGAAATCAATTGTGTACCTGTCCAAGCACGTGCCAGAAGCCTTTGCCGACAGATTGCGTTCCGAAGGGGCGCAGGTCGAACGTGCGGGTGAAACCTACGAAGACAGCATGGAAGCGGCGGCACAGGCTGCGGCCCAAAACGGCGATGTGTTATTGTCTGACAGTTCGTGGCCCGGATATTACACACGACCACATCGATTGATGGAAGGGTATCTGGCGTTGATGTCAGAAGTCTTTTCCCAAATTGACCACTGTCCAACGCATATATTTCTACAGGCAGGTGTGGGTGGTCTTGCTTGCGCTGCTGCGGCTCTGGCGCGCGCGGAATGGGGATCGCTCGTGCGGATCGTGGTCGTAGAACCAGAAGAAGCCCCTGCCCTGATCGACTCGATCCAAGCAGGTCGCCCAGTCGTCACCACCGGTAAAGTTTCAGCAATGGGGCGCTTGGATTGCAAAGAGCCCTCGCATATCGCGCTCAAAGGGTTGTCTCGGGATGCCAACGATTTTGTAACTATTTCCGAAGATCAAGGGTTTGCCGGCGCTGATTGTGTAAAACGGCAGGGTTGGGCATCGACCCCATCTGGCGCGGCAGGAGTTGCCGCTGCGTTAGGTGCGGACAAAACCGCGCTTGGCCTGAAGCAAGCATCCCGCATCTTGTGCATTCTAAGCGAAGGCCCCGAAGCATGACATTTCCTCAGCGCGGGTTCCCTGATCAGGAATTTCATACACGTGTAAAGAATGTCCAAAAGCTGATGGAATACGCAGGGTTGGACGCCTTGTTCCTGACAATGGAAGCGGATGTTCGATATTTCACCGGGTTTCTGACCCGCTTTTGGGAAAGCCCGACGCGGCCTTGGTCCATTGTCATTCCGCGCAATGGCGACCCCATCGCGGTCATTCCATCCATTGGCGCTCATCTCATGGAACAAAGCTGGATACAGGACATTCGCACGTGGCGCGCACCTGATTATGAGGATGATGGGCTTAGCCTGATGGTCAACACTTTGTGCGAAATCACACCTGATGGCGGCCAAATCGGCGT
>JBDWGM010000102.1:0-97174 GCA_039975755.1 Paracoccaceae bacterium | reverse complement strand
TTTCTCAACATGCTCCGTAAACGCACGCCGCTTACCCCAAACACTCACATTCCACTCAACAGCAAATGCTTCGCTCGCAAACGCCAACGTCAACGTCGCAAGCGCCGTCCGGTTCATAATTCTTCGCATCATATCCTCCCTTATGCGCAGACTAATTCTGCACCATTATGATCAATGAGCAAGACGTCCGCTATGAAGGAATTTGTCAAACCCCGCCGAGCGCCCCTGCGGATTTCCGCAGGCCTGTCGCCTTATAAGATTGCGTCTTTGTCGAGCCCAAGCTTGACGATCTTTTCGTTTAGGGTCCGCCGCCCAATACCAAGAGCCTCGGCTGCGGCGTCCATGCGGCCCTCATGTGCGCGGATCGCTTTGCCGATCAGTTCACGTTCAAAGGCGGCGACGGCTTCGCGCAGGGTGTCGGGCACATCTTCGAATTGTTGATCCGTGCCAATGGCTTGCACCAGCGATCCCACACCGCGCCGCGCCATCAGCACCCGGCGTTCGGCGACATTGCGCAATTCGCGCACATTGCCGGGCCAGTCATGGGCCATCAGCGCGCTTAGGTCTTCTTGGGACTCTTCGGGCTGCGCAATTTCGTAGATGCGGGCAAATTCAGTGAGGAAATGCGTCATCAACAGACCAAGGTCATCCCGTCGGTGGCGCAAGGGGGGCAGATCAAGAACCATTGTGTTCAAGCGATACAAAAGATCTGCCCGAAAGCGATTCTCAGACACGGCGGTGTCGATGTCTTCGTTGGTGGCCGACACGACGCGAAATTCAACTGGAATCGGATGCGTGGCCCCAATGGGGAACACTTGTTTGTCTTCGATCACGCGCAACAGTTTGGCCTGCACCGACACCGGGCAGGCGCAGATTTCATCCAGAAACAACGTCCCGCCAGAGGCCGCAGCGATGCGCCCGATTGGACCATTGGCCTGACCGAACATTTCGATTTCAAATTGTTCTGGTGCAATCGCCGCGCAGTTCAGGCCCAGAAACGGGCTGTCCGGGGCTGGGCCCAGATCGTGCAAGGCCCGCGCCACAAGTTCTTTGCCGGTGCCTGTTTCGCCCAAAATCAGAATGGGCACATCAGTGTCGGCCAAATCGAAAATGGTCTGACGCAAGCGCGTGATGTCCGGGGTTTGGCCCAACAAGACGCGATCCAGACCCGAGAGATTGCGCAATCGGGTTTCAAGTCGGGTATTGCGCGAGGACAGACGCGATTGTTCGGCGGCGTGTTTCAAGATCGATAGCAGGCGCATCGGATCATAGGGCTTTTCAACGAAACTGTAGGCACCAGCCTGAAGCGCCTCTACGGCCATTGGGATATCGCCATGGGCAGAAATCAGAACCAAGGGGGGATCAATGCCCACCCGCAGATGGTCCAACAATTCAAGACCCGACATGCCCGGCATACGCACGTCGGACAGGATCACATCCGGTGTCGTATCTTTCAGGTGATCGATGACTTTCGAGGCGCGCGGCAGGGCATCTACGTGCCAACCTGCCGCCTCCATCAGTTCAACCAAGGATGCGCGCATAGCCTTGTCGTCATCGACGATCAGAACGCTGAACGGTTTTCTGTCAGACATCGTCTTCCCCTTCGTTTGCTGGGAATGTGACCCGAAATACAGCGCCGTTTGTCGGTTTATTGCGCGCCGTCATGTGGCCGCCATGATCGCTGACGATACCGGCGGAAATTGCCAGCCCTAGCCCCATGCCCTGCCCGCTTTCACGGGTTGTCACAAAGGGTTCTTGCAGATCGGCAAGGGTTGCGTCGCCCAATCCGTGACCGCTGTCTTCGATTTCGAACCAGACGGTTTTTTCATCTTGTTCGTTGGAGCCAAAACAGATGGATATGACGCCACCTTTGGTGTCTTCCATGGCGTCGATTGCGTTGCGCAAAAGGTTCGTCATCACCTGTTCGATCCGCAGACTGTTGCCACGCACCCAAGGCGGTTCTGTATCCTTGCCAAAGGTCACTGTGATCCCGGTTTCGGCGAGGTTGGGCGCGACAAGCTCAAGGGAGGCATGCATCGCTTGCGCCAAATTGACGTCTGTAAACGCTTCGCCTTCGGTGCGGGCAAAGAATTTGAGTTGGCGCGTGATGCCTTCCATGCGATCCACCAGTCCGCCGATTTTCGTCATCGTTCCAGTGGTGGCATTGCCCCCCAGTGAAGCGGCGGCCAAATGATTGCGCATGGCTGCAATGGGCTGTCCCAATTCATGGGTGACGGACGCGGATAATTGACCCAGAGCGGCAAGACGGCCTGCGCGTTGCAATTCGCTTTGGGTCCGTTGCAATTGCCGTTCAGCGCGACGGCGCACGTCGATTTCATTGGCCAAGCGTTCATTCGCTTCGCGCAATGCGATCTCTTCTGCGGTGGATTGTTGCAAGGCCACGCTCATGCGTTTGGCGCGTTGAATTTGGAATATGACCAGCGCCATGCCACAGATGAAAACCAGTGCTGCGGTGACCAGCCAGCTTTGAGTGAGAACGCGGTCCTTGGGGGCGAAATAGTGCAATTGCCATTCATGGGGCAGTTGGTTGGACATGATATGTATCCAATCTGCGCCGGCAATTCTGGCCGCGTTTCCGTCCGTTGGCGACCAATCCAATCGGTCCAAGGGTTGCCCCGGAAACTGGCGCGCGCCTTCGATGTCCGATCGCTGCTGTTCCGAAAGGGCAAATAAAGTTTGATAGCGCCAGTCGGAATCCGACGCGAGCAGAACAACGCCCTGTTCATTGGTCAGCAGCACGCGTTCGCCTGCGTCGCGCCAGCTTTGTTCCAGCTTGGACAGGTCGATTTTCAACGCGACGACCCCAAGGGTGGATTGGTTGTCATTCTTCACAGCATCCGAGATGAAATAGCCGGGCAATCCCGTCGTCGCGCCAATGCCGTAAAACCGTGCCTGTTCGCCGTCCATCGCGTTTTTAAAATAAGGACGGAACGCATAGTTTTGGCCCACAAAGCTTGATGGAGATGTGGCGTTTGATGCGGAGACGGTGAGCCCAGTGCGGTCCATCAGGTAGATCGCATCAATCCCAGCCTGATCGGCGAAATCGGCAAGCCGCACATCCAGCGCCGCCGTGTCGCCGCCTTGCGCGGTTTCAATGACAAATGGGTCGCGTGCCAAGACAAAGGTCAGATGCGCAAATCGTTCAATTTCAGCGATGACCGTGCTGCGATACAAAGACAATCGCCCCTGCGCTTTGGACACTTCTTCGGAGCGAAAATACACATGTGCAACGTTGAACGAAGCAACCGCCAATATTGCAGCCAAAACCAACAAAAGAACTGCGCGTATCTTGAGCATGGCGTTTGATTGACCGCATTGGCCCCGAAATGGAAGGCAAAACTTTGTGCATGGCACGGCGATCTAACCACCGCATTTGGGTCGGCGGACTGTCGCGGGTTTTGTTTTGCCAACGTCGCAATTTGTTTCAGATGCGCAAATCTTGACCGGCTTTTTCAGAACTGCCGCTGCGTAATTTGAAAACTAATACGCTGTTTTTAATGTATTAATTTTCTACTAAAGAATTAGTTTGACAGTATTGCCAACCTCTGCCTAACGTTTGTGCAGTCGGTAACATCCGGCTCAAATGAAATTCAGGGAGGAGTAAAGATGCGTAAGTATCTTCTCTCCGCGACTGCAGTTTTGGCTGTCGTTGCGGGGACTGGGACAGCTTTTGCTGACGCTGCGGCGGCGAAAAAGTGGGTCGATCAAGAATTCCAGCCATCAACGCTTAGTAAAGACGAGCAGATGGCCGAAATGGATTGGTTCATCAAAGCGGCCGAGCCTTACAAAGGCATGGAAGTCAACGTACTTTCGGAAGGCATCCCCACACATGGTTATGAATCAGAAGTTCTGACCAAAGCCTTTGAAGAAATCACCGGCATCAAAGTCAATCACCAGATTCTGGGTGAAGGCGAAGTTGTGCAGGCGGTTCAGACGCAAATGCAAACCAAGCGGAACCTCTATGACGGGTATGTCAACGATTCCGATTTGATTGGCACGCACTCACGTCTGCAGCTTGCGTATAACCTGACCGAGCAAATGGCAGGTGAATGGGCGGGAACGACGTCGCCAACGCTTGATCTGGATGACTTTATGGGCATTCAGTTCACCACTGGTCCGGATGGCAATCTGTATCAGTTGCCAGACCAGCAATTTGCGAACCTCTATTGGTTCCGCAAAGATTGGTTTGACGACGAAGGCAACAAAGCTGCGTTCAAAGCCAAGTATGGCTATGAGCTGGGTGTGCCGGTCAACTGGTCCGCATATGAAGACATCGCCGAGTTCTTTTCCAATGAGGTCAAAGAAGTCGACGGCGTCGCCATTTATGGCCACATGGATTACGGCAAACGCGCGCCCGACCTTGGGTGGCGGATGACGGATGCGTGGCTGTCTATGGCGGGTGCCGGATCTGTCGGTGAACCGAACGGTGTGCCGATCGATGAATGGGGCATTCGCATGGAAGCGGGGTCGTGTAACCCGGCTGGTGCGTCTGTATCTCGTGGTGGTGCGGCCAACGGCCCTGCGGCGGTCTATGCGATCCGCAAATGGGACGAATGGTTGCGCAACTACGCACCTCCTGGTGCAGCGTCGTTTGACTTTTATCAGTCCTTGCCAGCGCTGAGCCAAGGCAACGTGGCCCAACAAATCTTTTGGTACACAGCCTTTACCGCAGACATGGTGAAGCCAAAGTCGGAAGGCAACAACACTGTTGATGACGACGGCAATCCGTTGTGGCGGATGGCGCCAAGCCCGCATGGCCCATATTGGGAAAAAGGTCAGAAGGTTGGGTATCAGGACGTTGGATCCTGGACATTCCTCAAGTCGACCCCATCGGATCGTGCTCAGGCAGCTTGGCTTTACGCACAGTTCGTGACGTCCAAAACAGTTGATGTGAAGAAAAGCCATGTTGGTTTGACCTTCATCCGCGACAGTTCGGTCAATCACGAAAGCTTTTCCGAGCGTGCGCCTAAATTGGGTGGTCTGGTCGAGTTCTATCGTTCGCCTGATCGTGTCGCTTGGTCGCCAACAGGGATCAACGTGCCTGATTATCCAAAGCTGGCCCAAATCTGGTGGCAGCAAATTGGGGACGTGAACTCGGGTGCGTTTACACCTCAGGAAGCGATGGATCGTTTGGCCGGTGAAATGGACATCACCATGGCCCGTATGCAGCAGGCAGACGAAGCGGCTGGTGTCTATGGCGGGTGTGGCCCACGTCTGAACGAAGAAAAAGACGCGTCAGAATGGCTGGGGAAAGGTGGAGCTAAGGCGAAACTGGACAACGAGAAACCACAAGGCGAGACCGTCAACTATGACGATCTGGTTGCGCGGTGGCAGCAGTAAACACATCGTTGGCCTCATTTTCTGAGTGACCAATCCCGACCGGGGCCTGCCGATGCGGCCCCGGTCATTTTAACAGGATACCAAAAACATGACGCTTGAACTGAAACAGGCGACGAAGGTGACCCGCGGGATCACCCACATCAAACCTGCCTCACTGATCATGGAAACCGGGCGCTTTAATGTGCTGCTTGGGCAAACCGGATCGGGAAAAACATCGCTGATCAAACTGATGGCGGGCTTGGATCCATTGAATTCAGGCGAGATCTGGATGGACGGCGAGAATGTCTCGCGGTTGTCGACACAGAAACGCAATATCAGCCTCGTGCACCAGTTCTTTGTGAACTATCCGCAGATGTCGGTGTTCGACAATATTGCCTCCCCCTTGCGGGTTGCAGGCATGGCCAAATCCGAAATTCAGGGTCGGGTCGAAGAAGCGGCAGATATTTTGCAATTGCGCCCGATGCTGAATCGTCGCCCACAGGAATTGTCCGGTGGACAACAACAACGCTGTGCGCTGGCCCGGGCAATTGCAAAGGAAAGCCGCGCAGTCTTTTTGGACGAACCATTGGCCAATTTGGATTACAAGCTGCGCGAAGAACTGCGCGAGCAATTGCCCGAACTGTTTGCGGATCGTGGTGCTGTTGTAGTTTATGCAACCTCGGAGCCAGAAGAGGCGCTTTTGTTGGGCGGGCACACGGCGTTGATGGATGATGGATACATCACCCAGTTTGGACCGACGGCCAGTATTTACCGCAAACCCGAAACACTGACGGCGGCGCGGGTGTTTTCAGACCCGCCAATCAATGCAGCGGCGGTGACCAAAACCGGCAACAAAGCCCAATTGGACACAGGCGTGTCATGGACCGTTTCAGGGACGGCTGCAGAGCTGCCTGACGGTCATTATACGGTTGCTGTGCGTCCGCATCACGTCACGCCCGTCGCACAGGCCGCTGGATTGGTCACCTTGGAAGGTACAGTACTTGTGACTGAATTATCCGGGTCAGAATCCAGCGCGCATTTTCAAATGGGGGATGCGTCGTGGGTGTCGCTGTCACATGGCGTTCACCCCTATGAGGTCGGCGAAAAACATCAGTTTTTCATGGATGCAAGTCAGGCGTTTTACTTCGCCCCGGACGGGAGGCTTGTTGCCTGATGGCCAAAATTACCCTTTCCAACCTGCGTCATTCGTATCTGCGCGCACCAAAGTCAGATGCGGATTATGCGTTGAAACAAATCGATCTGGATTGGCAGGATGGCGGCGCTTACGCCCTGTTGGGTCCGTCGGGCTGTGGCAAATCCACGTTGCTGAATATCATTTCAGGCCTGTTGACACCGTCCGAGGGCAAGATCCTGTTTGATGATCGCGACGTCACCAGTTTACCCCCCGATCAACGCAACATCGCGCAAGTGTTTCAGTTCCCGGTGATCTACGACACGATGACGGTGCGCGATAACCTAGCCTTCCCTTTGCGCAATCGCGGTGTTGACGAAGGCACTATACGTAAGCGTGTGGATGAGATCGCCATCATGCTTGAAGTCGAGGAGATGCTGGACATTCGCGCCGCGCATTTAAGCCCGGACAACAAGCAAAAGATTTCCATGGGCCGTGGCCTCGTGCGCGACGACGTGAATGTGGTAATGTTTGACGAACCGCTCACAGTCATCGATCCGCATTTGAAATGGAAACTGCGCAGCAAGTTGAAAGAGCTTCATCAACGGGTGCGAGCCACGATGATTTATGTAACCCACGACCAGACCGAAGCACTGACATTTGCCGATCAGGTGGTCGTCATGCAAGACGGTGAAATCGTTCAAATTGGGACTCCGGTTGAATTGTTTGAACGCCCTCTGCACACATTTGTCGGCCATTTCATCGGATCACCCGGCATGAACATCCTGCCTGCCACGGTTCAGAATGGTCAGGCCCAGTTCGAAGGCAACCCCGTCGCCCTTGAAGGACACGTCACTGGCGATGGTGGGACAACGCAGGTTGGCATCCGGCCCGAATTTGTATCACTTGCAGACACCGGGGTGCCCGCGCGCGTGCGCAAAGTTTCGGATGTTGGGCGCCATTCTGTCATTGAGGCGAAAGTCGGCGATACATCGGTCAAAGCCATCATCGAAGGGGACGTTCCGGGACAAGGGGACGAAATTCATTTGGCGTTTCGCGCAGATCAAACCCGCCTGTATCGGGATGGCTGGATATCAACGGAGGCATCCCAATGAAAACGGAAAACCAAAAGGCGTGGTTCTTTGTGCTGCCTGTCCTGCTGTTGGTGGCCTTCAACGCGCTTATTCCGATCATGACGGTGGTGAATTACTCGGTTCAGGAAACCTTTGGGAACAACGTCTTTTTCTGGCAGGGCCTTGATTGGTTCGAACAGATTTTGCGGTCTGACCGGTTTCACGCGGCCCTTGGGCGCCAGTTCCTTTTCACCTTTCTGATCCTGATCATCGAAGTCCCGCTGGGCATTATCATTGCGCTTTCGATGCCGCGCCAAGGCATGTGGGTGCCGGTTTGTCTGGTGACGATGGCCTTGCCTATGTTGATCCCTTGGAACGTTGTGGGCGCGATGTGGAACATCTTTACGCTGCCTGAAATTGGGTTGCTTGGCTATCTGATGAACAACACTTTGGGCATCCCCTATGACATGACCCAGAACCCGTTTGCGGCATGGGTCACGATCATCACAATGGATGTGTGGCATTGGACATCGCTGGTGGTTTTGCTGTCATACGCCGGTCTCGTTTCGATCCCCGACGCCTATTACCAAGCGGCAAAAATCGACGGTGCATCGCCGTGGAAAGTGTTCCGCTATATCCAGCTGCCCAAGATGAAAACCGTTCTGACCATCGCCATTCTGTTGCGGTTTATGGACAGCTTTAACATCTATACCGAACCCTTCGTTTTAACGGGCGGTGGGCCCGGTAATTCCACAACGCTGTTGTCGATCGATCTGGTCAAGATTGCTTTGGGGCAGTTTGACCTTGGACCTGCTGCCGCGATGAGCTTGATCTATTTCGCGATCACATTGCTGGTCTCTTGGTTGTTTTACACCTTGATGACGAAGGATGACGAAAAATGAAGAAACGTTCGATCATTCCCATCCTGTACATCCTGTTCTTGATGCTGCCGATCTATTGGCTGGTCGCGATGAGCTTTAAAACCACGAACGAGATCCTGTCCGGGTTCAGCCTGTTCCCGCAAACCTTCACGTTGGAAAATTATCGCGTCATCTTTACCGATCCAACGTGGTATTGGGGCTATATCAACTCGATCATTTACGTGTCGCTGAACACGGTGATTTCGGTGTCTGTCGCCCTGCCCGCAGCCTATGCGTTTTCGCGCTATCGTTTCCTAGGGGACAAACAGCTGTTCTTTTGGTTGCTGACAAACCGGATGGCCCCTGCGGCGGTGTTCGCGCTACCCTTCTTTCAGCTGTATTCATCGGTCGGGTTGTTTGACACCCATATCGCCGTGGCTTTGGCGCATTGTCTGTTCAACATCCCATTGGCCGTCTGGATCTTAGAAGGGTTCATGGGCGGAGTTCCGAAGGAGCTGGATGAAACCGCCTATGTGGATGGCTATTCATTCCCACGATTCTTTGTCACGATCTTCCTGCCCACGATCAAAGCCGGTGTCGGCGTCGCCGCTTTTTTCTGCTTTATGTTTTCGTGGGTCGAATTGCTGTTGGCCAAAACGCTGACCGCTGTGGCCGCCAAACCAATCGCTGCCACGATGACCAAAACGGCCTCGTCTGCGGGGTATGAATTGGGTCTATTGGCTGCTGCGGGCACGTTGACCATCATCCCCGGTGCCATCGTGATTTATTTCGTGCGCAACTACATCGCCAAGGGCTTTGCCCTGGGAAGGGTTTAAGATGCATCGTTTCCTTTTCATTGCATTTCTTTTTCCCAGTGCCCTGACCGCACAGGGTTGGGGCAACGTCGCCAAAGAGCAGGAAGAAAAGGGGTTTTCCTGGACGGATCCCTTGTGGCCGGAGTTTTGGATGGCCTGGACGCCGGCGACGTTTCTGGTCTTTGTCGGTATCTTTTCGGCCATGGGCGTCATCACGTTTCTTGAAATCCGTCGCCCCGGCGGTGACGAACGCAAAGGCATACTGGGGCTGACAACGACGCGGGGGGATCGGTTGTTTATCACCTTGCTGGGCACCGTTTATATCTTTCTCGCGTGGCTTGGGATTGTCGGGCAACCTTTGTGGTGGCCGTTGGCATTCAGCCTGTGTTGGGGTGTGTTTTGTTTTCGGAAGGTTTGAGAAAGAGCTTTGAATTACGAAAGTCTTCGTATTTACTCTAGCGCCATAACGAGTGCGCGATGTGAACGGATGGGTCGGCAATGCGACAAAAGAAAAAAAGTGAACTGCTGACTGAGGTTGAACTGGAGTTCATGAACGAACTTTGGGCCTTGGGTGAAGGAACAGTACGGGATGTTCTGGATCAACTGCCTGAGGGCCGCGAATTGGCCTATACCTCGGCTGCCACCATTCTTCGCATCTTGGAACAGAAGAATTTTGTAACCAGTCGCAAAGAAGGAAAACGTCATGTGTTTGTGCCATTGCTGGCCAAGGACACGTATCAAATTCGTTCTTTGAAAGACCTGTCGATGAAGTTGTTTGACGGCACACCCGCCACTTTGGTGGCGCGGCTCGTCAACGACGATGAATTGACGGAAGAAGCATTGGGGCAAATCCGGGCGCTTGTGGATCGGAGATTGAAGAATGACTCTGGGTGAAGCTGTCCTTGAGGCGTTTATCAACGCCAACATTCTGATTGTCGTCGCATACGGATTGTGGTGCGGCGCGAGATTTTTGCTGAAATCTGCCGGATTACAGCATTCTTACGCGACGCAATTGAAACTGCTAAACGCGGTTTTTCTAACCGTCGTCTGCGCGCCGTTTCTGGTGCCGCTGTTTCAATTCCTGCAACAGCAAGGCGTGGCCAATGGGGTGAATCTGAACCTGTCCGACATGGTCGTTTCTTACTATCTGAGTGGTGGTATTGAAATGAAGGCGACCGAGTTTGAGAGTTTGCTGCAGCTGCGCCATACCTTTACAGGCAATGTGGTGAACGGTGCTGGATGGCTGGCACAAGGTGCGATCGCGGTGTTTGCTATTGGCGTTCTGATCGGTGGCGTGCGATTGTTTTATTCGATGTTTTGCCTGCATCGCATTGTGCGCAACAGCTATGCTTGGCGTCGTTTCGGGCGCGTTCATATCCGATTGTCGGATCGCACGCTTGTGCCCTTTTCGACCAGAGGATGGCGCAATTGCTATATCGTTATTCCGTCCCATATGTTGGTCCAAACAGACGCCTTAAAAGTGTCGCTGGCCCATGAATTGCAGCACGTGCGCCAAGGCGATCTGGAATGGGAAATCGCATTGGAAGCGCTCAAGCCGTTTTTCTTTTTGAACCCAGCCTATCACGCCTGGAAACGCCGCGTCGAAGACCTGCGCGAGCTGAGTTGTGATGGCGAAGTTCTGGCACGCGGACGTGTGAATGCGCGCCGGTATTGCGATACGTTGTTATCCGTCTGTCAAACCGCGCTGCGGCGGGACCGTGCGTTTGTCATCGCTGTTCCCAAGGTCACTTTGGTGACGGCGGACCGATCCAATTTCCGGGATGGGCAGATCAGCCAATTGGAACACCGGATCACCACCCTTTTGGAAGGTCGGCGCATCCGTCATCCCAAACTGATTTACGCCGCTGTTGTTTTGCCCCTTGTCGCGGCAATTGTTCTGACCGCATTGGCCATTCAAAAGCCAGCGGATTGGAGCCAAGACCGTCTGACCTTATCAACGGTCGTGAACCTTGAGCGTCTGGCAGAAATCAATCGGTTGTCCACATTTGGACGCTTGCGCAACTAAGCCCCTCAATGAATATTCCTTTGGCGTCATACTGCGCATTCCGCTGTTTAAACCACGTCAGGATTTTTGAAATCAATGGGACAGATCGCCAAAATCAACGCGCAGCGGTTTCAAATTCCACTTGCCGAAGTCCTGACGGATGCAAAGCACGGGGATCACACTCATTTTGAGCTGGTGACAGCCACTGTTACCCTTGACGACGGCACCCAAGGGACCGGTTATACCTATACCGGCGGCAAAGGTGGTCACGCGATCAAGGCGATGATCGACCATGATCTGACGCCCTTTTTAATCGGGCAGGATGCGACAGATATCGAAGCGTTGTATGACGCCATGCAGTGGCATGTGCATTACGTCGCCCGCGGTGGCATCGCGTCCTTTGCGATTTCAGCAGTCGACATCGCCCTGTGGGACATTCGGTGCAAACAAGCCGGGCAGCCGCTGTGGAAACTGGCCGGGGGACATGCGGATCGCTGCAAGGCCTATGCGGGTGGAATTGATCTAAACTTTCCTTTGCCAAAATTACTGGGGTCAATCCAAGGGTATTTGGATCGCGGTTTTAACGCTGTCAAAATCAAAATCGGGCAACCCGAATTGAAAGACGACATCGCGCGGATCAAAGCCATCCGTGACATGATTGGTCCCGAAATTTTCTTTATGGTCGATGCGAATTATGCGTTTAGCGTGGATCAAGCGATTGCAGCGGCCAACGCGTTTAAACCGTTCGATATCTTGTGGTTCGAAGAGCCGACAATCCCGGATGATTACAAAGGGTACGGCCGTATCGCTGACGCGACTGGCGTACCACTGGCCATGGGTGAAAATCTGCACACCATCCACGAATTTGAATACGCTTTTGACGCAGCAAAGCTCAGCTTTATTCAACCAGATGCTTCAAATTGCGGTGGGATCACAGGCTGGTTGCAGGTGGCGAAACTGGCCCATGTGCGCGACATCCCGGTGTGCAGCCATGGCATGCAAGAACTTCAGGTCAGTCTGGTGTCGGCGCAGTCAAACAGCGGTTGGTTGGAGGTTCATTCTTTCCCAATCGACGCCTATACGCAGCGCCCTCTTGTGGTGGACAACCACATGGCCGTTGCCCCCAGCACACCCGGAATTGGTGTTGAATTCGATTGGCACAAACTCAACGCCGCGCATCAAGGGCGTTAACGCATCACGCCGTGACACTGACATGAGCAGCGCTCTCCTATCCGTTTGGTTCGATCCATTTTTCTGACATTGGTTTCCCCCTCGATAGCCCCTAAAAGCCAAAAGAAAATCGGAGCAGACGGATGAGCAATTTTTCGATGTTTGACCTGTCAGGGAAAACGGCTTTGGTCACCGGGTGCAAACGCGGGATCGGGCGCAGTATGGCCCTAGCATTGGCAGAGGCAGGTGCGGATATTATCGGCGTAAGCGCGTCACTGGACCCATCCGGCAGCGAGATCGAACAGGCCGTCACCGCAACAGGTCGCAGCTTTGCCGGGTATCGCTGTGATTTCAGCGACCGGGCTGCGTTGAACACTTTCGTCGCGCAACTGGCAAAAGACAGCATTGAACCCGACATCCTTGTGAACAATGCAGGCACAATCAAACGCCAACCTGCAGCAGATCATACAGATGCATTATGGGACGAAGTCATCCAAGTGAACTTGTCCGCGCAATTCATCCTGTCCCGTGAAATCGGTCGCACCATGGTGGCGCGCGGTTCGGGCAAGATCATCTTCACCGCGTCTTTGCTGACCTTCCAAGGGGGGCTCACTGTCCCCGGGTACGCCGCCTCAAAAGGGGGCATCGGACAATTGACCAAAGCGCTGGCCAATGAGTGGGCCAGCAAAGGTGTGAACGTCAATGCCATCGCCCCCGGCTATGTCGAAACAGATAACACAGAGGCGTTGCGCAACGATCCCGCCCGCTATGGCGCGATCTTGGATCGTATCCCACAAGGTCGCTGGGGGCAGCCCGCGGATTTCGCTGGCCCTGTGGTGTTTTTGGCCTCGTCTGCCTCGGATTACGTCAATGGCGAAACTCTTGTTGTGGATGGTGGTTGGATGGGCCGCTGACCCACCATCCGTGACGCGATTGCGCAGATGCCGCGACGTAAGTCCACCAGATCGCCCGCGCCTTCCGAGCGCCCCTTGATGCAACAGACCCCTATGGTTAATGTCGTTCAATTCGCAAATGCCTGCGGGGCCAAAATGACCTATACGCCAGCCATCACCGGAACCGGAGTGTTTACTCCGACCGAGACGATCTCGAACGCCGAACTGGTGACCGCGTTCAATGCCTATGCAGATCGCTATAACGCGACGCATAAAGATCAGATTGACGCGGGCGAGTTGCCGGCGATGGATCATTCTTCGGAGGATTTCATCGTCAAAGCCAGCGGCATCGAAAGCCGCTATGTGATGGATAAATCCGGCGTTCTGGACCCAGACGTGATGCACCCAGTTTTGCGCCAACGCAGTGACGGCGAACCCGGCATCATGGCACAAATGGGCACGGATGCTGCGCTCAAGGCGTTGGAGCAAGCCGGACGTACGGCAGCGGATGTTGACGCGGTGATTTGCGCCGCTTCAAACCACGAACGCGCCTATCCTGCGATCGCCATCGAAATTCAACAAATGATGGGCATAGACGGCTTTTCCTTCGATATGAATGTGGCCTGCTCTTCTGCGACGTTTGGATTGCAAGCTGCGGCGGATATGCTGCGCGCCGGGACAATCCGTTCAGCATTGGTCATCAACCCCGAGATATGCTCGGCCCATCTGGAATGGCGGGACCGGGATTGCCACTTTATTTTTGGCGACGTGGCCACCGCCGTCCTTTTGGAACGCAAGGAAGACGCAAAGGGCGCGCATTTCGAAATCCTGTCGACACGCTGCGCCACTCAGTTTTCCAACAACATCCGAAACAACAATGGATTTTTGCGCCGCTCGCGCCCGGACGGCCTGAAAGATCGCCGCGACATGCAGTTCATGCAAAACGGGCGCAAAGTGTTCAAGGAAGTGCTGCCATTGGTGTCGCAACATATTTCCGAGCACATGGCAGATACCGGCCTGGTCGCCGACGACCTCAAGCGTCTGTGGCTGCATCAAGCCAATAAAACGATGAACGATTTTATCGGGAAAAAGGTATTGGGCCGCACACCTTTGGACGGCGAACAACCCAACATCCTGCAGGACTATGCCAACACGTCTTCGGCCGGATCCATTATCGCTTTTTCGAAATACTCGGATGATCTTGCCCAAGATGAACATGGCCTGATCTGTTCCTTTGGTGCGGGATATTCCGTCGGCTCAGTGATTGTCAAACGACACGGCTGATGGGCCAGGGTCGGCGGGTGGGCGCATTTCGCGGAACGCGAAACAGAGCCACCCGAACGACCCTAAACTTCTTTCAAAGACACGCGTTTGTGGACGTCTTCGACCGTCTCAACCCGCTCTGAATATCGGTCGACCAAATAATCGCTGCGACCCCGCACCATCCAGGTGAATTTGACCAGCTCTTCCATGACGTCGACGATCCGGCGGTAAAACGGGCCTTCTGGCAACCGGCCGCCTTCAAATTCCAGCCATGCTTTCGCAATCGAACTTTGGTTCGGGATCGTCACCATACGCATCCATCGTCCCAAAATGCGCATTTGATTAACCGCGTTAAAGCTTTGCGAGCCACCCGACACCTGCATGACCGCCAAGGTTTTCCCCTGCGTGGGCCGAATGCCCCCCTTTAGGCTAAGCGGCAACCAATCAATTTGCGTCTTCATGACACCGGTCATCGCGCCGTGGCGTTCAGGGCTCGACCATACCATGCCTTCGGACCACACCGTCAGCGTGCGCAGTTCGGCCACTTTGGGATGGGTCTCGTCCACGCCCTCATCATCGACCAGCGGCAAACCACGTGGGTCAAAAATTTTGGTTTCACACCCAAGATATTCCAGAATCAACGCGCATTCTTCGACGGCCCGTCGAGAAAAGCTCTCGTCGCGCAAGGATCCATACAGCAAAAGGATTCTGGGCGGGTGCCCCGGGTCACCCGGGGCCTTTAGCGTGGCAACATCAATGGATGGTAAAGCTTCAACGACAAGCGCCGGCAGCTTCTCATCCATTTTCGCCTTCATCCTCAAGATGCAATTTCATGTCTACAAGCACTTGCTGCAGCAATGTGGTCTCTTTCAAAAGACGTTTTGCCTCGTTCACAGTGATCACGCCGTCTTCGATAGATTGCTGATATTCACTCATCAACATGGCAAAACGCTGACTAAGTGCAATAATGTCCGAATTCACGCCCCCGGGCCGGTTAGAATTGGGACGGCGGTCGTCATGACTCAAAGTGATTCCCTGTAATTCCGCCAATGCGGATGTCACATGCGGATATTTCGCTGATCGTTCCAATAGAACAACCGCGTCAACAGGCATGAAACGGTCACTGTGTTCATCATGCTCAGAATAGTAGCGTCCTAGCGTAGCCTTTGATTTTCCAGTCAAATCACAGGCCGGCTCGATGCCAACATCCTTGACCAAAGCTTCCGTGTGCTTCTTCAAATAGGAGCCTATGGCGTCCATATATCCCTCGTACGTTCAATTCATCTTTTGGCTTGGGGAATGCCCGCTGCCTTTTCCCATTAGATCGTAAATACCCAAATGTCATTTTAAAGTCATCCCGCGGTTTTCGGGATTGATGAGTGGTTGACGTTCCCGGCGTCAAATTTGGGTGGATGCCGCTGCACCGCAGCCTTTACGGGGGGGAAGCAAAGCCAAACACCTGGTGCAGCGGTGTTGCGCGATTTATGAGTTATCGGCCCTGTGCCCCCAATCGGGTTTGTCCCGTGTGCAAGGTCTAAGTCTTAGTTAATTTATTTGTTCATTGGTTTAAGCCACCACGGAACCTGAACTGCAGCCATCCAAACACTTGTCAGCCGTGGCCATGCGACCTAATTCGGGGCGCATGGCTAAATTATTTTTCAACTTCTCGACCATGAACGCCGGCAAATCGACTGTCTTGCTGCAAGCGGCGCACAATTATCGCGAACGGGGCATGGAACCTTATCTGTTAACAGCGCAGTTGGACGACCGTGCTGGCAAGGGGCGCATCGCCAGTCGGATCGGCATTGGCGCTGATGCCGATATGTTCAGTCGCACCGATGATCTGTTCCAACGCGTATCTCAACAGCTTGACGCAAGCCCTGTGCATTGCGTTTTTGTGGACGAGGCCCAATTCCTGACCGAAGATCAGGTGTGGCAACTGGCACGTGCTGTGGATGATTTGAATGTTCCGGTGATGTGCTACGGGCTTCGTGTTGATTTTCTGGGGCAATTGTTCCCTGGATCCGCAATCCTTTTGGCCTTGGCGGATGAATTGCGCGAAGTGCGTACAATTTGCCATTGCGGCCGCAAGGCCACGATGGTGGTACGGCAAGACAAAGACGGAAACGTCGCCAAGGCGGGGGCGCAAGTTCAGATTGGCGGCAACGAAGCATATGTATCGCTTTGCCGTCGTCATTGGCGCGAAGCCGTCGGGGACGTTTGATCCCGACCGCCGCGCCGCGCACCAGTCAACGCCCGGCGTTATGACCCCGAGCGATCACACAGCATTGGGCAAGGACTGACCGTCAAAAAAGGCTTTTAGGTTTGCCAATGCCATCCGGCCCATATCGGTTCTGACATCTTCAGCCGCTGTGCCCAGATGGGGCAACAGCACGACGTCATCCCGAAACAGGCCTTTGGACACTTTGGGTTCGAATTCATAAACGTCGAGCCCAGCGCCGCCGATTTGCCCGGCCTCAAGGGCAGCAACCAAAGCCGCCTCGTCCACCACATCCCCGCGCGAGATGTTTATGAAACGCGCATGGGGCTGCATTGCCGCAAACACGTGTTCATCAATCAAATGATGCGTGTTTGCCCCGCCCGGCACAGCGGCAACGACGATGTCGGACATGGCGGCCAATTCCGCGATGGACCCAACCTGACGCGCCGGAAAATCAACGTCCTTGGGCGAGCGATTGAAAAAGACTGCTTTCATGCCAAACCCGTTCACGCATCTGCGCGCGATGGCTTGGCCAATGCGTCCCATGCCAATAATGCCAACGGTTTTTCCAGACACGTGCAGGCCCAACATTTGTGTTGGATGCCAGCCTTGCCAATTGCCGCTGCGCACCAGACGTTCCCCTTCTGACGCGCGCCGCGCGCTGGTCAAGATCAACGTCATTGCGATGTCTGCCGTCGCATCGGTCACCGCACCAGGTGTATTACTGACGGCCAGCCCTGCACCGCGCGCGGCGTCGACATCGATGTGGTTATAGCCCACCCCAAAATTCGCCAGAACCTTTGCACGTGGATTGGGGGTCGCCTTGAAAATATCGGCGGAAAACATGTCGCCCAATGTCGGCAAAACGCCATCAAAATTCAGCAAGGCCTCTTTCATCTCGTCCGCGCTACAAGGTTGGGTCGAAGCCCGAATTGTCACATCAAAGGCGGCCTGTGCCTCGGCTTCGACTGGGGCTGTCATCGGGCGGGTTATCAACACCTTAGGCTTCATTGCATCCGTTCCCCTTCTGGTACGTCTGAATCGGGACCGACCAGTACGATTGCACCGTCAGAATCTGAAAAGCCCAAGACAAGAACCTCGGACATGAACGGGCCAATCTGGCGCGGTGGGAAGTTAACGACGCCCATCACCTGTTTGCCGACCAAACTGTCAACATCATAGCGTTCGGTGATCTGAGCGGACGTTTTGCGTTCCCCAATCTCTGGGCCAAAGTCGATCCAAATTTTGATCGCAGGTTTGCGCGCTTCTGGGAAAGGTTCAGCGCGCAGGACGCGGCCCACCCGGATATCAACCCTCAAAAAATCGTCGAAACTGATCTCAGCCACGTCCAAGCTCCTTTGACCGTTCAGTGGCCGCAGCCACGGTTTGGCGCATCAATGGCGGCAATCCTTGTTCGGCATCCATCAGCACCTCTAGCCCGGCCTGTGTCGTGCCGTTGGGGCTGGTTACATTCTTGCGCAACTGCGCGGGGGGCTCATCCGACGCCATGGCCAGCGCCCCTGCGCCTGCAACGGTTGCTTTGGCCAGTTGCATGGCCAATGCCGGGTCAAGCCCTTGGGCTGCGCCTGCGGCGGCGAGAGTTTCGATCATGTGAAACACATAGGCTGGGCCCGATCCACTGACCCCTGTAACCGCGTCGATCTGGCTTTCGGTCTCCAGACGCACAACTTGGCCAACGGCTGACAATAATTCCTCTGCCGCGTCCAAAAATGGTTGGCCTGCCGCATTTCCAACAATCGCTGTGATCCCCTGACTGATCGCAGCCGGAGTGTTTGGCATAGCCCTGACAATTGGCGTTGCCGCACCAAGGATCTGTTCGAAGAATGCGATTGATGTGCCTGCAGCCACACTGACAAAAGCCGTCTGCCCGCCCCCCAAGGCCTGCATGTTCGGCAACGCATCTGCCATCATTTGCGGCTTAACGGCGACCAGCACCATTGCCGGTACGGCGGGTAAGTCGGCGTTGACGTGGACACCAGAATTCAGCAGCCAGTCAGATGGATAGGGATCTTGAACCCAAACCGATTTTGCAGGCAATCCGCGTTCAAGCCACCCGGCCAGCATCGCCGATCCCATTTTACCGCAACCCAGCAGCACAAGGCCCCGGGTTGCCACATCACTGTCTTGCATATGCGCCCCCTATTTGGGGTCTTGGTTTAAGCGCGCCCGTACGCTTCGGCAATGGCTACTTGAAGTGCGTCTTTAGGGGAGCGGTCGCCCCAGATCAGCATTTGTAGTGCCGGGTAATAGCGTTCCGCGCTCATGACTGCCGCGCCAATCATTGTGTCGATCTGATCCGCACTGGCCACCTGACCACCTGCCAAGACCAACCCATAACGATACACCATCATTTTGGGTTCCGCCCAATAGGTGAAAGCGCCAGCCCAACATTGATCGTTGACCAGATTCAACAATGCGTAAAGCTCGGGCAACTTTTCTTCCGGCGGCTCCATTTCGAAGGTACACACCATGCGCAATGTTTCATCATAGCCGGACCAAGCCAGCGTGATCGAATAGGTCCGCCATTGTCCTTCTACCGCCATAGCAATCTGATCATCGGCAATCCGATCAAAGTCCCACTCGTTATACGTGGCCAGTGTTTCGACTATGTCGATAGGATGTATCTCATCTTCCAGAAAATGTTCTGATAGGGCCATATCACCACCTGTTTATTGCTATAGCATGGGGACTGGCAGCGCCCCCAAGCGCTTGGTGCCTGCTCTAGAAACCGGGGCGATCCCCCGTATCTCTACTAAATATGGTGCTGCACCCAAACCCATCTGGCAACCCTTTATTTGGGGATAACCGCAATAAGTTGTGGGAAAGTCCAATTTAGTCGCAACCAGTGGTCAAATTTCGCTCAGCGACAAATTCCCTTTCCACTTGAATTATCACGGTTTCGTGTAGTATCATGCCCGCATTGGTTGCGATTATTTTTGTTCCAGTGATTTTTTTAAATTGAATTTAGAGGTTTCAGAATGAACCATTTCTTCACACGTTTTGCCGTGGCCGCTTCCTTTGTTGGAGCTGCAACATTCACCACCGCTGCACCGATCAACGTCCTTTGGACCCAAGGTGCAACAAGCTACAATTCTCAAATCACCACATTGGCGGATGACGCCAGTTCCTATGACCCTGACGGGAATGGGTCGCTTGATTGGAACTTGACCCTCTGGGACGGCAGCGCTGTTGATTTTGACGACTATGACGTGCTTGTCGTCGGATCAAGCTGTAACACGCCGTCGGGTGCCACATCTGGCGGCGCATGTGGCGGCGCAAACGGGTTTTTCAGCACCGGTGTTAACATTGACGGTGTTCTCGATAATATGGCTGGAATCGAGGCAGCCCGAGGCAATCGAACCTTCCTGTCCGGTCAGGATGCCGACTGGCATTATACGAATAGACCCGGGGCCGTTAATGACGGTCCCCTTGGGTTTCTGGTAAATGCGGTCAATTGGGCAGCGTCTGGAACCGGGCTTGGCATCGTGTCTATGGTCGATCGCTTCAGTAACAACGACGGTTGGTGGACCAACGACAACAGCTTTCTTAAAGACGAGTTGGGATCTACACCGTTTTTCTATCAAAACGAAGACGTCGATATTGGGCCAGGGCAATCCGGATTTCCGATCAATGAAGGACTGACTGACGCAGGATTGTCAAATTGGGCGACGTCTTCACATGCCTGCTTTTCTGATGTGACGGGCTACACCGCGATCAACATCGCCGGTGCTGGGGCACAAGCCGGATGTGGCGTGACGATCGTTTCAGCAGGAAGTGCAGGTGGCGACACCGATGGTGGCGACACCCCTGATGTTGTTCCACTGCCAGCTGCCGGATGGCTTTTGTTGTGCAGCATTTTGGGCCTGTTTGGCGTGCGTCGCCGCACCGCCTAAACCTCAAATGTGTCACCAAATAACAAAGGCCGGTATTTTTACCGGCCTTTTTCTACATCTGCGTTCAGGTGATCACGTGCTGTGATGCCAAATCAAAAAGACTGTGCCGCGGCAGCGGCTCAATTTGGTCAGCTCTTCGCTTCGAGGGCGTCGAGACGCGCTTTTAACGCTTCGTTCTCTTCTCGTGCTTTTTGCGCCATTGCGCGCACGGCATCAAATTCTTCACGGGTGACGAAATCACGATCTGCCAACCATCTATCGACGACAGAGCTCACGGCCGTTTCCGCCTCGTCCCGAGCCCCTTGCGCCACACCCATCGCGTTGGTCATCAACTGCGATATATCGTCAAAGAGCTTTCCTCGCGCTTGCATCTTTCGTCTCCTGATCAAAATCTTACCTCTATATGGGCACCCGTCGCACAACAGGCAAGTATTGACCCCAGGCCGAAGCAGAGGCATTCAGACGCAGATGATAAACCGCGCGCTCTCATTCCCTAATATTTCGCCCGAGATATTCTCGATCTCGATCTTTGGTGCTGAATTTGCGCTGCGCTGGTACGCGTTGGCCTATATTTTTGGGATCCTCATCGGGTTTCGAATAACCGTAATGGCCTTGCGTCGCCCTGCCCTTTGGCACGCCGACACCCCTCCGATGACGCCAAAACACGCCGAAGACGTTTTGTTTTGGATCATTATTGGGATTATTGCAGGCGGACGCTTGGGATATGTTCTGTTTTATCAGCCTGTCTATTACCTGTCTCATCCACATGAAATTCTGTTCCTATGGAATGGCGGCATGGCTTTTCACGGCGGATTGATCGGCGTGGTGCTTGCAGCGTGGATTTTCACCTCTTGGCACAAGATTCCAAAACTCAGTGCGTCAGATGCTGTTGTTTTGGCCGTACCACCGGGGCTGTTGTTGGGACGCTTGGCGAATTTCATCAACGCTGAATTGTGGGGGCGCCAGACCGATGCGCCATGGGGTGTCATCTTTCCGGGGGAAGCGGCACAGCTTTGCGGACAAGCCATCGGCGAATTCTGCGCACGCCATCCATCCCAATTGTATGAGGCCGCATTAGAAGGTTTGTTGCTTTTGGGTGTTCTCATTTGGTTGGCGTGGGGGCGCTCTGCCTTGAAAACGCCGGGCCGTTTATGTGGGACTTTTCTGGCCGGATACGGGCTTGCCCGCTTTCTTGTTGAATTTGTCCGCCAGCCAGATGCCCAGTTCATTTCGGACGGAAATCCATTGGGGCTGGCGTGGCATGTCGGCGGCTATGGCTTTACTATGGGACAGCTTTTGTCGATCCCGATGATCGTTTTGGGCCTTTTGCTGATCATGAACGCCAAACGGCGCGCTTTGAAACTTGCATGACACTGCGTGATCAACTGGCCCTGCAAATCGATGCCAATGGCCCGATCACAGTCGCCACATACATGCATGAATGCCTTTTGAACCCAGACTATGGGTATTACGCCACGCGCAGGCCGATTGGGGCATCGGGTGATTTTGTAACCGCCCCTGAAATCAGTCAAATGTTTGGGGAATTGATCGGCCTTTCGCTGGCCCAAGCGTGGTTGGATCGTGGATCCCCGTCGCCCTTTGCATTGGTTGAACTTGGGCCAGGTCTTGGCACGTTCATGGCGGATATTTTGCGCGCCTGTCAAAACGTCCCTGGATTCTTGGACAGCGTAGAAATTCATTTGGTCGAAGCGTCAACGCCGCTGAAGGGCGAACAGGCCCAGCGATTGTCAGGCTTTGATGTGACGTGGCACGTATCCCTCGAAACAGTGCCGAACATTCCCTTGTTCCTTGTCGCCAATGAATTCTTTGATGCCCTGCCCATACGCCAGTTTGTGCGGGACGGGTCCGGTTGGCGGGAACGTCAAATTGGTTTTGCCGATGACGCGTTGCATTTTGGTCTGGCACAGCGCCAAGCGCAGCCAGCGTTGAACGACCGAATGGACGACACGCGTGACGGTGATTTGGTTGAGGATTGTCCATCCCTTGCCCCAGTTGCGCACCTCATCGGCAAGCGTATCCAAAAAGACGGCGGTGTCGCGCTGATCATCGACTACGGCGATTGGCGCAGTTTGGGTGACACGTTGCAGGCGGTGTCTGCCCACGAAAAATGCGACCCGCTGCATACCCCCGGGCAGGCTGATCTGACGGCCCATGTCGATTTTGAAAAGATCGCATTGGCGGCGCCTTGCGCCCATACGCGACTGACGCCGCAGGGCGTTTTTTTGGAACGGTTGGGCATAACTGCACGGGCAGAAGCATTGGCCACCCGGCTAAGTGGAAAACAGTTAGAAACGCATATCGCAGCGCATCGCCGCTTGACGCACCCCGAAGAAATGGGAACGCTCTTCAAAGTGCTGGGGCTTTACGACGAATCTTTCCCTCCCCCGCCGGGACTGGAACCATGAGCTTAGAAATTCTGACTTCCGACGCCTTGTCTGAACATCGGCATGGGTTCTTTACCCGCAAGGGAGGCGCATCATCGGGCGTGTTTTCGGGATTGAATTGCGGCCTTGGATCATCGGACCAAACTGAGATTGTTCAGATAAACCGAGCGCGTGCAGCCCATGCATTGGATCTAGAGCCGGTCAAGCTGCAAAGCGTACACCAAGTGCATTCCGCCGATGTCGTCACACTGACATCTGTCACCGCAGACGTGCCAAAGGCGGATGCGCTGGTCACCGCAACGCCAGGTGCTGGGCTTGCGATCTTGACCGCCGATTGCCAACCCGTTTTGTTTGCAGATACCCAAGCGGGCGTCATCGGGGCGGCACATGCAGGGTGGCGCGGTGCGCGGGACGGGATTTTACATGCAACCGTCAAAGCCATGGAAAACCTAGGGGCCAAAGCAGGCAACGTACAAGCGGTGATTGGCCCTTCTATCAGCCAAAAGGCCTACGAAGTCGGACCTGAGTTTTTCGAAGAATTTCTGGATGAAGATCCCGAAAACGCACGTTACTTTGCAGGCGGTGCTGGTGATCGGCTTCATTTCGATCTTCCGGCCTATGGGCTTGCGCGGTTACGAGACGCTGGTGTTGGTCGTGCCGAATGGACACGACATTGCACGTATTCGGACCCGGATCGCTTTTATTCCTATCGTCGATCCGTTCACGAAAAAGAAGCTGATTATGGCCGTTTGATTTCGATCATCACACTCTGATCTTAATTGGCGCTCAATCGAGAAGAGTTAAATTCAAATTAGCACTCTTTCGCCGTAACCCCGCCGTATTGCGGCGTCACCTTTGACGCAGAGGGAACAGAAAGAGCCAAACGCGATGAAGGTCAAAAGACGCTTTTTAGATTCGATCGTTAAAACTGCTTCAACACATAAGTCACCTATGCCATGGGTGCGTGACAACGGCGCAAAAACTGTGTTCAAAACCGTTGAGCAGATCAGAAAGGTCGGGAACTGACCTAAGGGCCACCTGCCCCCGAATCGAATGTGGCAAACCCCGCGTGACGCACAAAACAATCGGACCTGATTGCAAAGTATTGTGCGGAAATCCGAGCCATATGTTCGCCATTTTTTGACAATCCGCCGTATCAATCGCCATCCTCCATGCAGTTAAGACGCCAGATGACTGTTTCATCTGTGTCCGCTGGTGGGGGCCGGCGCAGATGTGACCAGTTACGTTAAGAGGTTACAGTTGCAAACTCGCTCTCTCTCGCACCACGCGGTCGACCAAGCTAGATCGCAGTATCAGCCCAGACTTACACGCAATTACGAAATCGCCGCTCTGCGGGGTGATGGATCTGTTGCGACTTCACTA
The DNA here is from genome assembly GCA_039975755.1 of Paracoccaceae bacterium. Taxonomy (GTDB): domain Bacteria; phylum Pseudomonadota; class Alphaproteobacteria; order Rhodobacterales; family Rhodobacteraceae; genus JABSSA01. Next base: position 72,700 of record JBDWGM010000102.1, on the reverse strand, counting down.
AAGAAAGCGGTCGCTTTTCCATTGTTGGATTCTGCTTTTTCAGCATTTGCGCAAGGCGCTCTGATGAAAACACCTGATGGCACTGTTGCCATCGAAGATCTGCAGCCGGGCGATTTTCTCAACACGACTGTTGGAGAACCCGCGCAAATCGTCTGGATCGGATCAACCGTATTCACACCCAATACGCGTACAAAATTGGTCCGTGTCATGGCCGATTCATTAGGACCGGCACGCCCCGCGAGCTTTGTGACTGTTGGGCCCTCTGCACGATTGCTTCAGACGACACCTTCGTTGCGCTGTATCTCAAGTGGTGCGCCATTGCTTACACCTGCTGCGGACTTTGTGGACAATGTGAATGTCATCGAGGTCACTCCGCCGACCCCGATACGTTTGTTCCATGTGTGTTTGACACGGCATGCTGCGGTGAATGTGGGCGGCATTGAGATGGAAACGTTCCACCCCGGTTTGGCAGGTGCACGCCACATTTCCCATGCGGACCGGGATTATTTCCTGTCTATGTTTCCGCACATCTCGCATATCGTGGATTTCGGACCGTTGGCGCATCCACACGCACCGGAAAGTGGAATTCAGGCGGCTTAAGCGTTGCGTGTCAGGCGCGCTTCGAGAACATCAAAGGGCACGCCGGGTTCGTTTTTTGCGCCCCGGATAACAAGGGATGTTTTAACGCTGGCCACATTCGGCGTGGTCAGCAATTCACCTGTCAGGAAAGACTGGAACGTGGACAGATCGGGGGCCACGCATTTCAAGATAAAGTCGACCTCACCATTGAGCATGTGACATTCGCGGACCAACGGCCATTCGCGGCAGCGCGCCTCAAAGGCTGATAAATCCGATTCAGCCTGACTGGCCAAACCGACATTTGCAAAGACTTGCACCTCGAACCCAAGTTCGCTGGCATCCACCTCAGCATGGTATCCTTTGATATAGCCGCTTTCTTCCAAGGTCCGCACACGGCGCAGACAAGGCGGTGCGGAAATACCGACCCGTTTGGCCAGCTCGACATTTGTCATCCGCCCGTCAGCTTGCAATTCCGACAGAATTTTTCTGTCGATTGGATCCAATCGCGTACTCGCCATACTTCCCCCCGCGCTTTAAATTATTATAACAGCACCCATTTATTGCGCAACAATATTGCGCGTTCGCCTAACATTCTTTCACATCCACACAATCGCAGGTTATCTTTTGCGGGCAGAGATGATCTTTGACGGAGCTTTATCGATCCTGTTGCCCCTTTTTCAGGCTGGTTCAGATTCGCATTCCAACGAGATTGTCACCATTCAACGCGTCTATGGGCTTTCGATTGTCGACCAGTTGACCTACATACCCCAAACGAAATGCAATGGAGCTGCAGATGTCCGAGACGCGCAAAACAAAAGTTCTGATCATTGGGTCTGGTCCCGCTGGATATACGGCTGGTGTCTATGCCTCTCGGGCGATGTTGAATCCCATTCTGGTTCAGGGCCTTGAGCCAGGCGGTCAATTGACCACAACGACCGAGGTCGAGAACTGGCCCGGAGACAGCGAAGTCCAGGGCCCTGACCTGATGGTGCGGATGGAAACCCATGCCAAAGCGATGGGGTGCGAAGTCATTGGGGACATCATCTCTTCTGTGGATTTTTCAAAACGCCCTTTCGTCGCGCAATCCGACAGCGGCACCGTCTATGTTGCGGACGCGATCATCCTTGCCACAGGTGCACGTGCAAAGTGGTTGGGTTTGCCATCTGAAGACGCTTTCAAAGGCTTTGGTGTTTCGGCCTGTGCCACATGCGATGGTTTCTTTTACCGCGGCGAGGAAATCGTTGTCGTCGGTGGTGGGAACACCGCTGTTGAGGAAGCGCTGTTCCTGACAAACTTTGCGTCTAAAGTGACGTTGATCCATCGTCGTGACGAATTGCGCTCGGAAAAGATCCTTGAAGATCGCCTGATGAAGAACCCGAAAATCGAGCCCCTGTGGTTCCACACTTTGGAAGAAGTGGTTGGGTCCGATAATCCAACGGGTGTTGAAGGCGTGCGAGTCAAACATGTGAAGACCGGCGAAATCAAAGAAATCCCGGCCAAAGGTGTTTTCATCGCAATTGGTCACGCCCCGGCCAACGAGCTGGTCAAAGACGTGCTGGAAACGCATATGGGCGGTTACGTGGTGACCAAGCCAGACAGCACAGAAACATCGATCCCGGGTGTATTTGCTGCGGGTGATTTGACCGATCACAAATACCGCCAAGCCGTAACCTCTGCGGGAATGGGTTGTATGGCCGCATTGGAAGCCGAACGGTTCCTAGCCGAGCAGGAAGAAGCCGAAGAAGGCGAATTGCAAAACGCCTAATCGGAGCATTTCTGCACCAAAACACGAGGTTTGCGCCACGTGCAACGCGGCAATTCCGCACGAAACTGCCTATTTCATGGATTCAACCTTGATCCATTGGCCACAGGGCTTTAGTGGCCCGCTGGTATAGTGCTGGCTGTGACATGTCCGCGTAATTCGATCAACGAGACGTATTAATGACAATGCAAAATAACCTCGCCCCGATTCCTGAGCTTTATGTTTCTTATGACAGCGCTCAGAAATTGAAGGCCGAAGCTGCTGATCTGACGAGCTGGGATCTTAATCCGCGGCAAATCTGTGACCTTGAACTTCTGATGAATGGCGGGTTCAACCCGTTGAAGGGGTTCTTGTCGGAACAAGACTATGATGGTGTTGTCGAAAACATGCGCCTGAGCGATGGGTCGCTTTGGCCGATGCCAATCAATTTGGACGTCAGCCAAGACTTTGCCGATTCCATTGAAGTGGGTCAGGACATTGCGTTGCGGGATCAGGAAGGCGTGATCCTAGCGACGATGACGGTCACGGACCGTTGGACACCGAACAAAGCACGTGAAGCTGAAAAAGTTTTTGGTGCCGATGACGATGCGCACCCTGCGGTCAATTACCTGCACAACTCTGCCGGTTCTGTTTACCTTGGCGGCCCAGTCACAGGTATCCAGCAGCCTGTTCACTATGATTTCCGTTCGCGCCGGGACACCCCAAATGAATTGCGGGCTTATTTTCGCAAATTGGGCTGGCGCAAAGTCGTCGCGTTCCAGACACGCAACCCCCTGCACCGTGCCCACCAGGAACTGACGTTCCGTGCGGCGCGTGAAGCCCAAGCCAACCTGTTGATCCATCCCGTGGTCGGAATGACCAAGCCGGGCGATGTCGATCACTTTACGCGGGTGCGTTGTTACGAGGCCGTTCTGGACAAGTACCCGCAAGCGACAACAACTATGAGCTTGTTGAATTTGGCGATGCGCATGGCTGGCCCACGCGAAGCGGTTTGGCACGGTCTGATCCGCGCAAACCACGGGTGTACACATTTCATCGTTGGCCGCGATCACGCCGGACCGGGCAAAAACTCGGCCGGAGAAGATTTTTACGGCCCTTATGACGCACAGGAATTGTTCCGCGAACATCAGGATGAAATTGGGATCGAAATGGTCGATTTCAAACACATGGTCTATGTTCAAGAACGTGCGCAATACGAGCCAAATGACGAAATCAAAGACAAAGATGACGTAACAATCCTGAACATTTCAGGCACCGAATTGCGTCGCCGGTTGGCTGAGGGTCTTGAGATTCCGGAATGGTTCTCGTTTCCCGAAGTTGTCACAGAATTGCGTAAAACCAGACCTCCACGTTCGCGCCAGGGGTTCACAGTTTTCTTCACCGGGTTTTCAGGATCAGGTAAATCCACCATTGCAAACGCTTTGATGGTCAAACTGATGGAAATGGGCGGTCGCCCCGTGACCCTGCTGGACGGTGATATCGTTCGGAAGAACCTCAGCTCTGAGCTTGGGTTTTCGAAAGAACACCGCGATCTGAACATCCGTCGTATTGGTTATGTCGCATCCGAGATCACCAAAAACGGTGGAATCGCGATTTGTGCCCCTATTGCGCCTTATGCAACGACACGCCGGGCCGTTCGAGAAGATGTTGAACAATTCGGTGCGTTTGTCGAAGTTCACGTCGCCACAAGCATTGAAGAATGCGAACGTCGGGACCGTAAAGGTCTTTATAAGTTGGCACGTGATGGCAAGATCAAGGAATTCACAGGGATTTCGGACCCCTACGATGTTCCAGAAAATCCAGAGCTCAGCGTTGAGACACAGAACATTGAAGTGGACAATTGCGCCCACCAAGTTCTGTTGAAACTGGAAAGCATGGGTCTGATTTCAGGACGCTAAGCTTCACCAAGCGCTTTCAAGCGCGCGGCAACATAAGTCAAAGCATCTTTGGCAGCCGCGCGTTTTTTCTCTTCCCAAGGTTTGTCGGCCGTCAGCACCATGAAGGTTTCCAAATCGGATTGCATGCTGTGCAACGCTTCCAAATCTTGTTCGACTGTGCGTTCGCTTTCTTCTTCGATCAGCCGACCATAAGCCGCCGCGCGATGCAAAAAATACCGAGCGCGTGGGCGATCATGTGTCAAAGCGACAGCTTCGTCGAAATCCATGATCGCTTCTTCGACCTGCCCAAAATGGCGTGCACGCAATGCGCCGCGATTGTACCAGACGCTGGGATTATCCGCGTCCAGTTGCAACATTTCGGAATAATCCTGAAAGGCTTCGTCCCATTGCTGCTGCTCGGCATAGAGTTCGGCGCGATACAGCAAAGCCACAGAGCGGGCGGATTGATCCTCTTCCATCCATTCCGAACAGATCGCTATCCGAGAGTCTGCGGTCAGGTGAACCCTGTCTTCGGATTTCCCTGATATACACGCTTCGGAAACCGCGTTGTCACTTGACGCGGCGACGGACATGGAAACGCACGTGAGTGCTATGGTGAGGAATGCAAGTTTCATCCCAAGAACCATAAGAGAATATCGGGCTAGAATGTGACCTTGCCGGGGCCATTTCGTTATAGATTTAAGGTGCCACTGATCAAAATGTGCGCCTTGCCACCGACCACAACCCCCGTGATATCGTCCGATTTCCCAAGCAAACGCACATCTGCGCGCCCCGGTCGGCCCATGTCGTCGCCCTGCGCGGCCACGTAAGGTGCACCGTCAATCAGGCCTGTATGCCAAAGGTAAGACGCCGCCGCACCAGTTGCAGATCCGGTAAACGGATCTTCGGGTGCGCTGGGGGGTGCCAACAAAAGACGACCAAAGGTTTGGGCGTCTTGGGGCACGTCTTGCAAGGTAATCAGATAGGGTTCCATGATATCGGTTGATGCTTGGCCAATCGATGCGGCGTAATCTGTTAACCCTTTGAGGTTTAGGGACGCTGATCTGACCGCATTTCTGTCGCGCAGGAGGGTGATACAGAACGGCAATCCTGTGGACACGATTTGCGGCGTTCCGATAATGTCCGATGCGTCGACGCCCATACCCGTCGCCACAAGCGCAGGATCAACCTGATCACCGAATTCCGGCGCGTTTTGCGTCATACGCACGGATGTTCCGTCGACTTCGACAGACAACACACCGGCAAGGGTTTCCATGGTCAGCGTGCCATCTTGGATAAATCCACGTGCCCGCATTGCGGCAATTGTCGCCACGGTCGGATGCCCGGCAAATGGAATTTCTCGCGAGGCCAGAAAATAGCGCACATGTATGTCCGCCACGTCGGACGGGCCCGTAAATGTACATTCAACCAAAGACGTTTCGCGCACAAATGCCATGCACGTGTCATCGTCCAGCGATGCGCCGCCATGCACGACAGCGCATCCATTGCCTGAAAACGCCGCATCGGCGAACGCATCAACCCAATCAACTTCAAATGTCATGCTGTCCCCTGCACGATCGAATTTGTGTCAGATGTCTTAGTGAACCAAATGCGGCGCGTAATTGTGTTCACGTGCCAAAACAAACGCCATGCGTTCATCCGCGACGAGGGCCAATTGCTGCCCTTCCGAATCGTGCACCGCAAACAGAGTTTCCAATCCCTCAGCCTGTTCTTGAACATCTGTGGGTAGATCTTTCACCCGAATGGGTTTGACATAGACGTTTCGATCTTCCTGAGCATCGATTTCATATGGTGTCCGCATAACTTACCCTTTCCTGATTTTGATCGTTTGAACGACAGCCTCTGGTACAGCCTGTGTGAGGTCCACATGCAGCAGGCCATTTTCGATCAAGGCCTCGCCGACCTCAACACCTTCTGCCAGAACGAAAGTGCGCTGAAACTGCCGTGCGGCAATGCCACGATGCAAGAACACACGCCCATCCGGGTCGTCATTCTGACGCCCTCTGATCACCAATTGCCGATCTTCGACCGTAATTGACAAATCCGCTTCGGAAAAACCGGCCACAGCCAGTGTAATTCGATACGAATGCGCCGATGATTGTTCAATATTAAAAGGCGGGTAGCCTTCATTCCCTGCTTTCGCAGTCCGCTCAAGCAAGCGCTCAAGCTGTTCAAAGCCCAACAAATGTGGGTATGATCCCAAGGTCATTTTTGTCATGCGACACGTCCTTATCCGTTAAAGCGACCGTCAGCTGACCACCCCGATATCGGCGGCGGTCTCTTTTAATATGGGCTGGTAACCATAAGCGTACAAGGGCTATGCGCATTGCAATGAACGTATTATAGTCCGCGCAGACCACACTGTGCTGGAAACAACAATGAACATGCAATCTGATCTCGCTATGAAGACCGACGAAGTCTTGCGGGTCGAATTGGAAGTCTTTCGCCGCGAACATCGCGATTTGGATGACGCCATTTCTGCGCTTCACGAACGCCAAACGGCTGACCAATTGACGTTACGGCGCTTAAAAAAGCGCAAGCTGTTGCTAAAGGACAAAATTGCGCTGATCGAAGACCGATTGACGCCGGACATCATTGCCTAAGCTACAGTTGCAGTTATAGTGCCCGCTCTTTTCCAAGCGAGGCGCATTCATGGCAGATTTGGTCCCACCCGTAGGTATCATCATGGGCAGTCAATCTGACTGGCCGACCCTACGAGAATCCGCACAGATTCTGGACGAACTGAACATCCCATATGAAAGCAAGATCGTCTCTGCGCATCGCACCCCCGATCGTCTTTGGGACTATGGCCGCGCCGCCGCGACACGCGGGTTGCAAGTGATTATTGCCGGTGCCGGAGGTGCGGCGCATTTGCCGGGTATGATGGCATCGAAAACGCGCGTGCCAGTGATTGGGGTTCCGGTTCAAACCCGCGCGCTGTCCGGCGTTGATAGCCTCTATTCGATTGTGCAGATGCCAAAGGGCTTTCCGGTTGCCACCATGGCGATTGGCGCGGCAGGTGCCGCAAATGCGGGCCTGATGGCCGCAGGTATTTTGGCATTGCAAGATGCTGATTTGGCTGAACGGCTGGACGCATGGCGCGCCGCACTAAGCGCATCAATTCCAGAGGAACCAGTCGATGACTGAGCCCCTTCAGCAAGATAGCATCATTGGTATTCTTGGCGGCGGGCAATTGGGTCGTATGTTGTCCGTTGCGGCCAGTCGATTGGGCTTTCGCTGTCACATCTTTGAACCCGGTCCAATGCCACCCGCCGGGCATGTGGCCGATGCGGTTACAACGGCGTCATATGACGACACCGATGCATTGAAGGCCTTTGCACAAAGCGTTGACGTCATCACATACGAATTCGAAAACATCCCCACCGACGCGTTGGACACACTCGAAGCCTTTTGCCCAATCCGCCCCGGGCGCGAAGCCTTGCGCACCAGTCAGGATCGCCTGATCGAAAAAGATTTCTTATCTGGCCTTGGGCTGATGACAGCACCTTATGCGGACATTCCCGACGCCGACGCACTGCATGCCGCACTTGCCACAATTGGCGCGCCTTCGATCCTGAAAACACGTCGATTTGGGTATGACGGAAAAGGTCAAGCGCGCATCATGGCGTTGTCTGATGCGGACCAAGCGTTTGCCGATATGGCCGGAGCGCCCGCAATTCTTGAGGGTTTCATCGACTTTCAACGCGAGGTTTCCATCATTGCGGCGCGCAGTATTGACGGTGGTGTGTCTGTGTATGCGCCCGGTGAAAACGTCCATAAGGACGGCATTTTGCGCACAACAACTGTGCCTGCGCAATTGACACCGTCCCAACGCTCTGACGCTGTGTTGATCGCCGCGCGCATTTTAAACGCACTCGATTACGTCGGCGTTATGGGTGTCGAATTGTTTGTCACGTCAGGCGGTTTGGTGGTGAATGAATTCGCCCCGCGTGTTCATAATTCCGGTCACTGGACCCAAAATGGCTGTACCGTTGATCAATTCGAACAACATATCCGTGCGGTCGTGGGCTGGCCGTTGGGGGATGGTGAACGTCACAGCGATGTCGTCATGGAAAACCTAATCGGCGAGGATATGGACCACGTTCCCGAACTGGCAAAAGCGGGTGATGTTGCGCTGCATTTATACGGCAAATCAGACGTCAAAGCTGGGCGTAAGATGGGGCATTTTAACCGGGTTGTCTCGAAAGCCTAATCTGCTTGGCGACAGTTTCAGATAGGTGGCGGATGCCGCCACTGACCATCAGCCTGGCTTACGAGCTCATTCGGATGGTTCATCACAATTCCCGCCGGGACAATCGGATTCGGTTACGACATCAATCCACGACGCGTCAGGATCAAACGTTCCGTGCTCAAGAAAGATCAGCGTTTGCGCCATGACGTTCGGGTTATTCATCATAAACGTGTGCGTCACCGGCAAAACGATGTGATCTGTCATCCCGTCCACTTTTGTCGATGCAACACTGACTTTCCCATCATCGGGGCCCGGCAACTGCGTCGAAAAGAACGCGTTTAAAGACTGGCTGCCTGCAATTATACCAACAGGGTAATCCACAGCCGGCAATCGACGTGACAAACTGTCCGGACCCGTGCCCAGTTGGTACCCGGCCGGTCCGTTGACCCATCCAAATGCGAAGAAATCACCAAACAAATCCACAACTTCGCTGCCATTGTTTGGTGGTCCCATCATAACCACACGGCCAAGCGCATTGGGTTCGTGTTCCGCAAACCAATGACGCACCAGTATCCCGCCCATCGAATGGGTCACAAAATGAATGGGCGTGTCGCCTTCGCAGTCAGACACTGCATCTGGCATAACGGCTTGCGCCAAATCCTCAACTGTTGCTTTGGTGGATGGATATCCCGGACGCACAACCCGGTAGCCTTCGGATTCAAGAACCTGTTCAATCACAAGCAACGACGATTCTGATCGGGCAAGCCCATGTAAAACGATGACACAGGCTGCCTGTGCTTGCGCAGCCAAGCCAATCCAAATCATTATCGCCAACAAATGTCTCATTCTCTTGAGATACGCATTCAGTCCCGCGTAGAAAATACCAAGTTTCAGAAAAGGTGATAAAATGCGCCCAAGATCGCCCAGATTGGCAACCCGCGCGGTTCTTATCCATGAAAACCGTCTGTTGATGGTCAATGCGTGGCCCGACGGGAAAAGCGCGCTGATGTGTGCGCCGGGGGGCGGCATCCATACCGGTTCCAGTTTGCCTGACAACTTGCGTCGCGAAGTCTTTGAGGAAACCGGCCTTAAGATAAACGTGGGCGCACCCTGCCTTATCAATGAGTTTCATGATCCCGCATCAGGATTCCACCAAGTCGAAATGTTCTTTCGCTGCACCTTACAATCTGCGGCAGCCTTGGATCCGAACTGGCGCGATCCCGAACATGTCGTCACGCAAAGGCGTTGGGTCACTGAACGCGAATTGCGCGCGATGTCCTTTAAACCATCCAGTTTGGCGGATGTCGCCTTTGGCCAAGATGCGCTTACTTACGACCCGCTTGAGACGATTGTGATGTGATCGCAACCGCGATCCCGCCAATGACAAGAGCCGTGGACAGCACCAGTTGCGTCGTCAGGCTTTCCTCCAACAGCACGACCCCGCCCAGAATGGCAATCAATGGTGCGGAAAGTTGAATGACAGCCGCGCGGGGTCCCCCCAAAGTGGGCATCAATGTGTACCACAGCGCATATCCCATTCCTGATGTCACAGCCCCGGACAGCACAGCCAGCGCAATACCAAAGGGCTGCGCCCATAGGTCAGACCCCAAAAGAAGGGCCAGCATTGGGATCAAAGCGATCAAGAAATTCGACGCCGTTTCTGTCAGCGGATCTTTTGCGGACCGTCCAAGCATCGTGTAAATGGCCCAGCCGATGCCCGCCCCAAGCATGCACACAGCCCCCCACAGACCAAAGGCCGCATCCGAGTCCGGCCAAAGCGCAACCAGCAGCCCAATAAACGCGATTGCCGCGCCACCCAGAACACGCGATCCAAGCTCGACGCCTTTGATCATCGACCAACCAAATGTTGCGACCTGCACGGTGCCAAACAAAATCAATGCGCCCAGCCCCGCGTCCAAGGTTTTATAGGCCAGCGAAAACCCAATCATATAAAGCGCAAGGCTACCCGCGCCGGCAAGTCGCCCAGGAGCAAAGATTTGCAAAGCCCCCCCGCGCATTTTTAGAATCACAAAAAGAGCGATCGCACCCGACAACACGCGGATCAAAGCAAAGCTAGACGGATCAATGTCGCCACTGTCCACGGCCAACCGGTTTAGCACCGAATTGGACGCAAACGCGATCATCGTAATTGTTGTCAATAAAACCAAACGCATGCGCATCTGTGTAGTGAAGCCCGACAAGAAGGCCAAGCTGTGATACGCACAAGCACGAAGAGTTCAACGGCGTGACAGATGCCAAACATTTTCCGTCGCGGCGACACGACCCTTTAGGGGATCTGTGGCTGCCGCCAAACGAAGCGGACGGATATCATAGTGATCCGCATAATGCCTGTTCACTTCGTCTGCTGTTATGAAAAATGGTGGGCCGTCCATTTCAGCAGGATCATATTCAAGCGTGACCAGCAATTGCGGCGCGTTGCCGGTCAGACTGCGCAGATGCGAACTGTACTCAAGGCGCATAGCCTCAGGCAACGCCACCAAAGCTGCGCGATCCCAGATCAGGTGAACTGCCCCCAACATCTCAGGCGTCAGCTTGAAAAAATCACCGCTGTAAACAACCACGCCTTCGCTTCTGAATGCCGTCAGCGCTCCTGTGTCGCTCACCTCTGGCTGCACACCCATTTCGTCAAACAGTTGATCGATGGCCAATTGGCTTAGCTCGATCCCTGTCACTTGGTACCCTTTGGCCAACAACCAAGGAATATCGCGGGTTTTTCCACAAAGTGGCACAAAAACATGCGATCCAACAGGCAGTGACAATCCAGGCAAATATCTTACCAGATGCGGGTTCACGTCTTTATTGTGAAACCCCGTCTGTCCTGCATCCCATCGCTCAAGCCAAAAATCTGCATCCATTGAACCACTCCATGCTTTGCGCTGCATCCTCAACGTAAGCACGAAGACCCATCAAATAAATGGCGTCAGGTCATCGATTTGTCGCCTGTTTCCCTTTGGGTTGGTGGGTGGGCGCATTTGACCAAAGGTCAAACAGAACATCCAACGGCCCTAAACAACAAAAGGGGCCGCTTAACGCCGCCCCTTTTGCACTCTTTTTCGGTCATGGCACGCGCTTCAGTTAAGAAGCGCACGCCCAATGCACCAGTGTTCTCGCAAAGCGAAAACGCCTGATTACATCATGCCGCCCATGCCGCCCATGTCTGGCATTCCGCCAGCAGGTGCGCCGCCATCTTTCGATGGTTTGTCGGCAACCATGGCTTCTGTTGTGATCAACAGACCAGCAACCGATGCCGCGTCCTGCAATGCAGTGCGCACAACTTTAGCCGGGTCAATAACGCCGAACTGGAACATGTCGCCATATTCTTCAGTTTGCGCGTTAAAGCCAAAGCTCTTGTCGTCGCTTTCGCGGATTTTTCCGGCGACAACAGAACCGTCAACACCCGAGTTTTCAGCGATCTGGCGCAGTGGAGCTTCGATAGCCTTGCGAACAATCGAAATACCCACGTCTTGGTCAGAGTTCACACCCTTAACCGCATCCAGTGTTTTGCCGGCCTGAACCAAAGCAACACCACCACCAACAACAACGCCCTCTTGAACGGCCGCACGGGTCGCATTCAAAGCATCATCAACGCGGTCTTTGCGTTCTTTAACTTCAACTTCGGACATTCCGCCTACGCGAATAACCGCAACACCGCCTGCCAATTTGGCAACGCGCTCTTGCAACTTCTCACGGTCATAGTCGGATGTGGTTTCTTCGATCTGACCACGGATCTGAGCAACACGTGCTTCGATTTCCGCTTTGGCGCCAGCACCGTCGACAACAGTTGTCTCGTCTTTCGTGATGGCAACTTTCTTGGCTGTGCCAAGCATTTCCATAGTCACGGATTCAAGCTTCATGCCCAAATCTTCCGAGATCACCTGACCACCGGTCAAAATTGCGATGTCTTGCAACATGGCTTTGCGGCGATCGCCGAAACCAGGTGCTTTAACAGCTGCAATTTTCAAACCGCCGCGCAGTTTGTTCACAACCAAAGTCGCCAACGCTTCGCCTTCAACATCTTCAGCGATGATCAGCAAAGGCTTTTGCGATTGGATCACTGATTCCAACAAAGGAACCATTGGCTGCAACGACGAGAGTTTTTTCTCGTGCAGCAAGATCATGCAATCTTCCAGCTCGGTTGTCATTTTGTCTGGGTTTGTCACGAAATAAGGTGACAGGTAACCGCGGTCAAACTGCATGCCTTCAACAACGTCAGTTTCAGTTTCGAGGCCTTTGTTTTCCTCAACCGTGATAACGCCTTCGTTGCCGACTTTTTGCATTGCGTCTGCGATCTGGCGACCAATTTCTTCTTCGCCGTTTGCAGAAATCGTGCCAACCTGAGCAACTTCGTCGCTGTCTTTGACTTCACGTGCAGACGCAACAATTGCTTCAACAACGCTTGTTGTCGCAAGATCAACACCGCGCTTCAGGTCCATCGGGTTCATGCCCGCAGCAACAGCTTTCATGCCTTCGGTCACAATCGCTTGTGCCAAAACAGTCGCCGTTGTTGTGCCGTCACCGGCTTCGTCATTGGTGCGGCTGGCGACTTCTTTCACCATCTGCGCGCCCATGTTTTCGAACTTGTCTTCCAGTTCGATTTCTTTGGCGACCGATACACCATCCTTTGTGATGCGTGGCGCACCAAAGGATTTGTCCAGAACCACGTTACGACCTTTTGGGCCCAACGTGACTTTGACGGCGTTTGCCAGTGTGTTCACACCAGCAAGCATCCGGTTGCGGGCATCGGTGTCGAATTTGACGTCCTTTGCAGACATATTTGTCTCTCCTTGACAATTGAGGCAGGAATTTCGTGGGGCGGTTTCACACCCGCCAACCTTTCAAGCGTTAAATCGCTTACGAAATGATCCCGAGAATATCGCTTTCTTTCATCATCAACAGCTCTTCGCCGTCAACGGTGACTTCGGTGCCTGACCATTTGCCGAACAGGATTTTGTCACCTGCTTTTACGGCCATCTCGATCAGTTCACCGCTGTCCTTACGAGCGCCAGCGCCCGCAGAAACGATTTCACCTTCGGAAGGTTTTTCTTTTGCACTGTCGGGAATAATCAATCCACCAGCAGTTTTATCTTCGCTATCAACGCGGCGCACAAGCACCCGATCATGAAGCGGTGTCAATGCCATCTTAGTAGCTCCTTGAGACCAGTAATTTTTGTCATGCGGCACCAAATAGCACCGCGTTAGCACTCACTCTGGTTGAGTGCTAACGAAGCTGAGATAGTCAAGTGCCCCCAATGAGTCAACACGCCAAGAGGGGCAAATTTCGAACGCCAAACTGCAGGTCGATTGAATACGCAATGCGCGCGCCACGGTTCTGTCAAATTAAGGCAGGCGATCGGACGATTGTTTCGCTTTGCCAAGTTGAAGTGAAAACGGCGACCCGTTTATCCCACCTGCGGAAACAAATTCCGCAATGCAACCGGGCAAACCACTGTAAGAGAACACTTTTCCAACCAGAAAGCGTCTTATTGCTTCCTCAAAAGTTAATTAATTTTGACGGGCACACCAATTGGCCAACCCACATGCTTTATTTAGGCAAACTTTTGCGGGTGGCACCACATTGTAGGATAAGTAGTATGAAAAACACTCTAGCGATATTGTTCGCATTGGCATTGGGCACAACAGCCAATGCGGCGACAGTTTCTTTCGGACCTGCGAGCGCTGGCGGATCTGGACCAGTCGTCACGTTCAGTGATTTGGTCGTACCAACAGCGATCAGCGGTGATGCCATCCTGACATTCACCGTGAACGGCGATTTGAACTCTTCCAGAGAGTACATCGACGTTTCTTTCGACGGCATCAGCCTTGGCCGCGTTTTGAACAACAACACCACCGACGACGCGTTTGATTTCGGCAATGGAGATGTTGGCAACCAGTCTAGAAGTGATCTAACGGGTTCTGCGACAATTTCTCAGTCGGATTACGAAACAGTCGCCGCTGACGGGTTAATCACTTTGACGTTCGATACCGCCGCGAACGTAGACTGCTGCGGAACGATCAACACGCTGTTGGGATCGCTAACGTTTGCAAGCGCACCGGTACCGGCTGTTCCGCTTCCTGCTTCGTCGCTGCTGTTGCTGGGTGGCCTTGCTGGGTTTGGCGCTCTGCGCGCAAGCAAGAAAAGCTAAAGGCCTTTGCGTCAACCAGCGCAGAAGTCATATAGATCGACAGGCGGCTCTACATTCGTAGGGCCGCTTTTTTGTGGATCAGGATCCTAAAACCGCACCGGACGCGGCGACAGCCTCTGCGCCTCTTGGTGTCAGACCGTAAACGCCTTTTTCCACCTTCTCGAACCAGCCGTAGTGATCGTCGCGCATCATTGTTGTGGCTCGGCTTACGTCGGTTTCGCGGGCGACATCGGCCCCTTTGCTCGCGCCCGCTTCGAACAGGTACAGCGCCAGTTTCAGCGCGTCCTGACGATACGCGGTGATCAATCCCACCCGCGTTTGCCCGCCATCGTTTGGATCGCCAACGCGACCGGCGAATTCTTTGAGCAACTGGCCCTGTTTGCGCGTATTCTTACGCGGGACATAGGGGCCGGGATCGCAATGGACCTGCACCAAGGCGTCTTTGATACGGACTGTCATCAGCCCCAAACCAAGGCGGCGACATAGGCGCGTCATATCTTTGATCGACTTTTGAAAGCGTTTTCCCCTGCCGCGTTCGACAGCCATATAGACCTCTTCCGCAACCGAAAGACGCGCAACACATTGGTGCACAAGAGTCAGCGAAAAGCCGAGTTTGAGCTCTACAATGACCGGAGGTTCTGCGCCCCGCACAGCCACCACATCCGCCGCACCCACTTCGGACTTCACGAGATAGCCTTGGCCTTCGAGGAAGGCTTTGACGGCAGGATAAAGGTCAGTTTCGCGTTTGGTCACACAGTCTCCTGAAGGGGCCGCGCACGACACGTCGCACGCGACCCACATATTTTTCTTAACGCCCTCCGGTACGCCCGGGGAACAACGGTGGTCGCCCGCCTTTGCGCCCAGTCGGACGTAAAGATGGGCGCCTTTGTTGGCGCAGGCTGGTTTTAGACCCTAACGGTTTTCGGGTCGAGGGTGGTCGGATTTGATTTGGTTTCGATGGGAATTCGATTTTCTTAGGCATTTTGCGCCTCATGCATCTGATAATTCTATTTGGCGCTGCACACTTTCACTGCACATATTCACAGCGCCGCACATATCCCGCGCATGACCAGCACGGGTGGGTCAGATAGAATTGTCCATTCTCAGTGCACTCCTCTGAAGGGGTGACGCGCTTGTTCGCGCAATAGATACGTGCGGATTAAACTTGGTTGTCCACGTGCAGGGCACTCCTCTTCAGAGAGGTTAGATTATCGCCCTTTGCCGCAGCCGTCAATTTGCCAATCTACAAGACGGGTTAAACGGTCGCGATTCTCCCCCGTGACACTGGTTCAAACACTGTTATAAGGGCGCCGAAAAATACCCCTCCCCCCGCAAGGACATCTGATAATGACGACGCTCGTATTTGGCCACAAATCCCCCGATACCGATTCAACCGGATCCCCAATTATTTGGGCTTGGTATCTGAACGAAATCAAAGGCGGCTCTGCCGAAGCTGTCCTGTTGGGTGAACCCAATACAGAAGCCGCGTTTGTGTTGAAAAAATGGGGCCTGCCCAAGCCACGCATCATAGAAAGCGTGGATGCTGATCAACCGGTCGTGATCGTCGACACCAACAACCCCGCCGAATTGCCTGCAGATATCAACAACGCAGATATCCAAGCCATCATCGACCACCATAAATTGGTTGGCGGACTGGAAACCAAAGGTCCAATCGACATTCGCATCGAACCTTTGGCTTGTACGGCGACAATCATGTGGAAAATGATCGGATCAGACATGGCGCAAGCGCCGACAGCGATCAAAGGCACGATGCTGTCTTGCATTCTGTCCGACACGCTCGAGTTCCGATCGCCCACAACAACGCAGGAAGACAAAGCTATCGCGCATGCGTTGGCAAAAGATCTCGGGATCGATATCGCCGCCTATGCCAGCGAGATGTTTGAAGCCAAATCAGACGTGTCAGCATTTTCTGATGCCGAGCTTTTGCGGATGGATTCCAAAGAATACGCCGTTGGTGGCAAACAATTCCGCGTTTCGGTTCTGGAAACCACAGCGCCAAATATCGTTTTGGATCGCAAGGACAGCCTGATGTCGTCGATGACCGATGTCGCATCAGAAGACGGTGCGGATCAGGTTTTGTTGTTTGTTGTGGATATCCTCAAGGAACAAGCGACGTTGTTGGTGCCAAATGATTTGGTCAAAACCATTGCTGAAAAGAGCTTTAGCGCTTCGGTTGATGGGGACACCGTTGTGCTGCCCGGCGTTGTCAGCCGCAAGAAACAGATCATTCCGGTCTTGGCTGTTTAAGCCTCATCGAGCGCTGCACCTTTTCGCTTGGACGAGGTGCGGCGCAAACTGCGGCTGGATTGCTTTCCTAGTCCTGACACGCCGCCTCTCTTTCATGATGTGCCGCAATGTGTCAGAGGCTGTATAAATCTCATGATGTATATTGAAGGCCCAAGATGACCCAAATTGTTGAACATCTCTCGGATATCTCAGATCGCTATGACGCCCTGTTGGTCGATCTTTGGGGCTGCGTTCATAATGGGGTGAAGGCGTTTCCCGACGCGGTTGCTGCCTTGCAAGCGTATCGCAAGCGCGGTGGGAAAGTTGTGCTTTTGACAAATGCGCCGCGACCACGCGCTGACGTTGCCAAACAAATGCTAAAGTTTGGCGTCCCAGAAGACAGTTGGGATGTCATCGTGACATCCGGTGACAGCGCACGTTCTGCAATGTTCCGGGGCGCCGTCGGTGAAAAAGTCTGGTTCATGGGCCAAGAAACCACGGATATGGGGTTTTTCGAACCACTGAAAATCATTGATGAGCCGACGGAGGTTACCCGTGTTCCTCTGGAAAATGCTCAGGGGATCGTCTGTACCGGCCCCTTCAATCCACATAACGATCCGGATGAGTTGCGCCCACAATTGTTGATGGCCAAACAGATGGGATTAAAGTTGCTGTGCGCCAATCCCGATATCGTGGTTGATCGCGGTGAAGTCCGCGAATGGTGCGCGGGGGCGGTGGCAAAGCTGTATACGGAAATGGGCGGAGAGAGTTTGTATTTCGGCAAACCCCATCCCCCGATTTACGACCTTGCGCGTCGGCGTTTGTTTGCACTGGGCGAAGATATTCCCGATACGTCGATCCTTGCGATTGGCGACGGGATTTTGACGGACGTTAAGGGTGCAATGGGCGAAGACATCGATTGTCTGTTCATCACCGGTGGCCTTGCGGCTGCGGAAACCAAGACGGATTATCAACCGGACGCCGACGCGCTCGCGACATATCTGGACCAAGAGATGTCAGCCCCGACCTTTGCCATCGGGTTTCTGCGCTAAACAGTGTCGAACACGTTTTTCGGAAGAACACCGCTTTGCCGGTGTTCTTTCTATTTGTGGTCCCAAAATGGGGCTAACCGCAATTTGGGCTTGATTTTCTGCGCGCGCAAAGTAATAAAATTACACAAATATGTCATAAATATAACTTAAGTTACCGGAGCCGCCATGTTGGACAACCTTCCCCGCGGGACCATCTGCATAGAAGATATCGAGATGGGCATGACGCGATACCTGCAAAAGGTCGTGACGGATGAAGATATCGAAATGTTTGCTGAGGTGTCTACAGATCGAAACCCTGTGCATTTGGACGAAGCCTATGCCCAGGACACGATCTTTCAAGGCCGCATCGCGCATGGAATGCTGACCGCAGGTCTGATTTCCGCGGTGATCGGAGAACAATTGCCCGGTCACGGGACTGTCTATATGAGCCAATCTTTGAAATTTCTGGCCCCAGTGCGCCCCGGCGATCTTGTCCATGCAGAAGTAACAGTCACAGACATCGAAATCTCTAAACGCCGGGTCAAGTTGGATTGTGCATGCAGGGTCGATGGCAAGAAGGTTTTGATCGGCGAAGCAACAGTGATGGCGCCGTCGCGAAAATTCGACTGACGCACCCCCCTAGAATTCAAATCTTGCCTTGCGGATGGGTTGCCTCGGTTTGCGCACGCCTATAACCCATGCATATGCGGGTAATACGCGATTATGCCTTTTTGAATGCCTCGGACAAAGGGGCAAGCGTCGCCATCGGAAATTTCGATGGGGTCCATATCGGGCATCGATCTGTCATTGACCTTGCGCGTACCGCTCAACCCGGCGCCAAGCTGGGTGTCATGACGTTTGAACCCCATCCAAGACAGTATTTTGCACCGTCTTCTCCTCCGTTTCGGTTGACGGGGCCAGCAGCGCGCGCTTCTCGGTTGGAAAAAATTGGCGTCGAGCGTTTGTATGAATTGCCATTCAACGAAGCGTTGGCTGGCCTGTCCCCGCAAGACTTTGCCCAGCGGGTCATAGCCGACGGGCTTGGGCTGTCCCATGTCGTTGTGGGGTCCGATTTCTGCTTTGGCAAAGGGCGTGCCGGAACCGTTGAGGATCTAACGGCGTTTGGCCAAGAGATGGGTTTTGGAGTGACCGTTGCACCGCTTTTGGAAGAAGCTTCAGGCGTCATTTCATCAACCGCAATCCGCACCGCCCTGACCGAAGGACGACCACGCGATGCCGCCGCGATGTTGGGGCATTGGCACCGCATTGAAGGGCCAGTGATTGGCGGCGAACAACGCGGGCGTACGCTTGGGTATCCGACGGCCAACATGTCAATCGATGGCCTGCATCCGCCTGCGTTTGGCGTATATGCGGTTCTGGTCGATGTTCTGGAGGGGCCGCACAAAGGCGCTTATCACGGTGTTGCGTCTATGGGTGTTCGCCCCATGTTTGGCGAAAACAAACCAAATATTGAAACGTTCCTCTTTGACTTTTCCGGCGATCTGTACGGTACGCAATTGTCGATCGGGTTGGTGGAATACTTGCGCCGCGAACAGAAATTTGACGGGCTCGACGCTCTGATCACCCAGATGGACGCAGATAGCGCAAAATCCCGCGCCGTCTTGGCTGCATTATGAACAAACCAATCGATCACTCGGGCTGCGCGCCGCAATTTTGGGAACGCAAGCGCCTTGAGCAATTGAATGAAGCGGAATGGGAAGCCCTCTGTGATGGGTGCGGAAAATGCTGCTTGAACAAACTGGAAGACGAAGACACAGGCGAAGTGGCGTTGACCCGCGTGGCGTGTCGGTTGCTGGATGACAGCAGCTGCCAATGTGCACATTACGAAACACGCAAACAATTTGTGCCCGACTGCATCCAACTTACGGCCGCGACGATCTCGCAGCATATGTATTGGCTGCCGTCGACCTGCGCCTATCGTCTGCTGTACGAAGGTCGCCCATTATTCGACTGGCATCCGTTGATTTCCGGGACGGTCAACACCGTTCATGCCGCCGGTGTCAGCGTCAAAGACAAAACTGTCAGTGAATTTGATGTCGCCGACGACGAGTGGGAAAATCATATCATCGAGGAGCCCTGCTGATGTTTTTTGCTTCTGACAATGCGGGCCCGGCCCATTCACGCATTTTGCAAAGCGTCACAGACGCCAATGATGGATACGCCATGCCGTATGGCAATGACCCCATCATGGACGACGTACGCCAAAGCATTCGCGCAACCTTCGAAGCGCCAGAGGCCGAGGTTTATCTGGTCGCGACAGGCACTGCGGCCAATGTACTTGGCTTGGCGTGTTATGCGCATCCTTGGCAGACCGTGTTTTGTAGCCCGGTTTCCCATATCCAAGAAGACGAATGCAACGCGCCAGAGTTTTTTTCCGGAGGCGCAAAGCTGACCTTGGTTGGTGACGATCACAAAATGACGCCCGATACCCTGCGCGCCGCCATCACCGCAGAAGAAACACGCGGTGTTCATGGGGCACAGCGCGGCCCGGTTTCGATAACCCAAATCACCGAACGCGGCGGCGTCTATACAGTTGACGAACTGCGCGCCCTAACGGCTGTTGCGCGTGAATTTAACCTGCCCGTTCACATGGACGGCGCGCGATTTGCAAATGCGGTCGCCGCTGTCGGCTGTTCGCCTACCGACATGACCTGGAAGGCCGGCGTAGATGTGTTAAGCTTTGGGGGCACAAAAAACGGCTGCCTCGGGGTCGAGGCGGTTGTTCTTTTTGACCCAGATAAAGCCTGGGAATTTGAACTGCGGCGCAAGCGCGGTGCGCATCTATTTTCAAAACACCGTTTTCTATCCGCGCAAATGGCCGGGTATTTAGACGACGGCCTTTGGTTGGAACTTGCTGAAGCGGCCAACGAAAATGCAGCGCGATTGGCCGCGGGCCTTCGGGATGCAGGTGCCGAATTTCTGCACGAACCTCAGGCCAACATGATCTTTGCCGCGTTCCCTCGAGCAACACACCAACGCCTGCAGGACAATGGCGCAAAATACTATGTGTGGTCTGGCGACCTAGAAGGTTCTGATCCATCGGAAATGCTGGTGGCTCGGCTTGTGTGCGATTGGTCCATCGGATCAGATAAGATTGATGCGTTTCTGTCTCATTTTTGAGGCCCGCATATCAATTTTTGCAAGCCGCGATCTGTGAACCTACGATTTTCGCCAGCTCCGCAGGATGCGTTATCGGTGCCATATGACCGGCACCATCAATGCAGATGCGCTGTGCATTTGGAATACGCCGTGCCAGCGCGGCCATCGTCGCATCGATGACATCCAGCGTGAATTCGCCCTGTGCCAGAATAACTGGCAAAGACAGATTGGAAAACGCCTCGCCCTCTAACAGACCTGCGTTATCTTCGATAAGAAATGGCGCACTGCCTTTCACAAAGTGAATGCGATCCGCCATGTAGGCCCGGGTCTCTGCAGGAAAATCATACCAAGGTGTTCCGTCGCCCCAAACCCGATTAAAAGCGCGCGCAGCTTGATGAAAATCCCCACGTTCGATTGTGGCCTCGTATTCTGCTAATTCTGCTTCGTGTGCCTTAAAACGTTCAGGTTGATCCTTGCGCGCAGCCGCCAGAAAAACCGGCTCGAATAACGTCAAAGAAAGCACGCGGTCCGGTGCGTCCAGTGCCATGCGCAATGCAACCGTTCCGCCATAGGAATGCCCAACAAGATGCATGGGTTCCGTTAAGACGTCTAACCCCCAATCCGTCGCTAATCGATGTTGGTCTTGATCGAGGGGCCAATCCGGGCTTTTCCCGTGGCTGGGTAAATCGAACGCTGTGACTTCGGCCGTGCCCTGCATGGCGCGGGTGAACCCTTTCCAGGCCCCGGAATGGGCTAATGTGCAGTGAATGGCCAAAACCCGCGCCGATCCATGACCTGCGCGGGTTACAAATGGCGTCAAAGGGTGCCCGACAGGTGCGCATCAAGATCTTCGATCCGATCCTGCCCCCAAAACCTTTGATCTGTTTTGTTGACGACATAAAACGGCGCCCCAAACGCGCCAGCCTTTACAGCGTCTTCCAGATTGCGTGCATAGGTGTCGGCCCCGGTCAACAACCCGCTATCTGCAAGTGCTGGATCAAACCCGGCTTCTTCCAAACAGGCTTTTACAACATCATCGTCAGCGATGTTTTTCTGGTCTGCAAAAACGCTGCGCACATAAGCGTACACAAGTGCACCCAGGTCCCCACCCCCTGCTTCTTGTGCTGCGATCACCGCATAGGACGACGGGGCCGCATTTGTCGGCCAATGCGCAGGTTTAAGGTGAAAGGGCGTTCCAAGCTTCTTTGCCGCACGCGTCAATTCTTGTGCGCGATATTCCACACGGCTGATGTGCCGATCCTTGGGGGAAACGCCCCCCGTCCGAGCAAACAGTGCCATAATATCTAGTGGCTTGTAATGAACGCTCGCCCCATGGCGTTTCGCCACTTCTTCGAAGCGTTTCCCGGCCAAGTAGGTATAGGGAGAGATTGTCGCAAAGTAATAGTCGATATCAGCCATAATTTTCGCCTTCTGTATGGGCCACGTCTTTGCCGCACGGTAAGGCCGTGTTAAGCGAAGTCAACGTCACGAATCTGTCACATTCTGGCTTGTCGAAGGGGAATACCGCATGCCGCAGGCGCAAGAACCGAAACTGATCTCGGGCAATGCCAATCAACCGCTCGCAAAAGCCATTGCACGCCGCATGACGATGCATCGCGGCATCGCGGTCAATCTGATTGATGCGAGGGTCGAACGCTTTAACGATGGCGAAATATTTGTCGAAGTTTTCGAAAACGTGCGCGGCGAAGATATGTTCATCATTCAGCCGACATCGAACCCTGCCAACGACAACCTGATGGAACTGCTGATCATGTGCGATGCATTGCGTCGGTCTTCGGCAACGCGCATCACCGCCGTTATCCCCTATTTTGGATATGCGCGTCAGGACAGACGCACAAAGGCGCGCACGCCCATTTCCGCCAAACTGGTCGCGAATATGCTTGTTTCTGCTGGAGTGGAACGCGTGTTGACGATGGATTTGCACGCCGCTCAGATTCAAGGGTTCTTCGATATTCCGGTCGACAACCTCTATGCGTCGCCAATTTTTGCTTTGGATATCAAAGATAATTTCGCAGGGCGCATGTCGGATATTATGGTCGTCTCACCAGATGTCGGCGGCGTTGCACGTGCGCGCGAATTGGCCAAACGCATCAATGCGCCTTTATCGATTGTGGACAAACGTCGCGAAAAACCCGGTGAAATCGCTGAAATGACTGTGATTGGGGACGTCAAAGACAAAGTCTGCCTGATCGTAGACGACATTTGCGACACTGCTGGTACCTTGTGTAAGGCGGCAGAGGTTCTTATCGAAAATGGCGCAAAAGAAGTGCACTCCTACATTACGCATGGCGTTTTATCGGGCCCTGCCGTCGAAAGAATCTCAAGATCAGTCATGAAAACGCTCGTCGTCACGGACAGCATCGCCGCGACAGATGCGATCCGAGCAACGCCAAATATTCGAATTGTCCCAACTGCGCCCATCTTTGCGCAGGCCATTTTGAATATCTGGAACGGCACCAGTGTTTCGTCACTTTTTGACGATTCCACGTTGGGTCCGATCTATGACGGGATGTACGCGGCCGAATAACGCGAACGACCAAGGGTCGGCGGGTGGGCGCATTTGGCCCTTGGGCCAAACAGAGCCGCCCGTGGCCCGACCGATCTTACAATCCCGCAGACACGCGCCGCACTGTCGCAAGACGCGCCGCATTCGGTGGATGTGTCCCCAAAAACCGATCACCCGGGTCCGGAATCCGGTTAAAGAACTGCGCGCCACGTACCGCTGAAAACCCAGATCGCACCGTAATCACTGTCCCTAACGCATCAGCTTCCAATTCAAATTCTTTGGAATACGACCGTGCACCCAGTGCTGCGCCCAACTGCTGCGCACGTTCAACATCAGCGACTGTTCCCCCCGTCGCCGTCGCCAAACCACCTAAAAATACGGCACCCGCGACTGCGTTTTGTTGCCCTCGCGCGATATGGCCCTCAATATGATGTGCGGCTTCATGGCCCATCACAAACGCGATTTCATCTATATTGCGCGCGTCATTCAACAAAGCGAGTGTGAAAATAATGATGGGACGCCCATCTTCATCAAGCGTTTGAAAGGCATTGGCTGGCTTTCCCCGTTCATCATCAACGACGATTAGGAAATCGCAATTTACACCCCGTGTGCGACGTTCACATTCGCGCTCTGCGACCGGCTCCATCGTCTGGACAACTTGGACAAAGGCACGTTGGGTCGCACCCGCCCCGCGCAGCTCATCCACATCACTGTTCGCAGCCGATCCTGTCGTCGAAGGACCACTCACCTCGGGGACAGGCAATTCAGTACACGCAATCAACGTTGTCGAAAGAAACAATGCACAAAGGTATCTTAACATGTCGTCCTCAATTTCGTGGCAGGCTCTAATACGTGACGGCCATCGTCAACAGATATAATAACATCTGTGTCCACTCCGACCAGACCTGATCACGCAGCCGTGCGATCTACTTGCAATCCCATTATGTCTAGATAGGTTGATCATATGTTTACAATCGAACACGAATTCGATGCGACCGTCATTACGCTTGTCGACGATGGCCGCACCCCTTTGCAAGAAGACGTCGTCGTCAACAGTTTTGCAGAATGCGTCACCATAGAACAGTTCGATTCGCGCACAGATCAAATGGTCCGCGTGACTCTGTCGCCCGAACAATTGCGCGATCTGGCGGCGGCTCTCGATCTTCCTGAAGGTGTTTACAGTTTGGCCCGCCCAACCGGCAGCGGTTAACAACGGCACGTGCCATCACCGTAACCATTGCTTGTTCAAAAAGATCTGAAAATTATCTTTTCCCTGCCGACAACTGTCTCTAGGCTTCGGCCGACGCACGGGGAGAACACGCAATGGCAACAGGTCAGAACATTCGCACGTATTTCGAAGGCCGTTGGCATGATGGCGATGTGTACACGATGCGCGCAGCGGATCACGGCAGTTGGCTGGGCACCACTGTCTTTGATGGCGCACGCTACTTTGATGGGCTGGCCCCGGATCTTGAGGCACATTGCGAACGGGTCAATCGCTCTGCCACCGCTTTGATGATAACCCCAACTGTTTCGACGTCCGAAATGATGGATATTGCGTGGGAAGGTCTGCGCAAGTTTTCGCAAAAAAGCGCGATCTATATCCGTCCCATGTATTGGGCCATTGATGGCGACATGACAGCGATCGTTCCAAAAGAAGGGTCAACGGGATTTGCGTTATGTCTGGAAGAAATTCCCATGGCAGCCGCTGACGTTGTTGCAACATTAACTCGAACAAGATTTCGCCGACCCGTCATGGAAGACGCAGTGGTCAACGCCAAAGCCGGCTGCCTTTATCCCAACAACGCGCGCATGCTTGCCGAGGCCCGCGCCAAAGGGTTCAATAACGCACTTGTGGCAGATGCAATTGGCAATGTCGCAGAAACGGCAACCGCCAATATCTTTATGGTTAAGGATGGAACAGTGTTTACGCCGGTTCCAAACGGTACATTCTTGGCTGGCATCACACGCGCACGGCACATTTCAAATTTCAAAGCCAACGGAATAGACGTTGTCGAAGACGTCCTGAGCTTTGATCAATTCCACGATGCGGATGAAGTGTTCATGTCCGGCAACATGAATAAAGTCACGCCAATCAAAGCCTTTGATGACACACAATATCAAATCGGACCGATAACGCGTCAGGTCCGCGAGATGTATTGGGATTGGGCCCTGACCAACAAGCCATAATAATTGCGACGTTGCGCCATGCCCGCCCATAGGTCATGTTGATGCTGATACTGAACCGGGGTTCGAAAAGATGCGCAAATTTCTTGTCGTGCTGGATGACAGCCGGGAATGCTTGAACGCGATGCGATTTGCAGCAATGCGTGCCGCGCATACTGGCGGAGGTGTGGCCATACTTTCGGTGATTGCACCAGAAGAGTTCAATCACTGGATTGGCGTCGGTGCCGTAATGCGAGAAGAAGCGCGCGAACGCATAGAAGTGCATTTCGAAGTGTTTGCGAAATGGATGCGGGACAGACAGCATGTCGATCCAGAGCTGATCATCCGGGAAGGACAACCTTTGGATGAAATCGTTGCGCATATTCGGCAAGATTCCGAGATTGGTGTCTTAGTCTTGGGGGCTGGCACCGGCAAAAAGGGTCCCGGCCCGTTGGTCACTCAGCTGTCTCGCAACTCGGGTGCTTTGCCGATCCCGATCACTATTGTTCCCGGTGATCTAAGCAAAGAAAAACTTGAAGCCATCACCTGACAGAAATATGAAATCACTCGACTTTTTCAGCGTTCCGCCGTCCTTTGTCCGCGGCAGGCAAGCGTAGTCGATTGATTGAATGAATCAAATTGAAGATAGTTCAACCTCGCCGGTCATTCGAAAATCCGCCACAAGATTTATCGTCCGGTCGCGGTGATTTCTGACTTTATCGTTTAGAATCATTCCAAACTCTTGACACCACGCGGGTCCATCCGCATATCTGTTGAACCTGCGAGAAAGGGTCGAGCAATGTTCATCCAAACCGAATCCACACCAAACCCTGCGACACTGAAATTCCTTCCCGGACAAACAGTGCTTGAAATGGGAACGGCCGATTTTCCGACACCCGATGCAGGCGATAAATCTCCGTTGGCTAAACGTATTTTTTCTGTGGACGGCGTTACAGGTGTTTTCTTTGGAACCGACTTTGTGACGGTGACCAAAGCGGATGCCACAGATTGGGACCATATCAAGCCAGCGATTCTGGGCGCGGTCATGGAACATTACCAGTCGGGTCAGCCTGTCATGGAAGGTGATCACCAACCAGACTCAGGCCATGCGGTCCATGAAGGCGAAGATTCGGGCATTGTGGATCAGATCAAGGAATTGTTGGACACGCGGGTGCGCCCTGCCGTTGCTCAGGACGGTGGCGACATTACCTTTCACGGGTTTGATCGCGGAATCGTCTATCTTCACATGCAAGGCGCGTGCGCCAATTGCCCATCGTCAACGCTGACGCTGAAAATGGGCATCGAAAACTTGCTGCGTCATTACATCCCCGAAGTGACCGAAGTACGCCCGGTGGCTGTCTGACGACACCACAAGCCCCGTTGAAGCGTGATGAAAACTGATTCACTCATCCTGTCCTTTGACACGTCGGCTGCGCATTGCGCGGCCGCTTTGAATTCAAATGATACGGTGCTCGACACCATTTACGAGCCGATGAAAAAGGGCCAAAACGAGCGTCTGATTGGGCTGCTTGAAGACCTTTTGGCCCGCCAAAACAAAAACTGGTCTGATCTGAATGCATTGGCAATCGGCGTTGGCCCTGGAAACTTCACGGGCATCCGCATTGGGATATCCGCGGCGCGCGGTTTGTCCCTTGGGCTGGGCATACCGGCCTATGGCATCAACGGATTCGAACAGCGCAAAAACGTGCTTCAAGATAATGGCCTGAATTGCGTTCCCGCCCCCCGAGACCAGTTTTTCGTTGATCTGCCCGACGGGCCGAAGCTGATGTCCCAAGACGACGCCGAACAACTGGGTCAGCCGATATTGCCCGATCCGGATCCCTTGTTATTGGTCAGCGCAATTGGAAACTTGGCGCGGGCCGTCTGGCCGACCCCGCCTGCAACGCCGCCTGCCCCGCTGTATATCAAACCTCCGGACGCGGCCCCATCCCGTGATGCGCCACCCCAGATTTTAGATGACGCCTGACTTAATGGCGCAATTACACGCCAAGTGCTTTCCACAACGCGCCTGGTCTGTCGCAGAATTCGAAAGCCTTTCGAACCAAAATGGTTACATCATACAGTCGACCCCCGAAAACACAGGCTTTGTTCTGGCCCGATCTGTTCTGGACGAAGCTGAAATTCTGACGATTGCGGTCGATCCTGCGTTTCGTCGTCGCGGTCACGGGCGTCTTTTGATGCAAACCCTAAGCGATCAGCTTGTCGAATTGAGCCCGCCTTGCCCAACACTGTTCTTGGACGTCAGCGCCAACAACATTCCTGCTTACAATTTGTACATTCAATTGGGTTTTGTAGAAACCGGCAGACGTAAGGGATATTACCGCGATAAGGCCGGTCAAACCGCCGACGCCGTGCTTATGAAAGCATCTTGCCCTTTGGTCAGATGATCGAAACCTGATCCAAACACTTAAAAAGCGGTTGACGCTCACGGGGACGTGCGGCCTAATCCCGTATGATCTAAATGATCTCGGGTCGTATCGAACTGCCAGAACGGCCCCAGCAACGAATTTGGGAGACACATATGACATTCATGAAGAAGCTTTTGAGCGCGACAGCCGCAATGGCGTTGAGCGCCGGGGCCGCTTTGGCCGAACCCGCCATCATTTTTGATCTTGGCGGCAAATTCGACAAAAGTTTCAACGAAGCCGCTTTTGGCGGTGCGCAGCGTTGGGCCGAGGAAACTGGCGGTACATTCCGCGAAATCGAACTGCAATCCGAAGCACAGCGTGAACAAGCATTGCGTCGCTTTGCCGAAGCGGGTGCCAACCCGATCGTCATGGCCGGCTTCGCATTTGCTGATGCATTGAGCCAAGTCGCAGTGGATTACCCAGACACAAAGTTTGCAGTGATCGACGTAAACTGGCTTGACCTGCCAAACGTGCGCGGCATCGGCTTTGCCGAGCATGAAGGATCATATCTTGTTGGTATGATGGCGGCACAAGCATCGAAATCTGGCACAGTTGGCTTTATCGGCGGAATGGACATCCCACTGATCCGCAAATTCGCCTGTGGCTATGCCCAAGGCGTCAAAGCCGTAAACGCGGACGCAACGGTTGTTGCGAACATGACCGGGACAACGCCAGCTGCGTGGAATGATCCGGTAAAAGGATCAGAGCTGACAAAAGCACAAATCAGCCAAGGCGCTGACGTTGTATACGCTGCCGCTGGCGGTACAGGTGTAGGGGTTCTGCAGACTGCCGCTGACGAGGGCATTTTGTCCATCGGTGTGGACAGCAACCAAAACTATTTGCACTCAGGCAAAGTTCTGACATCCATGATGAAGCGCGTGGACAACGCTGTATTTGATGCGTTCACACAGGGCGTTGATCTGGAAACAGGCAACTTCACCATGGGTCTGGCAAATGGCGGTGTTGGCTATGCGCTGGACGAACACAACGCAGCATTGGTGTCTGACGACATGAAATCCACAGTGGACGGTGCTTCGTCAAAGATCGCGGATGGGTCATTGGCTGTACACGACTACACATCGGATGACAGCTGCCCAGCACTGAATTTCTAAGCCACGTCGGCACATCGACAATAAAGGCCGCGCGATCATCCTCGCGCGGCCTTTTTTAGTTCTGGGCGTGGACCTTGCAGGCTTGCCAATGGAAGCCTGCAAGTCAGCGGATTATGTGATGTTGCACAAGAATTGCCACAACACACCAAATTCGCGCAGGAAACATACGCTCGGGGCTGGGCAAACCTCAAAAGCTCTGCAAAAGTGGCTGACTAGACAGTGAGTGGGGACTCGACAGATGGCAGCGCCAGCGATTGAACTCAGAGGCATTTCAAAAGCCTTTGGCCCGGTCCAGGCAAACAAGGACATTTCGATTTCTGTCATGCCCGGCACGATCCACGGGATCATCGGTGAAAACGGTGCCGGTAAGTCTACCCTCATGTCGATTTTGTATGGTTTTTACAAAGCGGACGCCGGTGAGATTTTCATCGCGGGCAAAAAGACGCAAATTCCTGACAGTCAGGCCGCAATTGCGGCTGGAATCGGAATGGTGTTCCAGCACTTTAAACTGGTCGAAAATTTTACAGTCCTCGAAAATATTATTCTTGGGGCTGAGGACGGGCAATTGTTGCGTCCCTCGTTGACCAAAGCACGAAAGACACTGCTAGAGCTTGCCAAGGAATACGAGCTGAATGTCGACCCTGACGCCGTTATCGAAGACATCGGCGTGGGGATGCAGCAGCGTGTTGAAATCCTTAAGGCGCTTTATCGTCAGGCCGATATTCTGATTCTGGACGAACCAACGGGTGTGTTGACGCCTGCAGAAGCTGATCAATTGTTCCGCATCCTTGAGCGCCTGAAAGAAGAAGGCAAAACGATCATCCTAATCACGCACAAGCTGCGCGAGATTATGGATACAACAGACACCGTTAGCGTCATGCGGCGCGGTGAAATGACAGCAACTGTCAAAACCGCAGAAACCAGCCCTCCCGAGCTGGCTGAATTGATGGTCGGGCGTAAGGTGCTGTTGCGTGTTGACAAAACACCGGCACAGCCGCGCGATGTTGTTTTGGACGTGAAGGATTTGCGCGTCAGCGACGACAAAGGCGTGCAACGTCTGAAAGGCATCGACCTTCAAGTGCGCGCGGGCGAAATTCTCGGGATCGCGGGCGTTGCGGGCAATGGTCAGTCCGAACTGCTCGAGGTGTTGGGCGGTTATATGACTGGCAAGGGTGTCGTGGAGTTGAATGGGAAACCGATTGATCTGACCGGGAAAAACTCGGACGGGCAATCGCGCCGCGCAAACGGTATTGCCCATGTGCCCGAAGATCGCCAACGCGAAGGCTTGATCATGGATTTCACCGCGTGGGAAAACACCGCGTTTGGATATCACCGGGACGCTGCTTATAAATCCGGCATCTTGATGGACAATGCCGCCATAAAGGCCGACACCGAAGCGAAAATGGAACGTTTTGATGTGCGCCCCCCCGATCCACGGCTGGCCGCAAAGAATTTTTCAGGCGGCAATCAGCAAAAAATCGTTCTGGCACGTGAAATCGAACGCAAACCCGAATTGTTGTTGGTCGGTCAACCAACCCGCGGTGTAGATATCGGCGCAATCGAATTCATCCACCAACAGATTGTCGCCCTGCGCGATGAAGGCAAGGCCATCTTGCTTGTTTCTGTCGAGTTGGACGAGATCATGGGTTTGTCAGATCGCATCGCCGTGATGTTTGACGGCGAGATCATGGGCGAACGTCTTCCGAATGCGACGGATGAAAAAGAACTTGGGTTGTTAATGGCGGGAATAACCGACGCCGGCATAGCTCATCCCATTGAAGGGGCGCAATAAGATGCAAAAGATGCCGCAATGGGCCGAAGTCTTTCTTGTTCCGCTGATCTCTTTGTTTTTGGCCGCTGCATTATCTGCATTGGTCATTTTGGCAATTGGTGAAGACCCAGTTGAAGCAGTGAAGCTGATGGTCACCGGGTCGGTGACAACGACATACGGGTGGGGTTACACCCTGTATTACGCAACAAATTTCGTGTTCACCGGGTTGGCCGTCTCAGTCGCCTATCATGCTGGGTTGTTCAATATCGGCGGCGAAGGTCAAGCCACACTTGGCGGTCTTGGCGTTGCCCTTGTTTGTCTGATGATCGACTGGCCACATTGGTCAGTGGCAATTATTGCAGCCATCCTTGGGTCAGCGGCTTTTGGTGCGCTATGGGCGCTTATCCCCGCCTATTTGCAAGCCAAGCGCGGCAGCCACATCGTGATCACGACGATCATGTTCAACTATATCGCTTCTGCGTTCCTTGTTTATGTTCTGGTCAATGTTCTGCGCCCACCAGGGGCAATGGATCCTGCATCCGCACGGTTTTCGGAAGCTGTTAAATTGCCGTCGCTGCACGACATTCTAGGCGTCTTTGGCATCGAGTTTTCGAAAGCAGCGCCCGCCAATATTTCACTGATTGTCGCCATCGCCGCCTGTGTTTTGGTCTGGATTTTGATCTGGCGCACGCGTTTGGGATACGAAATCCGAAGCCTTGGAAAATCAGAAAGTGCGGCGCGATACGCCGGCATTCCACCTGCGAAAATCATCATCATCACGATGTTGATTTCAGGCGGATTGGCCGGATGCATGGCAATCAATAACGTGATGGGCGAAGCGGAACGCCTTGTATTGAACGCGACAGAAGGCGCTGGTTTCATCGGCATCGCGGTCGCGCTTATGGGGCGCAATCACCCTGTCGGCGTTCTGCTTGCCGCGATCCTGTTTGGGTTCCTTTATCAGGGCGGTGCAGAGCTGGCGCTGTGGACGTCGATCCCGCGTGAACTGATCGTCGTGATCCAAGCGCTTGTCATCCTATTCACTGGCGCATTGGACAACATGGTCCGGATGCCCCTTGAACGTCTCTTCCTCGCATTTGGCAGAAAGCCCGGATAATGGATTTCGCAACACTCATCCAACTTCTCGATTCCACGGTTCGATCCGCCATACCGCTGTTGTTTGCATGCCTTGCGGGATTATATTCCGAACGGGCCGGGATTTTTGACATTGGCCTCGAAGGCAAGATGCTGGCGGCGGCCATGTTTTCCGCCGCTTTCGCCGCCATCAGCGGATCTGTGTGGGTTGGATTGATGGCAGGGATTGGCGCGTCGATGTTGCTGAGCCTTCTGCACGGAGTCGCGTCGATCACCTTTCGAGGCAATCAGTTGATTTCGGGCGTTGCCATTAATTTTCTGGCGGCGGGGATAACGGTTCTTGTCGCGCAGGCGTGGTTTGGTCAGGGCGGGCGCACACCGCAATTGTCTGGTGATGCACGATTTGAGCCGATCACACTGCCCTTTGCGGATCAGGTGGCCGATGTTCCCTATTTTGGCCCAATCTATGCGGAACTGATTTCGGGTCATTCCATACTGGTTTATGTCGGCTTTCTTGCCGTACCCCTTACGTGGTGGGTGCTGTATCGTACCCGTTTCGGATTGCGTTTGCGTGCTGTCGGTGAAAACCCGGCAGCTGTTGATACCGCAGGTGTTTCAGTGGTCGGATTGCGATACGCTGCCATTTGTATCTGCGGCGTGCTGTGCGGATTGGCTGGCGCATATCTGTCCACCGCGTTGCAAGCCGGGTTCGTCAAGGACATGTCATCGGGGCGCGGGTTTATCGCGCTGGCCGCACTTATCTTTGCGAAATGGCGGCCTTGGTATGCGTTGGGTGCAACATTGCTGTTTGGATTGTTCACCGCATTGGAAACCCGTCCTGACGTGATCGAGGCGGTGATTGGTTTCAAGGTCCAAGGTCAATTGCTGGGCGCGTTGCCCTATATCATGACCGTGATCATCCTGGCTGGGTTCGTCGGCAAGGCCATTCCGCCGCGTGCAGGTGGGCAGCCCTACGTCAAAGAACGTTGAAACCTATCGCGACTTCATACGTCCAGCTCCGCAATTCAGGTGAGTCCAATTTGCACCTGCGCAATCTGACACCTTGATTTTGCACCTGCAGCAGGATTAGGACAGGACATGCAAATATACCTCCCTATTGCTGAGGTGTCGGTGAACGCCTTTCTTCTTCTAGGTCTTGGTGGTCTAGTTGGAATTCTGTCGGGCATGTTTGGCGTTGGTGGCGGGTTTCTTATGACGCCATTGCTGTTCTTTATTGGCATTCCCCCTGCCGTTGCTGTTGCCACCGAAGCCAACCAGATTGTGGCATCGTCATTCTCAGGTGTCCTGGCGCATCTCAGGCGAAAGACCGTTGACCTTAGGATGGGCACCGTCTTGTTGATCGGCGGGCTTTTTGGGGCTGCACTTGGTGTCGTGGTCTTTAATTATTTGAAATCCTTGGGCCAAGTCGATCTGCTTGTCCGGCTTTGCTATGTTGTCTTTCTGGGTATCATCGGTGGACTGATGTTCATCGAAAGCCTGCGAGCTTTGCGCAAGTCCGCGAACGGCGTTTCGCTGCCGTCTCGTCGCAAACACGGTCTTATCCATAAGCTGCCATTCAAAATGCGGTTCCGTGTGTCGGGCCTTTATATCTCAGTCATCCCGCCTCTTTTGGTTGGATTGTGCGTTGGTATTCTGGCCGCGATCATGGGTGTTGGT
The DNA here is from genome assembly GCA_039975755.1 of Paracoccaceae bacterium. GTDB lineage: Bacteria > Pseudomonadota > Alphaproteobacteria > Rhodobacterales > Rhodobacteraceae > JABSSA01. The sequence continues at coordinate 38,930 of JBDWGM010000102.1, read as the reverse complement.
GGTGGATTTATCATGGTCCCTGCCATGATCTATTTGCTTGGCATGCCCACAAAGGTGGTTGTTGGCACGTCGCTGTTTCAGATCATCTTTGTCACGGCGTTCACCACATTGCTGCACGCCACGACAAACTTTACCGTTGATATCGTTCTGGCCGTCCTGCTGCTGGTTGGCGGCGTTATTGGTGCACAGATCGGGGCACGCATCGGTGTAAAAATGAAAGCCGAACAGCTCCGTATCCTGTTGGCACTTATGGTGTTGGCTGTCTGCGGGAAATTGGCTCTCGATCTGCTGATTATGCCGAGCGAGCTCTACTCGCTTGGCGCAGCAGGAGGTCACTGATGCGCAATCTGCTTGTTTGCCTTTTGCTTCTGGTCAGTCCCGCATGGGCAGAGAGCGTTGTGCTTGGGCTGAGCCAAGACGAGGTCGCAATCACCACCAGTTTTGACGGCTCGGAAATTTTGATTTTTGGCGCGGTTAAACGCGAAGCGCCAATTCCCGAAGGTCCGCCGCTGCATGTTCTGATCACAGTTGCCAGCCCGTCCGAACCCATCATGGTGCGTCGGAAAGAAAAGCGTTTCGGGATCTGGATCAACACAGAAGCGGTCGAGATCGATGCCGCGCCAAGCTACTATGCCGTTGCAACAAGTGGTCCCTTTTCCGAAGTGATCAGCAACGTTGATGACCTGCGCTACAAGATATCCATTCCGCGCGCCATTCGCTCTGTTGGGGCGCCGTCATCCGTCAAAAACGCGTCGAGCTTTACCGAGGCGTTGATCCGCATCCGGTCTAACAGCGAACAATATCAAGTTTTGGAAAATCAGGTGGTCGTTGACGACCAAACTTTGTTTCGGGCGCGCGTGCGTTTGCCCGCCGCCCTGTCCGAAGGTGACTATGCCACCCGCATTTTCTTGACCCGCAACGGATCCGTTATTTCGAGCTTTGAAACCAGCATCGACGTACGCAAAGTCGGCCTTGAACGATGGCTGTATTCAATGAGCCGCGAACAATCGCTTTTGTACGGCCTTATGTCTTTAGCGATTGCGATTGCTGCAGGTTGGGGTGCTTCGGCTGCGTTTTCGCTAATCCTGCGCAACTAAGACCTTAACCGCGCCCTACATAAGGCATTCGGTTTGCCATCACCGTCATGAACAAGACGTTTGTTTCCAATGGCAGGGATGCCATATGCATGACCGAACGCGCCACGTCATCAACCGCCATGGTCGGCATGTCTGGAACTTGGGCTTTCATTGCGGCAACCATTTCGCTTTCTGCGTTGCCGATATCGATCTGCCCGCATGCGATGTTCAAATCACGCCCATCTAGGCTGAGCTGTCGCGTCATTCCAGTGATGGCATGTTTCGTGGTCGTATAGGTTATCGCGTTTTCGCGCGGCACATGTGCGGATATCGAACCATTGTTGATAATACGCCCCCCGCCCTGTTTGCGCATCTGCGCGAACGCGGCCCGCGCACACAAAAACATGCCCGTCAAATTGACATCAAGGGCGCGTTTCCAATCCTCAATCGGGGTTTCATCAATCGGAGCCGCCGGTATAAAGATACCTGCATTATTGAATAAAACGTCCAACTGGCCCGTGCGTTCCACCAACAATGCCAGGCATTTTTCGACGTCTTTTTCCTGCGTCACATCACCAGGCAACGCCAGTGCGTTTTCGTAACGATTTGCAATCTCGTCCAGTGGTTCAACGCGGCGCGCCATCAGGCCAACCGCCCACCCCGCTTGCAAAAAATGTTCAGCCGTCGCGCGCCCAATACCCGAGCTTGCCCCTGTGATCAGAATAGTATTCATGTCTCTTCCTCCGTCTGTTCCAACGTCAGCGGCGCTTGGGCCACCGCCTTGAGATCATCCACCCGAAGCGAACCATTTGGTTTGGACAATCGAGGGCGAATGACCCAATGAAGACGTTCTTGCGCACGGGTAATCGCCACATAGGCCAATCGTTTCCACAAAGGTTGGCCCGCCTCGGTCCGCCCTGCGCGAGCTGCTGCCCACAGATCCGGAGCGAACACCTGAACCGTTTCCCACTGCGACCCTTGCGCCTTGTGAATCGTAACTGCCGCCCCGTGTAAAAACGTGGCGCCCATTCGCGCCGCATAGGGAATAAACGGTTCTTCTTCGCCCGGCTTTTCAATTTTCACAATCGATGCTGCGCTAATCTGAGGGTCTAGCGCGCCAACGACATGAAGCTTGGAAAACCCCGGCTTTCGGCCCGGTCCAAGATAGATGACCTGCGCGCCTTTGATCAAACCACGAGCTTCCAGATCAAGGCGTTTCTTGCGGTGCTTCAAGGGCAATTCTAATCCGTCACAAATCAACGGCTCGCCCTCTAGCAACATGTCATCGGGGGCGTCGTACACTTGCCGGAACGCATTGATCAATCGAATGCGTGTTGCATTGCGCCAGACCAAAACCGGGCTGCGCGCCATCATGTCGACTTCAACGCGTTGCCCCCAAACAACCCGGTCATCCTTTTGCGCCGCGTCCTGCACCATCTGTTCAAAGTCTTCAAACGCCAACGCGGGATCCGCCAAAGCATGAGCCAAATCCAAAATAGGATTGTCCGCTTCTTGTCGGTGAATACGGCTTAGGTGTTTGACGCGCGTTTCCGGCAAGCTGTCAAACACCATCGCGCCAGATTGATTAACGGGGGCCAACTGGGCCGGATCCCCAAACAAAAACAATGTTGGGAAAATCTCTTTCAGATCCTGAAACTGGCGATCATCAAGCATCGAAGATTCATCGACAAAACCGATATCAAGCGGTTCTTCGCGTCGCTTCCACCCAGTGATGAAATCAGAGCCGCGCAACCCAGCCGCAGCCAGAGCACCGGGTATGGATTTGTTATTCTGGTAAAATGCAAACGCACGATCCAACGCTTGGTCTGTAAGCCCCTCAACATCGGGGCGTTCGCCGTTTCCGGCCAGCCATTCCGCGATACGTTCATATTCGGGGTCGTAGACCGGCGTATATAATATCCGATGAATGGTTGTTGCCGGGACTCCACGCAGCCGCAAGACGCTGGCCGCTTTGTTCGTTGGCGCAAGAATGGCCAGCGTGCGTCGGTCTTTGCGTTTGCGGGATTCATAATCGCCGGAAACAACGTCGACACCTGCCCCCTCCAACGCTTTGTAAAGCTCGGCCAACAGCATTGTTTTGCCGGAACCCGCTTTGCCAGTAACAGCCATTACGCCAGACCCTGCTTCGCGCGGGGGCATGAGCAAACTGTCGTCCAGGTTCACCCCAGACTGCGCCAGCAACTGGCTGATGTCATCATAGGTGCTGGCTTGGTCGTCAGAAAATGTAAGAGCAGTTGTCATGCTCGGGACCCTATAGCCGGGTCCCGGCAGGGGCCAGAGCGATCAGGCGATTGCGGCTAACTTCTGTGATGCAGGATGCCCGCCGAACGCCCGATCAAACCACAGACGTGACAGCGACACGGAAACGCCGGCCCGTCGCGCCACCCGTGCCTGTGCCTCAGGTTCAAAATGCCACAATCCGACGCTAATCTTGTCACGGCCCTCACCGCTTGAGCCAAGCACATCAGGCGAGGACCCGATCATTCGGTAAATACGCACCATCCGCGCATCAAAAACGCCAACAAAGTGATGAATATCAAAGTTTTGCATGATTTCGCCACCCGCTAGCATTAGAGCTGCGGCCACATGGCTGCCTGCCCCTTGCGACAGACAAAATCGCGTACATTCCCAAATTGTCGGGCTTGTGATTGGGCCGCTCATAAGGTCACCAAAATGTTCGTTGACCATGGTGCGTCCGGTCGTAGGCAGAAACCGCATGGAACCGCCATGTGATCCGTCAGCTTGTTCCCAAATCACGTATAGCGGATCAAGTTCATCATATTGGTCAACCTCCATGCCGTCACGATCAACAGTCACATCCCATCCCAATCGCGCCTGAAATTGATCGGCGCGGTCGCGAAACATTGTGTCGCGTAATTTTGGGAATTTGTGCAGGTCGTGGCCATAAACATAACGCAGCATGAAGCTCTCCTTGTTCGCTCTGGGGCCTCCCGAACCCCGGTGTAAACAAAGCTCTACAGCCAATAATGTTAACGAATTGGCACATGTCCGCGCGTCACAATCATAGCGCTCGCAACGCTGTCACACGACGATCAAACCTCGGCTCATCGCGCGTGCAACGGCGTGGGTGGTGTTCATCGCGCCCAGTTTAAAACGCGCACTTTCGATATAAACACGCAAAGTATGTTCTGATATTTCAAGGCTTTGTGCGACTTGCGCCCGGTTGTACCCCATTGCCAGCATTGTCATGGCATCCACTTCTCGTGGGCTTAGACCTCGCGCTGTTTCAGGTTGACGATCCGGCTCAAAGTCGAGCGCTTTTTCATTAAAATAGTGTGCAATTAAAATCAAATCGCGACGATGAGTGTCCGTCCAGCCCCCCCAATCCGCATCGCTGGATGTGTGATTTACTGTAAAAAGAGCAAATTGCCCGTTAGGACCTCGAATCGGGACCGAAAAGCCCTGATTGCCTAGACCGTATTCCATCGCCTCTGTCTGAAAGGCCCGAGCGGCTTTTGACGACCAGTCGAGCCGCTTCCAATCCACCGGGTGAAATTGCTGGAAACATCCAACGATGACTGGATCGACCCGAAGATAATTTTGCTCTAGATAGCGATCGCGCCAAGCGTCTGAATAGGTTCCGCATCCGTATTGATCTCCCGCACTATCGACCCAATGATAGACCACATGGTCCACGCTATAGTGTTCTTGCAGTTGTTCTGTTGCCGCTTGTAAAGCTTCCAAGCCTTCAGCGCGTTCCAACTCCTCCAATATACTTTCCAGCCGAAGCGCAGCCGTCCGAGCCAATTGCATGCTCACTTTCCTTTAGTGTAGCAATCTCGGCCATCGCGACAATCGACGTATCATCCAACTGCTCAGCTAGGGCTGGCATGTTGTTGTCACGCGCGAATGATTTCAGGTCCGAAAGTACGTCCAATATCCATTCTCTTCTCATGCAAGCTCACCTCTAGATGGTTAATGGTCGATTAACACAACTATAACCTGCATTAATTCATCAAAGAAACTCGCATATTTCCCCTCCCCAGAAATGGCGAGGGCGGAATTTACAACCTACTGAAAAGATTGGCCCCACACTTTATGGTGGTAAATGTAGGGCGCAATCCGAACGATTCGTACGCGTATTCAAGAGGAATCACTGGGGTCGGCACTCTAACGCCGAGCGTCCAATACATCCTCAAGTGTGCGCAGCCCGGTTTTGGGTGCTTGAACCAGAACACTCATGTTCCCCGGCTTGTGTTCGTTTCGCAGCATCCTCATGTGCGCTTCCGGCAGGTCACCCCAAGGAAAGACTTCGGACATACATGGATCAAGGCGGCGTTCGACCATCAGTTTATTTGCCGCTGAGGCTTGCTTGAGATGCGCAAAATGCGATCCCTGCAACCGCTTTTGGTGCATCCACATGTATCGCACATCAAAGGTGAGATTATACCCTGTAGTGCCCGCGCAGATCACGACCATGCCGCCCTTTTTCACAACAAATGTTGAAACCGGAAACGTGCTTTCACCTGGATGTTCGAACACTAGATCGACATTCACACCCTTGCCCGTGATATCCCAGATCGCCTTGCCAAATTTACGCGCTTCTTTGAACCATTCCGCATATTCCGGCGTGTTGACCGGCGGCAATTGGCCCCAACAGTTAAAATCCTTACGATTGATGACGCCCTTAGCGCCAAGATCCATGACGAAATCACGTTTGCTTTCATCGCTGATAACACCAATTGCGTTTGCGCCTGCTGTGTTGATCAACTGGATTGCATAAGATCCCAAACCGCCTGATGCCCCCCAAACCAAAACGTTCTGACCCGGCTTCAAATCATGTGGCTCGTGCCCAAACAGCATCCGATATGCCGTTGCAAGGGTCAGCGTATAGCATGCGCTTTCTTCCCATGTCAGATGTTTCGGGCGTGGCATAACTTGCTGGGATTGCACTGCCGTGAATTGCGCAAACGATCCATCCGGCGTTTCATAGCCCCAAATACGCTGGGTATCCGAGAACATTGGATCGCCACCATTGCATTCTTCGTCATCGCCGTCGTCTTGATTGCAGTGAATGACGACTTCGTCGCCCACTTTCCAACGCTTAACCTTGTCACCTACGGCCCAAACGATGCCCGACGCATCAGATCCCGCTATGTGATACGGCTGACCATGTCCGTCAAAAGGGCTGATCGGTGTCCCCAAAGCGGCCCACACTCCGTTGTAATTCACACCTGCCGCCATAACGAGAACAAGTACGTCTTGGCTGTCCAATTCCGGGATGTCGACCACTTCCTGCTGCATCGCAGTATCGGGTTCGCCATGCCGTTCTTTGCGAATGGTCCACGCATACATTTGTTTGGGCAAATGGCCCATCGGGGGAATTTCCCCCATCTCGTAAAGGTCTTTCTCGGGCGCTTCGTAAGTCGCCATCTCGCCGTCGAGTGCCATACCTGCCTCCTTCATAGAATACCCTTCTGCTGCAATGCAGAATCGAAATCGCCTCAAACGAATACGAGGTATGGCGAAACATTACAACATTTTCGATGGTATATTTTGTAATTTTATGACTTTGCGCTTGCAGAAATTTCCAATGCCGTTGCTGCATTTGCAAAATGGCGGTTCGCGAGAGAGTTCGCGTAATAGCGTAAAAGATCAGTTTCGGCTGGATTCATGGACCAAACATCCTCGTGCTTTTCGATCAATTCCCGCATTTCCAAATGCTTCAACGCACGTTCGATCATTCCGTCCAGCGCTTCATCTTCTCCATCTAAAGTCAGTGGTTCGGAGCCTTTAGTCCAAGACGCTGCGACGGCTTTGATCTGGTCTTCGGTCTGCGCAGCATCGGCTTGCAACATTATCATCGCAACCAAGGGCACGCCCAAAACAGGCATTTGCTGCCCGATACGGGCCAAAAGATCATCTGCAAGAACTTCGATGTTTTGCGGATCTTTCTGTGCCGAAAGCATCAACGGCTCTCCAAAAACGACGCCAGCTTGGCCAAATTTTTGGAAACGGCCTGTGACAAACGCCCACAACTTCGAGAGGATGTAACCCGCCAATACCGAAATTCGGACTCCAAATCGACGCTGCCCCGTTTCGGCAGCTTTCTCAAGAACGCGGTCCTCGATGACACGATCATAGTTGATAGCAACCGGAACAAACGCAACATCGCGCGCCTCTGGTGTCCAATCTGAAACCACATAGGCAAGAAGACCCATCTTTGGTCGCATTAGCCTTCCATCAAGTGTTAACCCACCTTCCGGAAAAATCGCTTGAGTGACGCCTCCTGCCGTTGCCATTTGCACGTAACGTGCCAGAACTTTGCGGTACAGTGCACCGCGCGATTTACGTCGAATGAAGTATGCGCCCATTGATTTGATCAACCGACTTAACGGCCAAATGCGCGCCCATTCTCCGACTGCATAACTTAACGCAGATGATCGAGCGGCCAGATAAGTGACCAACACATAATCCATGTTGGATCTGTGATTCATGATGAAAACAACTGTTGCCTCTTCCGGTATCTTTTTCAGAGTTTCAGTATTTCCAGTGCCAGTTTTCACATCATAGAGGATATTCGCCAACAAACGCGCGGCCCGAATGCCAAAGCCGAAATAAGCAAACGCTGAAAACGAAGGCACAATTTCGCGCGCATAATGCCGAGCCCGTTCAAACGCCACGTCCTCACGTTCGCTTCGTTTGCGCGCATCCTCAACGATCGCTTCGGTGACCTGTGGATCATAGACTAGGCGTTGGATCATGTCCGTTCGTCGTGCCAGCTTGAAGGGTTCTATTGGTCGCGCCAATCGTGTGTTCAGCTTTGCCACAGCATGCTCAAGACGCCGACGAAAGTACCAACGCACCGAAGGAAACAGAAAATGAGAGGCAAAAGTAATCGTCGCGAACACGACGATAAGAATAAAAAACCATAATGGGACTTCGACGACTTGTGTCATAAAATCAGCTATGCAGGCATAACGGTTGCAGTAAAGCTCAATGATATCAAATTCATCATTGCATGGCTTTAAGGTTCCGAGAACTGAATATCTATACCAAAAACCCTTTTTTCACGTTCCACCGCCACCCTATTGCGCGGGCTGCGTTGCCAAACCTTGGTGAAACAATCGGCGATGTCAGGGCAAAATGAGAAGGCGTTGGACTGAACCTCTATTCTTGCTGCGCTGGTGAAAAAAACGCGCCCTTGCTGCATCGCAGCGAATTGACAAAGCCATAATGTGTCGTATAATCATCATAAAACGTAATTTTGTTACCTTTTGAAATTCAGGAGCGCGTGATGACCGAGAGCACCAAAGATCGCCCGTGGCTTATCCGTACATATGCGGGGCATTCGACGGCCAACGCGTCGAACGCGCTTTATCGTTCTAACTTAGAAAAGGGCCAAACGGGGCTGTCAGTCGCATTCGATTTGCCAACCCAAACTGGCTATGACAGCGACCATATTCTGTCACGAGGCGAAGTCGGTAAAGTCGGCGTCCCGGTTTCCCACCTTGGCGACATGCGCGCATTGTTCGACAACATTCCGCTTGAACAGATGAATACCTCAATGACGATCAATGCGACCGCTCCTTGGCTGCTCGCGCTTTACATTGCCGTGGCGCAAGAACAAGGCGCAGATATTTCCAAACTTCAAGGCACAGTCCAAAATGATCTAATCAAGGAATATCTTTCTCGGGGAACGTATATCTGTCCGCCGAAGCCGTCTTTAAGAATGATCGCTGATGTGGCCGAATACTGTTACGCCAATGTGCCCAAATGGAACCCAATGAACGTGTGTTCCTATCATTTGCAAGAAGCCGGCGCGACACCGGAACAGGAATTGGCATTTGCCCTTGCAACAGCACAAGCCGTTCTTGATGAACTACAGCCGCGCGTCGATCCGGCAGATTTCCCGGCAATTGTTGGACGCATCTCGTTCTTTGTGAATGCAGGAATTCGTTTTGTAACCGAAATGTGCAAAATGCGCGCTTTTGTCGATCTATGGGACGAAATTTGTCTGGAACGATATGGTGTTCAAGACGCAAAGTTTCGCAGGTTTAGATACGGCGTGCAGGTCAATTCCTTAGGATTGACGGAACAACAACCCGAAAACAACGTCTACCGTATCTTGATCGAAATGCTTGCCGTCACCTTGTCCAAGAATGCGCGCGCACGCGCCGTTCAATTGCCAGCTTGGAATGAAGCGCTTGGATTGCCGCGCCCTTGGGATCAACAATGGTCTATGCGCATGCAACAGATCATGGCCTTCGAAACGGACCTTCTGGAATATGACGACCTTTTTGACGGTAACCCGGCAGTGGATCGCAAAGTCGAACATCTAAAAATTGGTGCCCGCCAAGAACTTGCGCACTTGGAAGATATGGGCGGCGCTATTGCGGCTATCGATTACATGAAAGCGCAACTGGTGCAGTCCAATTCCGAACGGTTAAATCGCATCGAAAAGGGCGAAACCGTAGTGGTTGGCGTGAACAAATATGCAGCCAGCGAACCATCCCCTTTGATGACAGGCGATGGCGGCATAATGGTCGTAGATCCCGCAGTTGAAGCCGAACAAATCGGTCGGTTGAATGAATGGCGAAAGTCCCGTGATGAAACCGCTGTTGCCAACGCGCTTGATGCTTTGAAAAAGGCCGCGACAACGGGCAGCAACATCGTTCCACCCTCTATTGCCGCTGCAAAGGCAGGAGTCACAACCGGTGAATGGGCCGCGGTCATGCGAGCGGAGCATGGCGAATACCGTGCGCCAACAGGAGTCGCCGCAGGCAGATCCAATATGACAGACGGCCTGGACGAATTGCGTGATGCTGTCGACGCAGTCAGTAGACGACTTGGTAAACGTCTTAAATTTTTAATCGGAAAACCCGGATTGGATGGGCATTCAAATGGCGCAGAACAAATTGCAGTTCGCGCCCGTGATTGTGGAATGGACATTAGTTACGAAGGTATTCGTCTGACCCCAGAAGACATCGTCAAACTGGCCATTGACGAAGATGTTCATGTTGTCGGTCTGTCCATTCTATCGGGCAGTCATATTCCTTTGGTCAAAGATCTGTTGGACCGCATGACCTGTGCAGGGTTAAAGGACATTCCCATCATTGTCGGTGGTATCATTCCCGATGATGATGCCGAAAAGTTACGGAAAATGGGTGTCGAACGCGTCTACACTCCTAAAGATTTTGAACTTAACGCAATAATGAAAGACATAGTCGCCCTAGCTGACATAGCGACAGTTGGTGCGAAATAGCGACATCGGCGCAAATTGGCCTGACACAAATTGAAAATGCGCCATGTATTGCGCATTTCAAAAGTTGTTCTATTTTCGCAAATACCAACTCGCAAATATATAGGATTAAAAATGGCTGTTAACATCGCAAAAATGAGCCGAAAAGAGCTTGAAGTGCTGAAAGTCGACATTGAAAAAACACTGGTTCAATTGGCAAAAACAGAAAAAAAAGAAGCTAAAAAAGCTGCTGAAGACGCAGCCGCGAAATTTGGCTTCACGCTTGCTGAACTGACCGGAGCTCAGGGAAAAGTGCGTGCAATCAAAGCCCCAGTGGCCCCTAAATATGCCAATCCAGGTGACGCATCACAAACGTGGAGCGGCCGTGGCCGTCAACCACTGTGGTTTAAAGAAGCTGTTGCATCGGGAAAATCTCCCGAAAAAATGGAACTTTAAACCCATTTCCATTATCAGGAGTTGCATTCACTCAATCGGTAATGGAAATAGTTAATAAATCGTAAACCGATGGTGAAGTAAATTTGCCATCGGTTTATTTAATTTCTGAATTGCGGAGGATTAACATGACAATTCACATCGGCGCTAAAGCAGATGACATTGCCGAGACCGTTTTGATGCCCGGCGATCCCTACCGCGCCAAATGGGCCGCCGAAACTTTTCTGGACGATGCGGTCCTTGTGAATGAAGTCCGAGGCATGCTTGGCTACACTGGTTCGTGGAACGGGCATCGCGTAACGATCCAAGGATCAGGCATGGGAATGCCGTCTTTGTCGATCTATGCAAATGAATTGATTCGTGACTACAATGCACAAACCCTGATCCGCATCGGTTCATGTGGCGGAATGCAACCGCAAGTCAATGTCCGCGACGTCGTCATTGCGATGACGGCAAGTACGATAACCTCTCCGTCTTCTGGCATATTCAAAGAAGTGAACTTCGCTCCAGCCGCAGATTACAATTTGCTCAAAGCAGCTGTTGAGGCCGCTGAAGCAAAAGGGACCAAGGTTCATGTTGGCGGTATTTATTCCTCTGATGTCTTTTACGCTGAACGTCCTGACTTGGACGAGCAAATGGTGCGCCATGGAATTCTGGGCGTAGAAATGGAAGCGGCCGAATTATACACGTTGGCCGCACGTCATGGGCGTCGCGCGCTGGCAGTTTTGACCGTCAGCGACCACTTGCAGACTGGTGAATCTTTGCCCAGCGAAGACCGCGAACGCACCTTTGGTGAAATGGTCGAGATCGCATTGCAAGCCGCGTTTGTTTAACGCCCGTGGGAACGATCATACCCGTTTGACGCGGGTTGTGTCCAAGCTGTGGGATCACCGGCGTCAAGCACCTCGACCTTGAGTGGATGACATTGCGCCGTGTCACTGGAATGGCTCGTAGAGCAATCGCCTCCCGGACATGCGCTCAACCCTCCCAACAGGTCCATTTCAGCGACAAATTCGATGTAATCGCCAGGACGCACGGGACTGGCCTTCATAAAATACTGACCAGTGTCACGCGTGAACCCGGTGCACATGAACACATTCAAAACGTCATGTACCTGCCATTCTGCTTCAGTCAGTGACAACCCAGTTTCGTCGGCCAAGGCGCGCGTGAGATTTGAATGGCAACAGTGATGATACTGACCGTTGTCCAACAAATTGTGGGTATACGGATCGCACCGTGTACCAATCACGTCATGTACGGACCCGCCAAATTCGTCGATCCCATACCAATCCAACGTGTCTTCCAACACCGTCGCCATAGGCCGCAGATGCGGTAAGTTTGACCACAATCGGTCGCCAGTACTGACATGCGTTCCGTGCAAAGCGCGCGTTTTGCCCGAATAGAACTTCTCATCGATGTCATGCGCATTCCAAAGGTTAAGGTCCCCCACCTGAGGCCCCTCAACACTGGAGATCCGAAACAATTGCCCAGCTTTGACGTGAAAACACGCAGCTTCACGCGGAGGAACAATCACGGTGTCGCGCACGGTCGCGCCCTCACGCAGGCTCGCAATCCAGCTTTGCTTGGGTCGAGACAAAGTATCATCCGGATAACAAATAACAGGCGCAATGGAACGTCGAAGGGCGGAATCTGAAGGTTCTGTCATGGGCAGTGTCGTCCTTGATCCTAGTCGGTCATCCCCAAACTGAACCAATTAATTCCCGGCGTCACCCAACTTTCGACGCTGGATCACATGACAAGCAGCAGCCGCATCAAATTCAACAATGCCGCTCATGGGGTTAGAAAGCGCGTTCAATCAAATCTGTCATCTGATTGAACGCAGGGCGTTTAGATCGTGCGTTCAACCATCATTTTCTTGATGTGTGCAATGGCCTCGGCGGGGTTCAACCCCTTGGGGCACGTTTTGGTGCAGTTCATGATAGTATGACAACGATACAATTTGAACGGATCTTCCAATTCGTCCAGACGTTCGCCGGTGGCTTCATCACGGCTGTCGATGATCCAGCGATACGCGTGCAACAACGCTGCTGGTCCAAGATACCGATCGCCATTCCACCAATACGATGGACATGAGGTCGAGCAGGACGCGCACATGACGCATTCATAAAGACCGTCCAGTTTTTTACGGTCATCGATGGATTGCCTCCATTCTTTGGCCGGGCGGTTCGTTTTGGTTTCCAGCCACGGCATAATGGACGCGTGTTGCGCATAGAAATGCGTAAGATCAGGGATCAGATCTTTGACCACAGGCATGTGAGGCAAAGGATAGATTTTGACGTCGCCTTTGACGTCATCAATACCGTAGATGCAGGCCAACGTATTGATCCCGTCGACGTTCATGGCACAGCTGCCGCAAATACCTTCGCGGCACGACCGGCGGAACGTCAGCGTCGGGTCAATTTCATTTTTGATTTTGATCAACGCGTCCAACATCATCGGGCCGCAATTGTCCATGTCCACAAAATAAGTATCAACGCTTGGGTTTTTCCCGTCGTCTGGATTCCAGCGATAGATGTGGAACGCACGCAAATTCGTTGCACCTTCCGGCTTGGGCCATGTTTTGCCCGTCCGAATACGTGAATTCTTAGGAAGCTTAAGCTGTACCATTCTACACCCCTTCTAAGAGAGATCCGAGGCTGTTTACCAAAACCCCGGCCAAACAAGTTTGCGTCTCGCGCCGCTCAATTACACTGCGCACAAGCGTGACGGTCGTATCTGAAACACCGATGACGGCATCTTTCGCGAATTCCCCGATTTCACGGGCCGAAGCATTGTCGATTATACAATCCGTCGTCGGAGTCACGGCGGTCGCAGGGACCGCCGGAAACCGAGTTGTTAGCGTTTCCGCAACCGCAGCCTTGGCGCTGCGGCGCGCGACGTTATCGACAGCCTGTTGCGTCTCGGCACAACCAGCTAGAAACAGAAACACTAAGCTGGATTTTAGAATCCCACGCAAATGCTGTTCCCGTTTTGTAAGGTACCACCACGTTTTCTGCATCCCGCGACAGGAATGGCTAGAGGTGCTCTGACATCCGCGTCCACTTGCCCCGCCAAAGCCAGACATTCACGGAAATCTCTGTTCACTTTTCGTATTCCGACGGCAGATCCTGCGATACCACCATAGATCGCCCCATCGCCCGACGCGGCGACAACACCGGCAGTCAGAACTAGGCCGACAGCAATCCGGCCATTTCGATCACGTCTACATTCTTGAGCCGAGACAAGGCCATTTGCGGCAATGATTTCGCCACTTTTACTGCCGTTAAATTGGACGCCACGTTTGTCGAGAAGGCAGTCATTTACGTCGCGCGCACCGATCGCAGTGCCACCGTCACCTGGTTGAACTTGCAAACTCTTATTGCCAACCAACTCATAAGAACCAGTCGCGCGTGTTTCACTAACACACTGAGCCACAAGATCGCCTAAGGTGGTGGTCTGTTGCGCACTGGCCTGAATTGGTCCAGTCAACATTCCTGCCATAACAGCTACAAACAACGTCCATTTTTTCATCAGTAAACCCTCGCTTTAGGTGCAATCTTCTTCAAATCAATACCACCGTCGTTGTGACTTGTTAGTGGTTGGGTGATTACTCCTCGATATCCTAAAGACGCCTCATTTCCTTTAAACCAGACCAGACTGTGCTTACGCCAGTTTTCATCGTCGCGGTCTGGGTAATCCTCGTGGGCATGCGCACCACGGCTTTCTTTGCGTGCTGCGGCGGCTGTTACAGTCGCGACCGCATTCGGAATTAAGTTGGTCAATTCCAGCGTTTCCATCAGATCCGAATTCCAAACCATGGACGTATCCGTGACTTTCACGTCGCTTATTTGACCAGCGATGTCTTCCATCGCTTTTTGACCTTCAGCCAGTGTTTTATCTGTGCGGAAAACAGCGGCGTCGCGCTGCATTGTTTTCTGCATATCCAAACGTAGCTCTGCCGTGGGCGCATGACCTTTCGCATAACGCAGACCGTCAAACCGGCTTAACGCAGCTTCGATCGCGCGGTTTGATGGAACTGGCACTGCAGCAGCCGGGTCCACGATTTCACGCGCCCGAATTGCTGCAGCACGTCCAAATACCACAAGGTCAATCAAAGAGTTGGAACCCAATCGGTTGGCACCATGTACAGATGCACAACCTGCTTCACCGACAGCCATCAATCCCGGCGCAATTGCGCTTGGATCGTCCTTGGTTGGTGCAAGCACTTCGCCCCAATAATTGGTCGGAACCCCGCCCATATTATAGTGAACTGTCGGCAGCACCGGAATCGGCTCTTTTGTCAGATCAACGCCCGCAAACACACGCGCTGATTCCGAAATACCAGGCAACCGTTCGGCAAGGGTTTCTGGAGGTAGGTGGTTCAGGTGCAAATGGATATGATCGCCATCCGCACCGATTCCACGACCTTCGCGAATTTCCATTGTCATACATCGACTGACAACATCGCGACTGGCCAAATCCTTATAGGTCGGCGCGTACCGCTCCATAAAGCGCTCGCCTTCCGAATTGGTAAGATACCCGCCTTCACCACGCGCGCCTTCGGTGATCAAAACACCCGCGCCGTAAATGCCAGTTGGGTGGAATTGAACAAATTCCATATCCTGCATCGGCAAACCCGCGCGCGCGGTCATCCCACCGCCATCGCCCGTGCACGTATGTGCGGACGTCGCCGAGAAATAGGCACGCCCATATCCACCAGTCGCAAGCACGACCATCTTGGCGGAAAACACGTGCATCGTGCCGTCGTCTAGCTTCCAGCACAAAACACCTTCGCACTTGCCGTCATCGCTCATCAGCAAGTCAATCGCGAAATATTCGATATAGAATTCCGCGTTTTGCTTCAGGCTTTGCCCATACAGAGTGTGCAAAATCGCGTGCCCTGTCCGGTCGGCCGCTGCACATGTCCGTTGAACCGGAGGACCTTCACCATATTCCGTTGTATGGCCACCAAAGGGACGCTGATAGATTTTGCCCTCTTCTGTTCGGCTGAACGGCACCCCGTAATGTTCCAGCTCGTAAACCGCTTTGGGCGCTTCGCGGGCAAGATATTCCATTGCATCCGTGTCACCCAGCCAATCGGACCCTTTAACCGTGTCATACATATGCCACTGCCAATTGTCGGGCCCCATGTTTCCAAGGCTTGCGGCAATGCCGCCTTGCGCAGCAACGGTGTGTGAACGCGTTGGGAAAACTTTGGTCACACACGCGGTGCGCAGACCTTGCTCGGCCATACCCAATGTCGCGCGTAAGCCAGCGCCCCCTGCGCCGACGACCACGACATCATATTCATGCGTCTCGTAATCGTATGCAGCCATACTCAGGCCTCCTTATTTTTAAAGCGCGATGCGCGCGATCGCGAAAAGCCCAGTGGCCGCGGCAGCGTAGCTGAGACAAATCATTGCCAGAATCCAGACCTTTTGCTGGGTCCCGTGTACATAATCTTCGATAAGCACCTGAACGCCGTCTTTAAAATGCATAAAAACCACAGCAATGGTTAAAGCAGCCAAAATAGCAGGATAGGGCTTAGAGAAATGAGCAAGAACATCTTCATGTGGCTCTCCAAGCATGGGGCCGAAATTGAAGATGAAAAGGGGAATCAGAAGAAGCAGCGCAAAGGACGACACTTTCATCGCCCAAAAATGGGCTGTGCCCGTTTTTGCTGACCCCATGCCGCTCGCACGTTTTCGGTCTGTCAAATAACGCATATCGGCCCCCTCAAATAATGATCAAGGTTAGAATTGTCAGAACCACGGAGCCACCGATGATAGCCCACCCAAGCTTTTCCGCCAGTTCCAGTTCCAACATGGCACCATTGTCCCAAATCAAGTGCCGTGCCCCGGCAAGCGTATGGTACCACAAACCCAACAGAGAAAGGCTCATCACGAGGTCTCCAAACCAACTGGTCAGGACACCATCAGCAAAAGCGAAATACTCTGGCGAGGTCGCGGCCGACAGCAGCCACCAAACCACCAGCAAACTAGAGAACAAAAGCGCATTGCCCGTAATTCTCGTCAATATCGATGACACAGATGTAATCTGCGGACGATAAATGGATAAATGGGGAGAAAGTGGTCGGTTACCCCGATTGACGTCAGCCATGTGCGCTTTCCTTACGTCTTGAGTGTCACCGTTTGGTCTAGCGCATTCGCACACCTCAATGCTAGCGTCTAAAGCGCGTTCTTTTGGCGCAATTTGCGCTAATTGTCAGATTTGTGATCACGGGCTGCCATTTATCAAGGAACTTGTCCGTTCTGTCGTCTCTCTTTGCAATTTCTTACGGATTTGCTCGGGATAATCGTCGAATCCGGCTGCCCTGAATACAAATGCGCCCTCGCCCGTGATCACATGTTCGAAAAAGTAGCCCGTTAAATCGTCGTTACCCGTTTCGATGGCAATAGCGTTGACAGTAACGCCCGCGCGGTTCAGTTGAATTCGAATCTCGTCGGGTTCAACACCTTCGTTTGAAATGCCATCTCCTGACACATCCACAACTTTGCGACCACAATGTGCCATTGGGGCCATGGACTCCAAGGACGCTTCTAGGGCCTCACCAATCGCAGTTGAATAGTTGCGCCACGCACGAGGTTCCGCTTCGATCCGGTTGGCCAAAGCTATAACATCCGAATGACTTTTAATGGATGTCCACGGAATCGATTGGCTTTGACGTGTTGAGCCTGTCCACTGAAGCAAACTAACATTTGCCTGCTGGGACACTAACGCATCCGCAACAATGCCATCCCTCAAGGCATCTGCAAGCCCTATCATTTGAATTGCATATTCATCCCGATCGACCGACCCGGATACGTCCACAGCCAGCAAAAGCGCCAAGCCGCATGCCCTCAAAGGCATCGGGATCAGCAACAACATAAGAAAGAGAAAAATACGCATTCCACAAAGCTATCCGGCTCTGTTGAGAATGTCGCCTCAATTTGACGTGCAATCTACAATGCAACAAATTGGCAGTCAGAAAAAATTAACAGACTGATGGCCGGGCGATCATGTCGCCCAGCAAGTCGTCTTAAGCGTCATTTCCTTTTGCCGGAAGCGCTTCGGCCAATTCTTCAAAAGACTGGCCCGATGCAACCAAGCAGGTCATCCCGTTTGGTGTCGTAATCGTAATGGTCCAAGTTCGGGTTTCTGCAGACGCGAAGACTTCGACAACTGCATTGTTTGCACCCAGACCCATAGACTGGCGCGTTTCGCCATATCCTTCGGCCAATCGACCAACGATGAGGTCCCGAGGGCCACAGTTTCGCGCCGATTGTGCGGCTGCTTCCCCCACTAGCCCCATCAACATAACGGCGCTCAATCCTATCTTGAGTAACTTAGTATTGCCTTGCATGACGTGTATGCCTTTCGTTCGAAAAGGCGTCACCCTTGATCATCTGGCCCAACCGGTTCCCCGGCGATGATCGGGCGGCCCCGGTTCGGTTCTGCCCACCCACCGTTCCACTTCAGCGGCCTTGCTGACACGGTCCTCTTAGGATTGGCGTGTCAAAAACCTGCACTTTAGACATCAAATAAAGGTTAAGGCTGCGCGCGCAGGTACTGAAAATTAGAAATTCTCTGCATTGCAGCAATTTAGGCCTTGAACAAATCGTTAAAAAGTGGATCACTTTGCGCAACTTTATGTCGTCAGGAACTTTCCCTCATGCCAGTCATGCGCCCCCTTCGATCCGTCCTATATATCCCAGCGTCAAAACCACGCGCGCTGGACAAAGCAAGGACCCTCCCCATAGACGCGATCATTTTTGATCTTGAAGATGCTGTGTCCCAAGACGAGAAAATTGCTGCGCGTGCAACTTTGGCCGACGCTTTGTCGACCGATGAATACGGACAGCGGTTGAAAATCGTACGTGTAAATGGTCACAACACACAATGGGGCAAGGACGACGTCAAAGCGGCCGTCGAAATGAAACCTGATGCCCTGCTCATTCCCAAAGTGTCTTCTCCATCCGATTTGGACGTTGTGGCCAAGCTCGCCCCGGATATCCCGCTGTGGGCGATGATGGAGACGCCCCAAGGCATGTTAAACGCAGCAGCAATCGCGGCCCATCCTGCATTGGAAGGGATGGTCATGGGGACAAATGATCTTGCGAAAGAACTGCAAACGCGCTTTCGACCAGATCGTCTTCCATTGGTGACGGGTTTGGGGCTGTGTCTGTTGGCGGCAAAAGCAGAAGGATTGGCCATTGTCGATGGCGTTTACAATGCGTTCAAAGACGACGACGGGTTGCGCTCAGAATGTGAGCAAGGGCGCGACATGGGGTTTGACGGAAAAACGTTGATTCACCCGGCACAGATTCCGATCGCCAATTCTGCGTTCGCGCCAACCCCAGACGAGATCGATCTGGCGCGCCGTCAAATCGAGGCTTTTGACCAAATCCAAGCTTCTGGTCAGGGTGTCGCAGTAGTCGATGGCCAAATTGTCGAAAATCTACACGTTGCGACCGCACGTGAAATTCTGGCACAAGCCAAGGCAATCAAGGAACTACAATCGGAGCCGTAAATGACACTCCTTATTATCGGGATCATTCTTTGGTCGCTCGCGCATTGGTTCAAACGCCTTGCTCCAGACGCGCGCAGAGGGCTTGGCAATGCGGGCAAAGGACTCGTGACAGCCGGTATCTTGGCTGGGTTGCTCTGTATGATCTTTGGATACCGAGCCGCTGACTTTATCGCGGTCTGGCACCCACCCGCATTCATAACGCACATCAACAACCTTCTTATGCTTGTTGCATTTTTCGTTTTCGGAACATCCGCAACAACTGGACGTTTAAGGGGATGGACACGTCACCCAATGTTGCTGTCAGTCAAGATTTGGGCGGTGGCGCATTTGCTGGTCAACGGTGATTTGGCTTCGATCATATTGTTCGGCAGCATGCTCGGTTGGGCCGTGGCCAGTACCATACTAATCAACAGAGCCGACCCGGACTGGACCCGCCCAGAACCCGGTGAAGCCAAGAAAGACGTGCTTCTTGTTGTCATAACACTGGTGACGTTCACCGTGACCGTTGGGATTCACACATGGCTAGGCGTATCGCCAGTCTGAGGATGCAAACTATGAAACTTTATCGATTTCTGACCGAAGACGACACCTCGGCCTTTTGCCACAAAGTGTCCGCGGCCCTTGCTGCTGGATGGGAAATCCATGGTCCCCCATCTTACGCCTTTGATGAAAAGCGCGGGGTTATGCGCTGCGGACAAGCTGTTTTGAAAGACGTGGAAGGCACCTATTCGCCTGATTTGAAATTAGGGGACCAATAGATGGCAAAAACCAATCCGGGTCGGTTCTTTGAAGATTACAGTTTTGGTGAAACCATTCTCCACGCTGTTCCCCGGACGATTGGCGCTGGTGAGCGTGCGTTGTATCACGCCTTATATCCGGCGCGGCATGCTCTTTGTTCGTCAGATACGTTCGCGCAGACATGTGGATTCCCAAACAGTCCGATTGACGAATTGATCGCCTTTCACGTTGTATTTGGAAAAACGGTCCCCGACATCTCGATCAATGCGGTTGCGAACCTTGGATATGCCGAAGGGCGTTGGCTGCATCCAGTATGGCCGGGTGATACGTTGCGGTCCGTGTCTAAAGTGATTGGCCTCAAGCAAAACTCTAACGGCAAAACAGGCGTGATTTGGGTGCGAACGACAGGCTTGAATCAAAACGATATTCCTGTGCTTGAATATGTTCGCTGGGTGATGGTGCGAAAAGGTGACATTGATGCACCTGCGCCAGAAACCATTGTCCCCGACTTGCGCCGCTCAGTCCCTGCCGACCAATTGATTGTCCCACAAGGGTTCAATTTCGATCAATACGACACCGCACTTTCGGGTGAACCCCACCTTTGGGACGATTACCACGTTGGCGAACAAATTGATCACGTCGATGGCGTCACAATTGAAGAAGCAGAACACATGATGGCGACGCGACTTTGGCAAAACACCGCCAAGGTCCATTTTGACACGTCAGTGCGTTCAGATGGGACACGCCTCATTTACGGCGGACACGTGATTTCAATGGCGCGCGCGCTATCATTCAATGGCTTGGCCAACGCGCAACTTATCGCGGGCTTGAATGCTGGGGCGCATGCGAATCCGTGCTTCTCAGGCGACACGCTACGCGCCTGGAGCGAAGTGCTAGACAAGGCTGAAACCAATACGCCCAGCGTCGGAGCATTGCGGCTTCGCCTTGTCGCTCACAAAGGCAATGAACCGTTTCAATTAAAGAATGACGATGGAAAGTACCGTCCCGACGTTCTTTTGGATCTTGATTATTGGGTCTTTGTTCCAAGATAAAAGATCGAACGGGAATTCTAAAGCGCTGCTAGGTCATTCCCTGCCAAACCAAACACGTTCCGGTCACTGTCAAAGCGACATAGGTGATCGCGAAAAACAGTCGTTCGGGCATCACATGGTGCGCTTTGACACCCAACCACGTCCCGAACAGGGCAAATGGCGCAAGCGCCAAATTGGCTTGCCCCGTCTCAAGGGTGAACATCCCCAACTGCGTGTACGTGATAAATTTCGCGATATTTATCACCCAAAATACAATTACAGTGGTGGCCTGATATTCAGTTTTGGTTGGTTTCAAGCTCAATAGATAAACCGCGGCGGCTGGCCCTCCGGCGTGACTAACACAGCTTGTGAAGCCAGCAATCGTTCCTGCAAATACACCAGCCCAAGACGGCATAGACCGATTGGCGGCACGAAACCAACCGCGTGACTGGGCGATTTGCCAAAGGACAAATCCCAACGCAATGAGTCCGATCAGGATCCGAAACGTGTCAGCATCTGCGTAAGAGATTACAAATCCGCCAATGACCACTCCGGGCAATCCGCCCAAAATGAGCAAAACAGACACTCTTGGTAGCCACTTTTTCCAATAGGGAGCTAAAGACGCGAAATCGATCAACATCATCAATGGCAGCATAACACCCAAGGCCAACTCAGGCTCAATAATCAGCGCAAGAATCGCAGCGGCCGCAAAAGACGCACCTGATCCAAATCCGCCCTTAGAAAAGCCGGCAAAGATGGTTGCGGGCCCGGCAATCGCAAAAAAGCTCCAGCTTAGGTCAAGCATGTTGAACGGCCCTATAAAACAGAGTGTTGTGCTGTTCTATCGCATTGCGAACAGAGGTTCGAGCTTTCACAAGTGAACTTTCCACGACGCAGCGGCCTTGCGAAACCGGGTCTTTGCGTCTACCCAACCCCGCAGTAAAATCTCAGACGGAGAGCTTAATTATGGCCAGACCCAAGATCGCGCTTATCGGTGCGGGCCAAATCGGTGGCACACTCGCCCACCTCGCCGCAATCAAAGAACTGGGTGACGTCGTAATGTTCGACATCGCCGAAGGCGTTCCACAAGGCAAATCGCTTGATATCGCAGAAAGCGGGCCTTCAGAAGGCTTTGACGCGTCCCTAAAAGGCACCCAAGACTATGCGGACATCGCAGGTGCGGACGTCTGTATTGTTACTGCGGGTGTTCCTCGCAAACCCGGCATGAGCCGGGACGACCTTTTGGGTATCAACCTGAAAGTCATGAAATCTGTCGGTGAAGGCATTCGCGATCACGCGCCAAATGCATTTGTCATCTGCATCACCAATCCATTGGATGCTATGGTTTGGGCTTTGCGCGAATTCTCAGGTTTGCCACATGAAAAAGTGTGCGGCATGGCCGGTGTTCTCGACAGCGCCCGCTTCCGCCATTTCCTTGCAGAAGAATTCGAAGTCTCCATGAAAGACGTAACAGCATTCGTGCTGGGCGGGCATGGTGACACGATGGTCCCACTGACACGCTATTCTACGGTTGCAGGTATTCCATTGCCTGATCTTGTCGAAATGGGTTGGACGAGCCAAGAAAAATTGGACGCAATCGTTCAGCGCACACGTGATGGCGGTGCCGAAATTGTTGGCCTGCTGAAGACCGGCTCAGCGTTTTATGCGCCTGCAACTTCTGCGATCGAAATGGCTGAAGCCTTTTTGAAAGACCAGAAGCGTCTGCTGCCATGTGCCGCCTATTGCGATGGTCAGTTTGGACTAAAAGGCTTTTACGTTGGCGTTCCCACAATCATCGGTGCCGGTGGCGTCGAGCGTATCGTGGACATCAAAATGACCAAAGACGAACAAGCCATGTTCGACAGTTCGGTCAACGCTGTCAAAGGTCTGGTCGCAGCTTGCAAAGGGATCGACGACAGCCTGACCTGATCGCGACCACAGCTAACGCTTAGAAACAAGAACGCGCCCATAGGGGCGCGTTTTTCATTGACGAAACCTCATATCATCCAAGGCTACGTTCAGAAGGTCCGCAACAATCCCAAATGACTGTTTTGTCTGTTCACTATCAGATCGACCCTGAGGTTATTATTGCCCTTTGCTGGACGCGCTTAGCCCATGAAACGTAGACTTTCGTTAATTCAATCGGGCCTAGGAGTGTCGTAGAATGTTGAAATCTGTTTTTCCCAGCTACACAAACTTGATCCAATTGACCTTTGCCGGATTATGTTTGGCTCTGATCGGCTCAACGCTCAACGCACAACCCACTTTGGACCAATCCCGGCTACCGGCTCCATGGACCGAGATTACCGATGATGTGACGGGTGACGACATTCCCGATGTATTGATAGCTATGCCGCACTCATTCGATATTGATATCGTGACCCTTCAAATTGGCGGTCAATATACGCCCATCGTCATACCTTTGCCGACTAATTTCACAGGTGAACCCGGGATCGAGGTCACGTCGAGCACAACGTTTGACATCCGCACAGGTTGTTTTGCGTGCGGACGTTACCACTCAGAAATTCTGTGGCGGATGGCTTGGCGGAATGAACAATTGGTAGTCGCCGGGTATCGCGAACTGTCAGTGGACCGCAACTTAGGCAAAGTCATTGTCTGTGACGTCAATCTGCGAACCGGGCAGTCTGAAATTCTCGTTGATGATGTCCTGCGCGAATCTCCTGCCCTTGCGCCGATTTCCATTCCCGCCTCAGAAATTCTAACAGCGCACCGCCCGGAACAGTGTTCCGCTACATCACAATATGAAACCGACTAAATTTCAGATGTGAAAAAGATTCGGCTACTCCTCATCAATACAACGCTGTTGGTCAAATGAACCTTGTCAAAGCACGCTTGTGATCACGCTTTTTTCCACTGTGATCACAAAATTTGATTTCCTGTTAAAATTCCAGCTAAACAGCGATTTTTCATTTACCCCATGGTAGCATCCACTCATGTAGGGGGTAAGAAACATGTAGCCAAACGGGACCGATACGCATGAACATCCACGAATATCAGGCCAAGGCACTTCTTCGCAGCTATGGAGCGCCCGTTTCTGACGGCCGCATCGTTCTTCGATCAGAAGAAGCCAAAACTGCTGCTGGGGCGCTCGACGGACCACTCTGGGTCGTCAAAGCACAGATTCATGCGGGCGGTCGCGGTAAAGGTACATTCAAAGAAGCGGATGCTGGTGAAAAGGGCGGTGTGCGCCTGACTAAATCTGTTGAAGAAGCCGCTGAAGAAGCGAAGCGGATGTTGGGTCGCACGTTGGTGACCAAACAGACCGGTGATGCGGGAAAACAGGTCAACCGGATCTATATTGAAGACGGGTCTGGCATTCAAACTGAGCTGTACCTGGCCATTTTGGTTGACCGTCAAACCTCACGGATTTCGTTTGTGGCTTCGACCGAAGGCGGCATGGACATTGAGGAAGTTGCCGAAAGCACTCCGGAAAAAATCTTGTCGTTCAGCGTGGACCCTGCAACCGGCTATCAGCCATTTCACGGGCGTCGAATTGCCTTTGAACTTGGTCTTGAAGGTAAGCAAGTCAAACAATGCGTTGCGCTAATGGACACGCTTTACAAACTCTTTGTCGAAAAAGACATGGAGATGCTTGAGATCAACCCGCTGATCGTTACGGACGAAGGTGACCTCAAGTGTCTGGACGCAAAAATGGGATTTGATGGAAACGCCATCTATCGTCATCCCGACATTTCAGAATTGCGCGACACCAGCGAAGAAGATTCCAAAGAACTGGAAGCTTCGAAATACGACCTGAACTACATTGCGCTGGATGGCGAAATCGGGTGCATGGTGAACGGTGCAGGTTTGGCGATGGCGACGATGGACATCATCAAGCTGTATGGCGCTGAACCAGCGAACTTTCTTGATGTTGGCGGCGGTGCGACCAAAGAAAAAGTGACCGAAGCATTTAAAATCATCACCTCTGATCCAAACGTCAAAGGCATTCTGGTTAACATCTTTGGTGGGATCATGCGCTGTGATGTCATAGCCGAAGGTGTTGTTGCCGCGGTCAAAGAGGTTGGCCTAAAGGTTCCTTTGGTCGTTCGTCTTGAAGGGACAAACGTTCAAGAAGGAAAAGACATCATCAACAACTCGGACGTCGACGTTATTGCGGCTGACGATTTGAAAGATGGTGCGCAGAAAATCGTGAAAGCGGTCAAAGGCTAAGCACGTATGCGTGCGGTATTTCATATTGGACGGCCCAAGTGCGGAACCACGTCGATTCAAGTTTTCCTTCAGGAAAACAGTGATCGGCTTTCCGCACAGGGTGTTCTTTACTCACGAAGTGACAACGAAATTTCCAGCCAATGGGAATTTCCAATCGCAGCCTTGTGCCGCAGCAAGAAAGACATTCCTGATCCGTTTGTTTCGCGACTTTTGGGATTTAATGATCAAGCTGACCAAATTGCGTATTCCACTGCAAAACTTAGCGAATTTGATCAGCTTTTGGAAGAACACTCAGCGACCCACCACACTTGGGTTGGATCAAGCGAACATGCCGTGCCCTACTTGCGCAATCCAGAGCAAGTCGCGGCACTGGATACGATCCTGAAGGAACGCTTTGACGAGGTTCGGTATGTTTTGCATGTGCGTCGGCAAGAGGATTTGATTGCAAGCGCTTTCGCCGAAGGCATCCGCCGGGGAGACGCGACTGGCCTAAACGAATATGTCGACCGTGTTTTGGCAAAACACCGGTTCAACCACATGTGGTTGACCAGGAAATGGACCAAAGTTATCGAAAAAGACAAATTGTCCGTCCGCTTGCTGGAACCCGACGCTTTAATTGACGGCGATCTGTGTCGGGACTTCGCCAATATACTGGATGTTGACGCTTCCGATTTCACATTCCCCGATCCTGCAAATACAGGGCCAGCCAAGCGCACGCTACCCTATGTTCTAATTCTAAATCGAATGGTCGCTAATGCAGGACAACGCTCGCCGATACGCCGTAAAATTCGCGATACTGGCGTCGATCTTGTGAACCGTTTCTTCGGAGATGGTCCAAAAATGAAACTGGACCGAGATACAATCGCACGCATTCGCAATCACTCTGCAATAAGCAATGAAAAATTGCGCAAGGCATTTTTCCCAGAACGCCCAGAGCTATTTCCGGAACATACGCCAAACAAATCTATGCAAAATCAAACAACTCATCAATCAGTCGCAACATTCTGAATCATAAGGAAGGGACACATGTCAGTCCTCGTCGATGAAAATACAAAGGTAATCTGCCAAGGTCTTACAGGCTCACAAGGTACCTTCCACACAGAACAGGCACAGGCTTATGGCACCAAGATGGTTGGTGGCGTAACTCCGGGAAAAGGTGGTCAAGAACATCTAGGCCTTCCCGTATTTGATAGCGTTCACGAAGCGCGTGCCGCAACCGAAGCGAACGCATCGGTCATCTATGTACCACCTCCATTTGCTGCTGATTCAATTCTGGAAGCGATTGACGCGGAAATGCCGCTGATTGTTTGCATCACAGAAGGTATCCCCGTTCTGGACATGATGCGCGTTCAACGTGCGTTGGAAAATTCGTCAAGCCGTCTGATTGGGCCAAACTGCCCCGGTGTCATCACGCCTGACGCATGCAAAATTGGCATCATGCCTGGCCATATCCACAAACGCGGCAGCGTTGGTGTCGTCAGCCGTTCTGGAACACTGACCTACGAAGCGGTTAAACAAACTACTGATATGGGCCTGGGACAATCGACGGCTGTTGGCATCGGCGGCGACCCGATCAAAGGAACAGAGCACCTTGACGTGTTGGAAATGTTCCTTGCCGATGATGAAACCGAAAGCATCATCATGATTGGTGAAATTGGCGGATCTGCAGAAGAAGAAGCTGCGCAATTTCTTGCAGACGAAAAGAAAAAAGGACGCTGGAAACCAACCGCTGGATTCATCGCAGGACGGACGGCACCTCCTGGGCGTCGCATGGGTCACGCGGGTGCTATTGTCGCTGGCGGCAAAGGCGGAGCGGATGACAAGATCGAAGCCATGCGCAGCGCAGGTATTGTTGTGGCGGACAGCCCTGCAACCCTTGGCGAGGCCGTGATGGAAGCGATCAAAGGCTAATGTTCTTGACTGGACGGCATATCGAGGCACGTTTCGCTTTTTGGCACGTTTTACACGCCATTGAGGTACATGTGGTTTTGATTTGCCGTCCCCTCAGATTCATCTGCTTTAAATTACAAAAAACAGCTCTTATTCGCATGACGCATAGTGGAATTTCAGGGTCGCGCAGCATCAATTCTACCGAATTGGCCAATCGCAACGGCCTGCCGAAATGCGTCGGGGGAAACATCCTGAAGGATGCGACATCTCGCCCTCCGTTTACACACTCAGTTCCCAAGTTCTTTTCTCGGATTGGTCTTGGATTGATTTCAACTCTGCAAAGCAAATTTGAAATCGCACACCTTTCCTTATTGTCGCTGGCACTCTGCGCCACATCCGTTGCAAAACCTCGCGAGGACTTCGCATGACTGATCAGACTTCAAACGACCAATTCCATGCCTCGAGTTTTATGCAGGGGCATAATGCTGAATACCTCGAACAAATGTATGCGCGGTTCGCGACCGATCCGAATGCGGTCGATGAGGCTTGGCAAGCGTTCTTTAAGGCAATTGGCGACGACGAAATATCGGTAAAACGCGAAGCGGAAGGCCCAAGTTGGGCCCGCAACGATTGGCCGCCGATGCCTATGGACGAATTGACCAGTGCACTGACCGGCGAATGGGCGTCAGAACCCGAAGTGAGGGAAGCTGGCAAAAAGATTAAGGCCAAAGCAGCGGAACAAGATGTTGCTGTCTCCGATGAACAGATCAAACGCGCCGTTCTTGATAGCATCCGCGCATTGATGATCATTCGGGCCTATCGCATTCGAGGACATTTGGCAGCTGACCTCGATCCGCTTGGAATGCGCGAAGAAACTCCACATCCCGAGCTTGATCCAAAGTCCTATGGCTTTTCAGAATCGGACATGGATCGCCCAATTTTCATCGACAATGTTCTGGGTTTACAAATCGCGTCGATGCGCGAAATCGTCGAAATCATCAAACGTACGTATTGCGGTACGTTTGCTCTGCAATACATGCACATCTCGAACCCTGAAGAAGCCGCTTGGTTGAAAGAGCGTATCGAAGGGTTTGGAAAAGAAATCGCATTTTCGCGTGAGGGCCGTAAAGCCATTCTGAATAAAATGGTCGAAGCGGAAGGTTTCGAAAAGTTCCTGCATGTTAAATACATGGGCACAAAACGGTTTGGTCTGGATGGCGGCGAAGCGTTGATCCCGGCGATGGAACAAATCATCAAGCGCGGCGGCGCGATGGGTGTGGAAGACATCGTAATCGGCATGCCGCACAGAGGTCGTTTGAACATTCTCGCCAATGTTATGGGCAAACCTTACAAAGCGATCTTCAACGAATTTCAGGGCGGTAGCTTCAAACCCGAAGACGTCGATGGTTCGGGTGACGTAAAATATCACTTAGGCGCTTCGTCAGACCGCGAGTTTGATGGAAACAATGTGCACCTAAGTTTGACGGCGAACCCTTCACATCTGGAAGCCGTCAACCCAGTGGTGATTGGCAAGGTACGCGCCAAGCAAGATCAGCTGAACGATCACGACCGGACCAAAGTCATGCCCGTGCTTTTGCACGGTGATGCGGCCTTTGCCGGACAAGGTGTCGTGGCAGAATGTTTCGCATTATCCGGGTTGCGTGGACACAAAACCGGCGGAACGATGCATATCGTTGTAAACAACCAGATCGGCTTCACCACCGCGCCTCATTTCAGTCGATCATCCCCCTATCCGACAGACAACGCATTGGTTGTTGAAGCGCCAATTTTCCACGTCAACGGGGATGACCCCGAAGCGGTTGTTCATGCGGCCAAAGTCGCCACAGAATTCCGCCAGAAATTCCACAAAGACGTTGTTCTGGACATCATTTGCTATCGTCGCTTTGGACATAACGAGGGCGATGAACCAATGTTCACCAACCCTGTCATGTACAAAAAGATCAAAGGTCACAAAACAACTCTGACTTTGTATACAGAACGTCTGGTCAAAGACGGACTGATCCCGGAAGGCGAAATCGAAGACATGAAGGCCGCATTTCAAGCGCGAATGAATCAAGAATTCGAAGCCGGGAAAGACTACAAACCCAACAAGGCCGATTGGTTGGACGGCAAGTGGTCGCATCTGGATCGCAACAAAGAAGAATACGTACGCGGTCAAACTGCAATAAAACCCGAAACCTTTGCCGAAGTGGGCAACGCATTAAGCCGCGCCCCCGACGGGTTTCCTTTGCACAAAACCGTCTCACGCTTTTTGAACACTAAGGCCAAAATGTTCGAAACCGGCGAAGGGTTCGATTGGGCAACCGCCGAAGCTTTGGCCTTTGGCTCTCTTTTGACCGAAGGATATGGCGTGCGGTTGTCCGGTCAGGACAGTACACGGGGAACCTTTTCTCAGCGGCATTCCGGCCTCGTGAACCAAGAAACTGAAGAACGGTATTACCCCGTCAATCACATCCGTGAAGGTCAAGCGCAATACGAAGTCATCGATTCAGCTTTGTCCGAATACGCGGTGCTTGGTTTTGAATACGGATATTCCTTGGCCGAACCCAATGCACTAACCATGTGGGAAGCTCAATTTGGTGACTTTGCGAATGGCGCGCAGATCATGTTCGATCAGTTTATCTCATCGGGTGAATCCAAATGGCTTCGGATGTCAGGCCTTGTGATGCTGTTGCCTCATGGCTTTGAAGGCCAAGGGCCAGAGCACTCGTCAGCAAGATTGGAACGCTTTTTGCAATCTTGTGGTCAAGACAACTGGATCGTGGCCAATTGCACGACACCCGCGAACTATTTCCACATTCTGAGACGTCAATTGCACCGTGATTTCAGAAAGCCACTGGTTTTGATGACGCCGAAGTCGCTGTTGCGGCACAAATTATGTGTTTCGAAAGAAGAAGAATTCACAACGGGTTCCAGCTTTCACCGCGTTCTTTGGGACGACGCACAGCAAGGGAATTCAGATACCACGCTTGTGTCAGACGACAAAATCAAACGCGTTGTGATGTGCTCTGGCAAGGTCTACTTCGACTTGCTCGAAGAACGCGATGCGCGTGGCATTGACGATGTTTACTTGATGCGTGTCGAACAATTCTATCCGTTCCCGGCCATTTCAGCTGTGCAAGAACTGGAACGCTTTAAACAAGCCGAAATCATCTGGTGCCAAGAAGAGCCCAAAAACCAAGGTGCATGGACGTTCATTGAACCCAATATCGAATGGGTGCTCGGCCGCATCGGAGCGAAACACAATCGCCCACGTTATGTGGGACGTGCCACTTCTGCGTCACCCGCGACGGGATTGGCCAGCCAACACAAAGCCCAACAAGCCGCGCTCGTGAACGAAGCGCTGACCATCGAAGGATAAGAACATGACGATCGAAGTCCGCGTCCCCACCTTGGGCGAAAGCGTCACAGAAGCAACAGTTGCAACTTGGTTCAAGAAACCTGGCGAAGCTGTGGCGGTTGATGAAATGCTCTGCGAATTGGAAACCGACAAAGTCACAGTCGAAGTTCCATCGCCTGCGGACGGTGTCATGGGTGACATCGTGGCTGCCGAAGGAGAAACCGTTGGGGTTGATGCATTGCTTGCAACAATCACCGAAGGTGCTGGCGCAGCTCCTACCGCTGAAAGCGCGGCAAAGGCAGCACCTGCCACAACTGGCGGTGACAGCATTGACGTGATGGTCCCCTCGCTGGGCGAAAGCGTTTCAGAGGCAACGGTTTCAACTTGGTTCAAAGCTGTCGGTGACAGCGTGGCGCAGGACGAAATGTTATGCGAACTCGAAACCGACAAGGTTTCGGTCGAGGTTCCTGCACCAACCGCTGGTGTATTGACTGAGATTTTGGCACCCGAAGGCACAACCGTCGACGCATCTGCCAAATTGGCGACCTTGTCTTCTTCGGGCGGTGCTGTTGCGGCAGCCCCTGCCCCAGCGGCGGCAACACCTTCGGCAGCTGCGACTTCAAAGGATGTGGAAAACGCGCCATCTGCCAAAAAAGCCATGGCCGAAGCGGGACTTTCCGCAGATCAAGTTCAAGGGTCCGGACGTGACGGGCGCATTATGAAATCTGACGTTGCTAATGCAGCGGCGGCGGCCAAGGCAGCACCTGCTGCAGTTGCGGCGGCCCCGACCAATATTCCGCGCGCGCCAGTTCCTGCAGATGATGCGTCTCGCGAAGAACGGGTAAAAATGACTCGCCTGCGCCAAACCATCGCGCGCCGTTTGAAAGACAGCCAAAATACAGCCGCCATGCTGACCACCTATAACGAGGTGGACATGACCGAGGTCATGGCTTTGCGTAGCGAATACAAAGACCTGTTCTTGAAAAAGCATGGTGTGAAACTCGGTTTCATGTCGTTCTTTACCAAGGCGTGCTGCCACGCCCTTCGGGAAGTGCCCGAAGTGAATGCCGAAATCGACGGCACCGACATCGTTTATAAAAACTTCGTCCACATGGGCATCGCGGCTGGAACGCCTACAGGGCTTGTGGTTCCGGTGATCCGTGACACAGATACGATGTCTTTCGCTGCCATCGAAAAAGCCATTGCCGAAAAAGGCGCCCGCGCCCGTGATGGAAAACTGAGCATGGCAGAAATGCAAGGCGGCACATTCACCATCTCGAATGGTGGCGTCTATGGATCACTGATGTCTTCGCCGATCCTGAACCCGCCTCAATCTGGTATTCTTGGGATGCATAAAATCCAAGATCGCCCCATGGCGATCAACGGTCAGGTGGTGATCCGCCCGATGATGTATCTGGCGCTGTCTTACGATCACCGCATCGTTGACGGCAAAGGCGCTGTGACATTCCTTGTGCGCGTGAAAGAAGCTCTGGAAGACCCGCGCAGGCTGTTAATGGATCTTTGATGCCATTCGAATTGCGTAATTCAAAACGACTTCGGGATCGGTTTGCCTGCATGCAAACTGATCTCGGGTTGGGACTATCTGCTGAAAACGTTAAGATTTCCATGAATCAAACGCAAATTCGTCACCTGCGACGCAGCCCTTTTCGGCGGCCTTCGGACCAGAGGGATGTCTCTTACATCCCGTCGTCATCGTCAGATCTTCGGGGCACGAATATTACTGCCGGCAAACTAGGAATGCGATGACGTGTCTCTTGCCAAATTATCATATTGGATCGCGTGCGGGCTCGGAACTATCCTAGCTGCATTTGTTCTGTATGAATTTGTGGTCTTCAATTTGCCCCGCATGACCGCTGAACTGCAAGACGGCCTACCCGGTCTTTTCCGTATCTCGCCTGCAGTTGCCTTGCCCATTGCCATTGCCCTTGCCCTGTGGCTGCGTTCAACGGCGGCACTTTGGCTGTTCTTGATCCATGCTTTAGCCTATCGCTTGCACTACTTTTTAGGTGCGGACCCTTTCGAAGGACAAGGCCTGACACTGGTCGGCCTCTTACGCCATCCGGCGACGATCTTGGTTGAGGCGTCAGTGCTTTTCTATCTCATTCGCAAGAAGGAGCTTGGGCGGTCATGACACCCGAACTAACAGCTCTTTGCTTGGCCGCGCTGTTGCAAGTCGTGCAATTCGTCTTGATGTCAGTTCCTGCAAACGTCGAACTGGGTTTTGGCAAAACTCTGGGCCCACGTGATGCGCAACGGTTGGATAAGCCACTTGCGGAACAGGTCAGCCCACGCACTGGTCGTTTGTGGCGCGCCATGAACAACCATTACGAGGCGCTGATCTTGTTCACAATCGCCGTTGTGGTTGTCACGCTGGCCGAACACTCCACAGCTTTCACGCAAACATGCGCTTACCTTTATCTCGCTTCATGCATCCTTTACGTCCCTGCTTATGCCTTCGGACTAGTGCCTTGGCGTTCGCTGATTTGGGCCGTCGGGATGTTGTCCACAACTGCGATGTTGCTGGCGGCGCTGATATGACCACACTGATTTTCAAACTTTCGCACAGAGGGTCGCACAATCTGTGCAAACGTCCCCCTGCCTGCATATCCCGTTTTCAAGGAAAGGGCTCCTCATGGCATCCTACGACGTAATCATTATCGGCAGCGGCCCCGGCGGCTATGTCTGCGCAATTCGATGTGCTCAGCTTGGCTTCAAGACGGCATGTGTTGAAGGCAATGAAACCCTTGGCGGAACCTGCCTGAACGTTGGGTGCATTCCGTCCAAGGCGCTGTTGCATGCCTCGCATATGTTGCATGAAGCGGAACACAACTTTACGGCCATGGGGCTTAAGGGCAAAAGCCCTTCGGTAGATTGGAAACAGATGCAGTCCTATAAACAGGACACGATTGCGCAGAACACCAAGGGTATCGAATTTCTGTTCAAAAAGAACAAAATCGATTGGCTCAAAGGGTGGGGATCGATTCCTGAACCCGGTAAAGTCAAAGTCGGCGATGAAGTGCACGAGGCCAAAAACATCATCGTTGCATCAGGTTCAGAACCTTCATCGCTTCCCGGTGTCGAAGTTGACGAAAAAGTCGTTGTGACATCTACCGGTGCGCTGACACTTAACAAAATACCAAAAAAGATGGCTGTTATCGGGGCTGGTGTCATCGGATTGGAACTGGGATCTGTTTATAAACGTCTGGGTTCCGAAGTGACGGTCGTCGAATTCTTGGACGCGATTACGCCCGGAATGGACGCAGAAATACAAAAGGTATTCCAACGCACGCTTAAGAAACAGGGTCTGAATTTTATCATGGGCGCTGCGGTTCAAAAGACTGAAGCAACCAAAACCAAGGCCAAAGTGCATTATAAGCTGCGCAAGGACGAAAGCGAACATGTTCTGGATGCGGATGTCGTTCTGGTCGCCACTGGGCGCAAGCCGTTCACTGACGGTCTTGGCCTTGCCAAACTGGGCGTTGAAATGTCTGACCGTGGTCAGATCAAAGTCGGCGGCGATTGGCAAACCAATGTAAAAGGCATCTATGCCATTGGCGACGTGATCGACGGTCCGATGCTTGCCCACAAAGCCGAAGACGAAGGTATGGCGGCGGCAGAGCAAGTCGCGGGCAAACATGGGCATGTCAATTATGGCGTCATTCCCGGCGTTATCTATACACACCCAGAAGTCGCCAATGTCGGAGCGACCGAACAGGACCTGAAAGACGCTGGCAAAAATTACAAAATTGGCAAATTCAGCTTTATGGGCAACGGACGGGCAAAGGCAAATTTTGCAGGCGACGGGTTTGTGAAAATCCTGGCAGATGCTGATACGGACCGTATTTTGGGCGCACATATTATCGGCCCTGCGGCAGGCGATTTGATCCACGAAGTCTGTGTTGCCATGGAATTTGGCGCATCTGCTGAAGATCTTGCAATGACCTGCCACGCGCACCCGACATATTCAGAAGCCGTGCGTGAAGCGGCGCTGGCATGTGGCGATGGCCCGATCCACAGCTAATTTCTGATTAAAGCCAGAAAAATCAAATGCGTCGGCGACCATGCGCCGGCGCATTTTTTAATTTTGGTCCAATTTTTCCAACCCTGCGTAGTTCTAAACAGCGGCCGACAAGCGATGAAAAGACTTGTGTCGCCAAAAAGCGCCCAAACCTGGGTGGGACATTGAAAGGGAATAGTTATGCAACGTCGGAACATCATTAAGCTTTTGGGGGGCGTCAGCCTCGCGTTTGCATTGGGCGCATGCGCGCAAACACAATCGGGTGGCGACGACATCGTCGATATTGCCGCCGGAAACCCAGATTTTTCAACACTGGTTGCGGCCGTACAAGCCGCTGGCTTGGTTGAAACATTAAAAGGGCCCGGACCTTTCACCGTTTTCGCACCAACAAATGCCGCCTTTGATGCATTGCCAGCGGGAACAGTTGAAAACCTGCTATTGCCAGAAAACAAAGATCAGCTTGTTTCGATTTTGACCTACCATGTTCTGCCAGGACAAGTGACCGCAGGCGACGTTCTGGGCACGCGTCAGACCGTTGCGACCGTTCAGGGTGGCACAGTTCATGTTGACGGAAACGCTGGCAAAGTTGGCACTGGTGTCAAAGTCAACGACGCAAATGTAACGGCAGCCGACATCTTTGCATCCAACGGCGTCATCCACGTGATCGACAAAGTGCTTTTGCCCTAAGTCGTCAGATGGCCCGGTGTGGTTTCATGCGCCGGGCCAAAATCTTCACCACATTCGGGGTTGCGCATTAACAACGTAATTACGGTCGTATTCGGCAGCATCTAGTTCGCCGTTTGTCATATCCGCCAGTATGTCACCGACCGTGGGCAAACCATCCGCGTCACTGCGGTTCCACAAATCGGACCGAAGAAGCGCTTTGGCGCATTGGGTGTACACCTCATCCACTTCAAACACGATCACTGTGACGGGATGTTTCCCGCGTTGTTCAAAGCTGGTGCATAATTCCGGGTCATCTGTCAGAAATGCACGCCCATTGACACGGACCGTCGTATTGGTGCCGGGCACCAGAAACAGCAGCGCCGCGCGCCCGTCTGAGACGATATCGCGCAAACAATCCAACCGGTTGTTCCCACGCCAATCCGGCATCATAATCGTTTTAGCGTCATGCACACGCACCACAGGACCGTCGTCCCCGCGTGGGCTTCCATGCACCCCCCCGGGACCAACCGTGCTCAGGATGCAAAACCGCGCGCCTTCAATCCAACGTCGGTAAAGCGGTGTCAGATGGTCAGCCACTTTTTGCAATGAATGTAGCACTGGTTGTTTGTACAAAGTGTTCAGCGTTTCAAGAGAGTCAATTTTTCGGGTCAAAACCAGCCTCTTTCATGAGTTCATTGGAACGATCTTCGACCTGTTTCTCAAGATCAGCCATAAAGGTATCTCGATCTTTGCCAGGCAAAACAGCTGGCAGGAATTCAACAACGCCTGTACCGGGATAGCGCATGATGCCTGTGCGTGGCCAAAAAAGACCTACATTCGTGGCAACCGGTACACAGGGTTGTCCAAGTTGTTCGTACAGAACACTTGTCCCAACTTTGTAGGGTTTGTAATCCCCCGGCGCAACACGCGTGCCCTGACTGTAAATTATCAATTGACCGGGAAGACTGTGACCGGCCTCGACGTCTTCAACCATTTTCTGGATCGCTGCCCCACGTTTACCCCGATCAACCGGAACGCAACCAAGCCGTTTGGCGTAAAGGCCAATCACAGGCGTCCACAAGATTTCACGCTTCATTATGAATTTCGCCGAAGGCAGGGCATGGAAAATCAACATGATGTCGAAAAACGATTGGTGCTTTGCCGCTATGATCACTTCACCTTCGGGGATATCGCCGCGGACTTCTCCTTTTACGCCAACCATCCAACTGGCCGTCCAGAACGTCCATTTACAATAGCTTTTGCAAGCCAAGCGTGCCCCGTTTGGCGAGATAATTGCGTAAGGTGCAAAGAAAATGCCCATCAAAAGCATCATCAAATAAACCTGAAAGATAAACAGAACGGAGCGGATATATTGGATCATTAGGCAAGGTCTCTCAGTGCTTTGCGGGCGGCTGCTGCTGTGGCCACTAACGCCACGCTGCCAGTCAGCACCGGAAGGATCAAGGGGACAAGCCATTCAAACCCTTGGAAGCCAAACGCAGTCAGCAATCCAGCAACATCAGGCCCCTCATCTGAAGGCATCAAAATCAAGAAAACGACACCAAGGACTGTTCCGAATGCCGCCCCCGTTGCAGCGCGTATTGTAAATCGTCGGATGAACGCGCCCTCAATAAACTGATCAGTAGCACCAACTAAGCGTAACACAGCCACGACCTTGGCATTTGCCGCAAGCGCTGCATTCGCAGCCAGCGTTACCATTGCCGCCAAGGCTGCAACGATCAAAATGACGACACTGAAGCTTAGCAATCGCAACCGGCCGGCCGCAGAAATCAACGGTGTACGCCAACGCCCATGATCATCAAGGACCGCACCTGGCACTTCTGCTGTTAGTCTCAGGCGCAATCCGACCGGATCAAAGGTTTCGGGATCAATTTGTAACGTAATCAGCCGAGGAATAGGCAATTCATCCAAGGGAAGGTCCGCCCCGATCCAAGGCGACAACAACGCACGTTGTTCCCCATCAGACAACGGTCGCGACTCCAAAACACCTTCTGTTGTTTCCAGCACTTTCACAGCCGCTTCTGTTTGCGTGGCCCTTTGTCCCGGCGGTGCTAAAATTCGAACGGTTGCAGATCCTGCGAGATCTTGCCCCCAGCTTTTGGCAAGCCGCCCGGAAGCGAATGATAACGCCAACGCGAAGACAGCCAAGAATGCCATCACTGCCGACACAAACAAGGTCAGCCGGGCCGTAATCCCTGATGAGGGCACTACGCGATCCGCTGATTGGTCTGTGAAAATCGTTTTCAGATGCTTTAATTGCTTCATTACAGATCCGCCCCAGCCAATTGGACACCTCGGTTGGATATACGCAGGACGCGCGATTGAACCTGTGACTTGGCAGTTCGGATCAGCGACAAATCATGCGTCGCGACCAATACCGTCTTCCCCATTCGGTTCAGCTCAACAAGCAGCGTCAAAATGCGTTGCGACATTTCCCAATCAATGTTCCCAGTGGGTTCGTCCGCCAAAATGACATCTGGCGACATTATTACGGCACGGGCCAATCCCGCACGTTGGCGTTCTCCGCCTGACAACTCAGGGGGCAGCGCATTTACGCGATCGCCAAGGCCCACCCAACTGACAAGGTCATCAAGATCTTGTTGAACATTTTCAATTGGGCGACCTGAGACAGTGAGCGGCAAGGCGATGTTCTCAATGGCCGGTAAATGGTCCAGAAATTGGACATCCTGATGCACGACACCAACGCGCCGACGCACCCGCGCGATCCCATCGCGATCCAAACTACGCACATCCTTGTCAAACAATGACACCTTGCCACTTGTTGGAAGCAATGCCCCATAGCACAGTTTCAAAAGCGTGGTTTTTCCAGCACCAGACGGCCCTGTTAGAAAATGGAATGACCCGGGCGCCAAGCTCAACGAGACGTCCGATAACAGCTCGCCTCCACCGTAGCTGTAGGCCACTTGTTTTAGTTCGATCACTGTCGTTTGCCTCTAATACCCCTGTTGTGGTTCCGCGACAGGAGCAATCTAATCTATGTTTACACAGCCTTAAGGCGAATTAGGCCTTTTACAAGACTCCTGCCCTTCATATGCTGTGGCGTAAAATGAAGCCGGAAACAAGATGCGCTTGATCTGCCCTAACTGCGATGCGCAGTACGACGTCCCAGACTCTGTCATTCCGACGGAAGGTCGAGATGTGCAATGTTCCAGTTGCTCGACAACATGGTTCCAAAATCATCCAGACCACCAGCCAGATGAAAGCGGCACCACATCAACCGAAGCATCGCCAGACAAAGCGCCATCCAAAGACGACGCCGATGTAGCTGCCAAGCCCCCTGCTGCAAAAAAACGGGCCAAGTCCAAGCCGAAACCCAAGAAGAAGCCAGTAAAAAAACCAACGGAAAGCTCAGATCCTGAGGATAGTTCGGCCGAGGCAACGAAGGAAGACGTCGCCGAAGATACAGAAGCTGGACCCCAAGCCCGCAAATTAGATTCGTCGGTCGAAGCAATCTTGAAAGCTGAAGCGGATCGGGAAACCGAAGCTCGCGAACAAGATAGCCTTGAAACACAGCCGGGATCGGGTGTGGACGATGGTCTTGTCGAAAAGGCTATAAAAGATCTGACGAGCGAACCAGCGGCGCAGACCGGTGATGAAAACGTTGCTGCAGTGGCAGCCGGAGCAGCCGCAATCGCGACGACAGATGCAGCACGCCGTGATTTGTTGCCAGACATCGAAGAAATCAATTCA
>JBDWGM010000101.1:0-44134 GCA_039975755.1 Paracoccaceae bacterium | reverse complement strand
GCCTGCAATGCTCGAGGCGTGGAATGACGCCAATACCCCCGATGGGACAGGCCGATGACATCTGCGTTGCAACTGGCAGATCTGCAAAAAAGCTTTGGCAAGACCGAGATCATACGTGGCGTGTCCCTTGATATACCTGCGGGTGAACGGCATGCGATTATCGGTCCAAACGGGGCGGGCAAATCGACCCTGTTCAATCTGATCACTGGTCGTTTCCCGCAAACATCGGGGCGCATTTCGTTGCACGGGCAGAACTTGGCCGGATTGGCCCCGTACCAGATCAACCGGCTGGGTCTGTCTCGATCATTTCAGATCACCAATATCTTTCCCAAAATGACGGTGTTCGAAAATGTGCGCTGTGCCTTGCTGTGGGCGCAGGGGTACAAATATTCGTTTTGGACATTGGTGGGCAGACAACAACCCTTGACCGACGGCGCGGATGAAATCCTTGAGATGATCAACCTGTCTGCGCGGCGCGATCTGCCTGCGGGTGTTCTGAGTTACGCAGAGCAACGCGCGCTTGAGATCGGTATCACAATTGCCGGTGGGGCGAATGTGATCATGTTGGACGAACCCACTGCCGGGATGAGCCACTCAGAAACCGATTATATCGTTGATCTGATTAAACGCGTGACGGAAAATAAAACCCTGATCATGGTCGAACACGATATGGGTGTGGTCTTTGGCCTTGCCGACCGGATCAGCGTTTTGGTGTACGGGGAAATCATCGCCACGGGCAGCCCAGAAGACGTGCGGGGCAACCCGAAGGTTCAAGAGGCCTATCTTGGGGCCGCTTTGGAGGAAGAGCACTGATGCTCGACGTATTGGACCTGCATGCCTATTACGGCAAGTCCCACATCCTTCAAGGTGTGGATATGAAGATCGGTGAGGGCGAAATTGTCGCTTTGCTGGGGCGGAACGGGGTCGGGCGATCCACCACCTGCAAGGCAGTGATGGGCGAAGTCGAACCGCAAGGCACCGTCAAGTTTCGCGGACAAAACATCGCTGGCAAAAAAGCCTATGAAATCGCCAATCTGGGCATCGGTTACGTGCCAGAGAACCGTGACATCTTTCCCGGTCTAACAACGCGTCAGAATCTGATCCTTGGCCTAAAACCCGGTCAGAAAGAGGGATCGGGTCGCTGGTCGATGCAAGACATGTTTGAGATGTTCGAAAACCTTGGACGCCGCGCAGATGTCGAAGCATCTGTCTTGTCAGGGGGCGAACAACAAATGCTGACCATGTGCCGCACGTTGATGGGTGATCCCGATTTGGTCATGATCGATGAACCCACCGAAGGACTGTCACCGCAAATGGTAACGCGTGTCGCTCAGCTTTTGCAAGAAATCGCCAAACGTGGAATTGCGACACTGCTTGTTGAACAAAAACTGGCGATCGCGCTGGATATCGCGGATCGGGTTTATGTCATGGGTCACGGTCAAATGGTGTTTGAAGGCACGCCTGCCGAGCTGAAAAACCGCGATGACATCCGCAAGGAATGGCTTGAGGTTTAACATCGCCCAAGACAGGCGCGAAACGATTACCCAGCTTTGACTTGTTCCAATCGCCAGACCAAATCGTCCAACGCATCCTTGCCAAAAAACATCTCGTCTTTGACGAACAGTGTCGGTGCCCCAAAGACATTGCGCGCAATGGCCTCGTCCGTCACAGCGGCCAAACGCCCCTTAACATCTGGGATTTTTGTCGCGCTTAGAATGTCCGCGCCGGGCAATCCGGCGGCATCCAATGTCGATAAGACAACATCCGGATCGGCCATATTGGCACCTTGTATCCACATCGCGTCAAAGCAGGTATCGATATATTTCTGTTCCCACGCCTTGCCCTGCGCAAACAACGCGCCTCGCATCAATGTCAGAGTGTTCACAGGAAAATTGTCATTCCACTTAAATGGAACCGCGTGACGTTCAATAAAACGTGCAAATTCGCGGCGGATGTAAGCGACCTTACCGGTCACATCGGCGAACGCTGTAAAAGGTGCTTGATTGTTCGTCGCCTTGAAGACCCCACCCAAAAGAATGGGGCTGTAAGTGACGCGCGCGCCGTGATCTTTCGCGATGCCGGGCAGGACCTTATGAACCAGATAAGCGTTGGGGGATCCAAAGTCATACAGGAATTCAATGTCGGTCATCACCACGTCTCTCTGTCTGGGCGCAAGTCCATTTCGAACGTCCACGCGTCTGGCGTTTGATTGGCCAATCCCCAATAGGCTTCCGCAACTGAGGCAGGGTTGACCAAGTCATCCGATTCCAAGACGCGACCGCGCTGTGCCATGAATTCGCGTATCCAATCCGTGTCCACGCCGGCATCAATCACCAAGTGCGCGACATGGATCCCTTGGGGCCCCAATTCACGCGCCATGGATTGCGCCAGATTTCGCAAGCCCGCCTTGGCACTGGCAAAGGCCGAAAACCCTGACGATCCCCGCATCGACGCCGTCGCTCCAGTGAAAAAGATACACCCTTTACCACGTGGCACCATGATCTCGGCGGCGGCACGTCCGGTTTGGAAACCGCCAAAGCACGCCATTTCCCACACTTTACGAAAGACCTGAGATGTCGTTTCCCGAATGGGGAACAGAACATTCCCACCGACATTGAACAGCACGATATCCAGCGGTTCGATCGCTTCGCAGGCGGCCATGGTCGCGTTGATGCTGTCCTCATCGCGCGCGTCAACTGTATAGCCATGCGCCTGTCCGCCAGCGGCTGCGATTTCGGACGTCAATGGTTCAAGCTTTTCGCCATTACGACGCCCCACCGACACGCGATACCCACCTTGTGCAAACCGACGCGCAACAGCAGAACCGATGTAATCACCAGCCCCTACGATTAGAATATGACTCATGTGTTTGATGCCTTCTGATAAGCTGGGCGGGCTTGCAATCGCGTACAATACGCCTGCAAGTCCCGCATTTCTGATAGGTCTACGCCAATATGCCGCGCCGAAAGAACCGCTGATCCGGTCATGATGTCCGCCGCAGAAAAATCACCGGCCAAATATTCCTGTCCAGCAAGTCCGGCATCTACCGCAACAAGCATTTGCCCCATCAGCTTTTTGGCGCGCTTTGCATGCACTTCGGATTGGCGTTCTGGTGGGAGGAAGAAGGTTTCGACCATATAGCTGTTGATCGGTGGCATGATCATGCCTTCGGAATAGTGCAGCCATTGCAGATA
Source organism: Paracoccaceae bacterium (assembly GCA_039975755.1). Taxonomy (GTDB): domain Bacteria; phylum Pseudomonadota; class Alphaproteobacteria; order Rhodobacterales; family Rhodobacteraceae; genus JABSSA01. The sequence continues at coordinate 40,940 of JBDWGM010000101.1, read as the reverse complement.
GGCCGGGTAATGCGCGCTGTCCTCAGGAGGGCGTAATCGCCCTTGTCCATGGCGCGAGATCAGGTATCCCATGATCGCGCCGCTTTCGAACAAGCGAATATCGCCGTCTTCTAGAACCGGAACACGGCCCATGGGATGGACTTTTCGAAACTCAGGGCTGCGCATTTCCGGCGCCCCCAACGCATAGCGTTCCAGCTGATAATCCAACCCAAGTTCTTCCAGCAGCCAAACGGCACGAACTGCACGGCTATTTGGTGCGAAATGTAATGTCAGCAAAGCCAAATCTCCGTTGGTTTGTGCAAAAGGTATCAGGCTGTTCGAGGTGGTCAACGCTTTTGACTTGTGAGCCCGCGCCCAGACCGTCACAATCTGCGCAATCCTATGAAAGACGCACCCCATGTTTGATCACAATCGCCTGAACCGTATCGAAACTTGGATGGACGCTTATGTGGCAGATCGGAAATTTGCCGGATGCAGTGTCTTGATCCAATCAGGCATCACCGAAATTTTCCACCAAGCAAAAGGATTGCGTGATCTGGCTGCGACCACACCGTTTCAACGTGACACGATCGTGCGTCTTTATTCGATGACCAAGCCTGTCACGTCGATGGTTTTGATGATGCTGGTCGAAGAGGGGTTGGTTCATCTCGATGCGCCACTTGATGCGTTTGTCCCTGAATTCCAGAATATGCAGGCGCTGATCCCTGAGGCCGTCAGCTTGGATCAGACGACACCCTGTGCCACGCCGACGTTACATCAATTGCTGACCCACACGTCTGGCATTTCCTATGCGTTCAACCCCGGTCTGGTGCCTCAAGCGCTTGATGAACAAAAGATCTTTTTCGGACCAACGCAAGGGACACTCGCGGACATGGCTGTGCAGTTGTCCGGTCTTCCCTTGGCGTTCCAGCCCGGCAGCCGCTGGGAATATTCACTTGGCATAGACGTCATCGGACGCGTGATCGAAGTGATCACAGGGCAAAGTTTAGACCGCGTCTTTCGGGAACGGATTTTTGACCCGTTGGGGATGCGCGACACGGGTTTCATTATACCGGATGCATCGCTGGATCGATTTGCCAATCTGTATACGCCGCTTGCAGGCAACGCGATGGATTTGAACGCGTCATCAACAGGTGGCGATCCGCTGCGATTGGCAGATGACGCTGAGAATTCCCAACTGCGGCGCACGACTTTGTTCTCTGGTGGCGGAGGGTTGGTTGGAACGCTGGATGATTTCATGGCGTTTTCCGAATGTCTGCACAGCGGGCAGGCGGCGGATGGGACACGACTGGTTTCCCCAGCAACGCTTGATTTCATGATGCAAAACCATTTGGCCGGAGATATCGCATCGATGGGACCATCCAGTTTCGCAGAACAGCCTATGGAAGGCATGGGCTTTGGAATTGGCGGCGCGGTCGTTTTGGATGCGGCACGCAGTCGAACACCAAGCAGTGTCGGTGATTTCAGCTGGGGCGGCATGGCATCAACGTTCTTTTGGGTCGACCGCGTTCGCGGGTTCAGCGTCGTGTTTTTAACTCAACTGTCGCCAAGTTCCAGTTACCCCGCGCGCCCGCAGTTGAAAGCCCTTGTGCACGGAGCATTGGTATGAGCGCCGAACACGAAACTTTGCTGAACCTGTTACGCCCCGAACAGCTTGAGGTGGACCTGTTTCGCGGCACGGGGGCGGGCGGCGAAACCCCCATGCGCATCTTTGGCGGGCAGGTCATCGGTCAGGCCTTGGCCAGCGCCTATGCGACTGTCGATGATCGTCTGTGCCATTCATTGCATGCATATTTCATCCGACCTGGCGACCCCAAAGTTCCGGTTATTTACCAAATCGACCGGTCCCGCGATGGGGGCAGCTTTACAACGCGGCGCGTGGTGGCGATCCAGCATGGCAAACAGATCCTCAACATGACCTGTTCGTTTCATGTGTCTGAGGACGGTTGGCACCACCAGCACGAGGCACCAGACGTTGAAGTGCCCGAAAACCTCGAAAGCCGCTTGGAGCTACGCAAAAAGGTTGTCGGCAACATTCCGGAGAAATGGCAAGAAGAATTCCTGCGCCCGCGCCCAATTGAAATTAGGGCGGTTGCTCCGCGCGATATGTTCAATCCGGAACCGGAGTCCGACAATCACCATTTGTGGTTCCGCATGGCTGCCGCCGAAGGCTGCGATATCAGGATGCAGCATTGTTTGCTCGCCTACGCATCCGACATGGACCTGCTTGGCTCTGGTCTGCGCCCACATGGGCTGACGTGGTTCACTGGAAACGCCATGGCCGCCAGTTTGGATCATGCGATGTGGTTTCATCAACAGACGTCGTTTCACGACTGGCATCTTTATACGATGGACAGCCCATGGACCGGCGGGGCGCGTGGGTTCAATCGCGGGATGATTTATGACCGGGCAGGGCAGTTGGTCGCCAGCGTCGCCCAAGAAGGGCTCATCCGCCCCATCAAGCCCAGCTGATCAGTCCTTGGACCAATCGCCAAATTGGCGATGCAACTTGGTCATGCCACCAATCCAACGATCATAATCTGCTGTTTTCATGCGCATGTAATCCAGCACTTTTGGATGCGGCAGCACAAGGAAGGTTTCGGCTCTAATAGTCTCTACACAGGCGCGCGCAGCGTCTTCGGGCTCTAACATCCCGTCCAATGCGGCCACGTGGTCTTCTTGGCCTTTGGTCATGTCGGTGCGCACGGCTTGCGGGCACAAGACTGACACTTTGATCCCGTCATCTGCGTGGCTCATGGCCAGCCATTCGGACAAACCGACTGACGCGTGCTTTGTCACACCGTATGGCGCTGATCCCACCTGATTTAACAATCCTGCAGCAGATGCGGTGTTCAACAAATACCCACCACCACGGGCAGCCATTCTGGGCACTATATGCCGCGCGGCCCATACCTGAGACATCACATTGATGTCCCAAATCCGCTGCCAGTCGTCATTGCCTGTTTCAACACCGCCCGGTATCGCAATTCCTGCATTCGACACGAACAAGTCGATTGGGCCAACATCACGTTCCGTTTCTTCGATCAGGCGCAGAATATCAGCCTCTTTTGACACATCCGTCTTAACCGCCGTTCCACCAATGCCAGATGCGGTTTCCTTCGCTGCATCCAAATCGATATCCGCACAGATGACGGATTTCGCCCCCTCGTTTGCGAAGGCGATGGCCAAAGCTTGCCCAATTCCACGAGCTGCACCGGTGACAACAACAATTTTATCTTTCAGTTCCATAGTATGCTTTCATTCGGAAGGAGGTTGACGCAATTGCCCGATACAATGCTGTTGAATGCCGCGCCGATCCAGCTTGTCCGTCGCGCCACGGGGCAGGGTGGTGTCATAGATCCAGATATGTTCAGGCACTTTGAAATGCGCGATCCGTTCGCGTAAAAATCCAGCTATTTCATCAGCAGTGGCATGGTGGTCTTGGCGCAAAAGAACGGCCGCGCCCACAACTTCGCCCAATCGAGAATGCGGCACCGCAAAAGAACACGCCTCCAACACGGCAGGATGCCCATGCAACGCGGCCTCGACATCCAGACAGGCGATATTTTCGCCACCGCGGATAATGATGTTTTTTATTCTGTCGACGATCGTCACAAGGCCGTTTTCATTGATGTAGCCCAAGTCGCCTGTGCACAACCATCCGTCCCGAAGCGCGCTTTGCGTCGCCTCTGGTTTGTTCAAATATTCCCGCATGTTACACGCGCTTTTAACCGTAATTTCGCCAACCTCACCCTGCGGAACAGGCAAACCATTTGGGTCACGAAATTCGAGCTGTTGAATGGGCGGATACAAACGACCTGCTGATGAAGGGTGGGACACGTATTCATCCCCAATTGCACCAATCCCAATGGCATTGGTTTCCGTCATACCCCAGCCGGTACTGATTTGCGTGTTTGGCAGGGCGTCGTTCAATTCGGTGACTTGCGCGGGCGGGCGTTTTGCGCCACCAGACCCCAAAACCGACAATGATTTCAATTCTGACCCCAACCGTTTGGCCGCATCCATTATGTCTGCCGTTTGCGTCGGAACACCTATGACCCGCGTGACCTTTTCGCGATCAATCAATCTCACGGCTTCGTCTGCATCCCAACGTGACATCAAAACCAGCTTTGCGCCTGCAGGGATCGACACCAAGAATGCCGGGTGGCTTGCTGTGACATGAAACAATGGGGTTATGATCATACCGCATGGACGCGGCGCAGCAATATCAGAGGCCGGTTGCGGATCTGTCAGGGGTAAGATCGCAAGCTGCATCAGCCATGAATACACAGCGTTGATCGCGCCGCGATGGGTCAGCACGACGCCTTTTGGATGCCCCGTAGTGCCGGATGAATACATTACCGCAAAATCCGAGTCCGGATCTATCGCTGGCCAATCAACAGCGCGGGCAGGGTGCGCAAGCAGGTCTGAAAATCTTGTATCGCCACCATCAAACCGAACCGAAATCAAGTGAAGGTCATGTGTGGCCTTAAGCGGCGATAATCGTTCAAGTCGTTTCTCGTCCGCAAAAACAAGTCGAACCGCGCTGTCTTCAATTGGGTAAACCAGCTCTTCTTGGGTCCACCAAGCGTTTAGAAAAACAACCACTCCGCCCAGACTGACAATTGCCATTTTGGCGATCAGCATTTCCGGGCAGTTGGCCATTGCCAGTGCAACACGTGTCTCGGCACCGACGTTAAATCGCGTTTTCAACTGGTTTGCCACTGCTTCAACGCGCATTAAGAACGCGTCGTAAGTATATCTTTCTGATCCGAAAACGAGATACTCGGCTTGACCGTTTTCATGCGCCGCCTTGGCATTCCGCATCATCTGACCCAGATCGGTCGCGACATTCTTAAACACCGGATAGGTCACACCGCGAATACTCGCCTGTGTCAGCTCAAACACTGGATTTTCGGTTGTGATCTTCGCGACTGCATCATCAAGGGACATTGCAGCTTGCGGTGACACGTCGTTTGGTCTGAGTGTCATGTTTGTGCTGCCCTCCCACGGTCGTCACGGTGCAATTCACTGTCATCGTACGCTGTCAAAACCGATTTAGTATACCTGAGATTGCAATTTGTGACGCAACGCGATTTGAACCGGCAAATGTAATTGGGGACTCCCAAGGGAACGGTCAAAATTCTCGATGTTTGCCGAACCCGTTTTTTTGCCATATTTATGAAGAGGCAGCCGCAAAGGATTTAACTCTATGTTGATACCTAAATTGAAGCGGGTCAGGGTCGCATCTGAACAAGAGCTGAGCAATTGACTCGCGAAAAACTGTGATCAAAAACAAGATATTATGATCGTAACCTGCAACAAGAAATCACCCAGTAAATATCTAAGCCGGGAACAAGTGAGTAACGTCATTGCGGATCATGGGTGGGTGCCTGGAACAAGCTACACGCTCAAAGGTAACTTGGTGGGGCATATCGCCAGCCACGGCAACGAAACAGCCCGCCCAGAGTGAACTATAAATTGCAATTAAACCAATACCTTGGGAAGGTTTTCTCGGCTTGAATATTGAAGATGCAGACAGTGAGAGACTGCGGAATTTAGAGATTCTTTCTGAATTGATCGAAGCACGCTCAATGACCAGTCGTGAATTTAAACGCGCCATTGGGACCCTTGATGACGATCTAAAATATGTTGCGAATGCCTTGCGCAAGGACCCAGAAAAATGGCGGTTAAATAGGTCGTTTCACACCGTTCATGCACCCAGTTTGACTGCGGTGATATTGATGTTGGATGACATTGATCAAATGGAGTCCGTCTCTGAAGATGAAATGCACCAGATTTTTTCATCAATTTCCAGAGCTTCAGCGCTCGCCAAAACTGCGCGCAAGCACATAGAACGATCTACTTTATCAAATGCTAAGGTCGAACTTGAAGTCCTTTCAGAATATGCGCCGCAACCAACAGAACCATTTTTAAAATCGTCAAGGTTTTCTCGTGCTTTAGATAGCGTGGCCTCGGTATCCGGCAGTGTCTGGGATGGTGCGAAATCAAGTGTGACTTCGGTGCCAAGTGTGGTCGAAGGGCTGCAAGATAGCGCTAGATCGCGTGTTGCTTCGGTTCCCAAATTAGCTGCAAATCTTCAAAAAACCATGGCCGGGACATTTTCGGATAACATTTCGAACCCAATTTCGATGCGTCTAAAAGCAAGCGGTCGCGCGATAGAAAGCGGGGTTGGAACTGGCGTCGGGATTGGTGTCGTCGTCGGAGTGTTATGCCCACCATTATTGCCTTTGACGGCGGGCGGGGCTGTCCTTGCAGCAATGCGGACTTGGCGCAAAGAAATGGCTCGTGCCAGCGAACTCAATGAAAATGAACGTCAGCAACGCATTGCCGTCTTAAAAGCCGAGAGATCAGCCGCTTTGCGACAACTGACCCATGGAGCTGCAGCATTGCAGATGGAGTCCGATGATCTAAGTATGACGTTGGATGTTGAGACGGGCGAAGTAGACGCCGTGATATTGAAAGGCGATTATACTGGTCGGATGTGGTCGAGCCTGACAAGCGTTGAAAAAGCGAATGTGGTTCTGTTTGTGGCTGAAGGTGCTGCCGGTATTCTTAAAATACTTGCTGAGGCGGCAACAGAGTAACAGCTGGTTTAGTTCAAAAGACTGCTTTTAAGCTTGGGTCAAACCGGCAATCTGTTGCAACCAAGTAGAAATGTCACTGGGTTTGCAAAGCAGAAGTGTCACCACCGAGCGCGACGATAGCAAGGCTTAGCAGCCCGGAGACCTCAGATATCGAAGGGCTGAAAAGCCTTGCGGGATCGGAACAGGAAGGTCCTTAGCGTGACTTTCCTTCTGAAGGCCATTACCATTGGGTATGGTTAAAGCTCGTTACAAGCTGATGATTTTGGTGCTTGGCCCACTTATAGGGTTGATGACCTATACTGTGACAGGCCCGTGGTGGCTGTATTTGATTGCAGTGGCAGTTTTTTTGGCTGGCTTGATGTCCTTTTCCGTGGACAACGCACCAGACCGCTCGGGATATGACAAACGGGCCGACGATGGTCGCGGTCATGGTGCTGGACATGACGTATCAGGCGGTGGTGATTGCTGAGGTTTGAGTTCCGGTTGTCGTCTTCAGCTTAAACCGTTTGCTGCCACTGAAGACATCACTCTCTACCCACTTCCATCTCTTTGGCAGCCCGTTCTAGGCGCCTGCGTTCATAATAAGCTTCCATCTTTGAAGGCCGTCCTGGTGGTCTCCGTCCGGTCTTTTTGTAGCCGTTCCTTGCGCTGACGGGTTTGACTTTTGGCGGTGGTGTGGCTTTCTCCTGTTCCTCTTTGATGTGAGCGAGGACGGCGCTCAAGTGTTTGTTCTCTGTGATCGCGGCATGGGTCACACGCTGTTGGTGTGGATCAAAGATACTGCAGGGCAGGGCGACGCCTTTTGCGCGCACCTGGATGCGTCCGTCTGGCATCTCGTACACATCCACGTATTTGCCAACCAAGCCGCGCGTCAGATCATTGACCTCTAGCCGGATGCGCTTGCGGTCGTACTTCAGCGTCAGGTCTTTGGTGACATAACGTTTGTCGCGCAGGCAGAAGACCTCGGCGAGGCGGACCGGCTCAATATTCAAAACTCGGTGGAGGTTGTCCGGTTTGGCCGGAGGCTTTGCAAACTTCGCGTTGTAGCGCTCGACGATGCCCGCAAGGAATGCGTTGCCGTCTTCCATGTTGGAGATGCCTGCGATGCGCAGCTCTTTGATCAGCCGATCTTGCAGCGTGCGGTTCGTGCGCTCAACACGGCCTTTAGCTTGCGAGGAATTGGCACAGATGATCTCGATGTTCAGTTCGGCCAGGGCGCGTCCGAATTGGGTCATGCCGGTCATGTGTTCGTTCGGTTTTGGAACGCGGAAGACGGTGTGCTTGTCGCTGTAGAACGCGACCGGGCGGCCATACCTCAACAGATAACTTTCCAGTGCCTCGAAGTAACTGAACGTGCTCTCGGACGTCACAAACCGCAGCTCCATCAACGTACTGGTAGCGTCGTCGATGAAAACGAGCAGGGTGCAGGGATCACCGCGGTCTTCGAACCAACGGTGATCTGAGCCGTCGATCTGGATCAGCTCGCCGAAGCATTCCCGCCGCAAGCGCGGCTGGTGAAATGTCCGGCGTTGTTTGCGCGAGAGTCAAATGCCGTCTTCCTGCATCCACTCGCGAACCGTCTAGCGCGACACTTTGAATCCGTGATGTTCGGCCAACATCTCAGCCGCCAGTGTCGGCTCAAAGTCCGCGTAGCTTTCCTTGATTAGGCTCAGAGCATAGTCACGCTTTGCATGATGAATGCGGTTGTTTGGCGGCTTACCACGCGCCTTATGCCTGATCGCAGAAGCGCCATCCTGGCGATACCGCTTCAAGAGCCTGAAAACCTGTCGGCGTGTCAGGTCTAACATGCTCGCCGCATTATCAACGCTCAATCGACCGTCATCGACCTGCGCCAGTACCTCCACACGGTTTCAACTCGCGCTCGCTCATAACCACCCATCCCATGTTCGCTCATCCTCAATGATTTTTGAGGGCAGAGTGACATTCCTGAATTGCTCATGGATGACATTTTAGCTTTGCGGCTACAGTAATAAATATCTCATAATCAGTATTATGTATTTTAAATGCATAGCCAAATATCGCGTTTCATTTCACAACGCGTCATAATACTTGCGTTCGACCAGTTGCTGGGTTTTGACATGCCCTACATTGATCATGACGAAACGACAGCATTCGAGAGTTTGGGATGACGACACAAAACGACAAAGGCATGAATATCCGCCGCGCTGTTTTAGGTGATGCGCACGTAGATCGAGCGGAAACACAGAAATCCGATTTCGATGAACCATTTCAAGACCTCATCACTCAAGGTGCTTGGGGCCAGGTTTGGGCATCTGACGCAATCACACGCCGCGAAAGATCAATGCTGACGCTCGCGTTGCTGGCCGCCTTGGGCAACTTCGACGAAATTCCAATGCATATTCGTGCGACAGCCAATACAGGTGCATCTCCGCAAGATGTGATGGAGGCGTTTCAGCATGTTGCGATCTACGCAGGCGTTCCACGGGCCAATCGCGCGCTGAAGCTAGCGAAAGAAACTTACAAAGACATGGGCATCGACGTCTGACGATCTGTTCGGTGCCGGTCACAATTGCGGACAAATACCCACATAGGTCTTTACAAGTCGCGTGCCAGTGTGGTTGCGAATAGACAGCATGCCGCAACAAAACACTATCATTTCATGACGGAAATCGCGCTTCTTGAAAATTTGCGCAGTTTTGGCGACCTCAAAGTTTGGTCGTTTCTCGTGACGCTTTTGGGTGATTTAACCCCTGACAAAGGCGCTGAATTGTCTGGGCCGCTGGTCTCGCGACTAAGTACGCGATTGGGCATTAAACCCGAGGCGTTACGCGTTGCACTGCATCGATTGCGTAAAGATGGATGGATCGAAAGCCGCCGCGAAGGTCGCGAAGCACGGTATTGTTTGACACCGAAAGCCCGCACAGACACCAAGGCCGTTTATGATATTGTGTATTCGAACACGATTGCACAACCTGACAACGTTTTTTTACTGACATTCGAACACACGCCACCAAAGCATGCAGGTCTTCCAATCGCGCCGCGTTGTGTTTTGTCCGCGCACCCTGCCCCTGATGCGCTGGTCACCAGTTTTGATACATCATCCATACCGCCATGGGTCCGCGATCACCTGACATCCGTAGAGCAAATCGAAAGCTATACAAATCTGCGATCCCTTCTTGCTGGGTTTGCCCCATCTCGTTCGTTGACCAGTGAAGATAAGTTAGTGCTGCGGTTGATCATCCTGCACAGATGGCGGCGCATAGTCTTACGCCATGATCCTTTGGCGGCAGCATTGATGGGAACGCAATGGATTGGTGCGGACTGTCGATCTACCGTTGCGGGCGTATTGGCGTCCCTGCCCCGCAGTTTGATTGACGATCTTTAAGGATCATCTCAGCCTAACGCGTATCCCGCACCGCGCACCGTGCGCAATGGATCACAGCCTCCATTCCCCGTCAGCGCTTTACGCAATCGTCCGATGTGAACGTCAACCGTGCGTGTATCCACATAGATGTCGCGTCCCCAAACTCTGTCCAACAATTGCTCGCGGCTCCAAACACGTCCAGGTTTTTCCATGAACGTGGATAACAAACGAAACTCTGTTGGGCCCAATTTCAATTCAACACCACCACGCGATACTTTGTGGCTGTCGGAATCAAGAATTATGTCCTCAAATTCAAGCTGTTGCCCAACAGTTGATGGCCGCACGCGCCGCAATTGCGACCGCACGCGCGCCATCAGTTCGATGACAGAATAAGGTTTGACCACATAATCATCGGCTCCTGTTTCCAGACCACGCACTTTGTCGATCTCTTCTGAACGGGCCGACAACATGATGACCGGGATAGACCGTGTTTCAGCCTTGATCTTAAGGCGGCGGCACACTTCGATCCCTGATAGGTTCGGCATCATCCAATCCAGAACGATGATATCGGGCAGGTCTTCTTCCACCAACAATAGCGCTTCTTCACCGTCGCCCGCACGGCTGACCGCGAACCCTTCCGCCTCCAGATTATAGGCAAGGACTTCGCGCTGTGCGGGTTCGTCTTCGACGACAAGAACGCGGGGTTGTCCGACTGACATGATGCTAAACGTCAATCGATGTGCGGTCGGCTTTGACACGCGCTTCATCGGGCGAGTCACCTGTCACCAGATACACAACTTGTTCCGCGATGGATGTGACATGATCGCCCATACGTTCCATATTTTTCGCAATGAAATGCAAGTGCATGCAGGCCGTAATATTGCGCGGGTCTTCCATCATATGGGTCAGGAATTCGCGAAAGATTGACGTGTACATTTGATCGACATCTTCGTCGCGGGCAATGACATCCAAGGCCAATTCCGCATCACGCGCGATATACGCATCAAGCGAATCTTTCAGCATGCGTTCAACTTCGCGGGCCATGCGTCGCAACGCGCCCGCGCTGTCGCTGACCGGTGCCATCTGTGTCAAAACGCCGGTTCGTTTGGCCAGGTTCTTGGAATAATCGCCGATGCGTTCAAGGTTGCCGCTGATTTTCATGACGCTCAACACAAGGCGTAGGTCAATCGCAGTCGGTGCGCGCAACGCGATCACACGGGCAGCTTCTTCGTTGATCAGCTCTTCCAATTGATCAATCGCCTTGTCACCTTTTCGCACCTGTTCGGCAAGCTCTTCGTCCCGCGTTTCCAGACTGACCGCTGCGTTCATGATCGAGGCTTCGACAAGTCCGCCCATCTTCATGATTTGCGCCTGAATTGCTTCGAGGTCGCGATCAAAGGCAGACGCGATATGTTGTTCTGAATTCGCCATGTGCTTAACCGATCCGTCCTGTGATGTAGCTTTCGGTACGTGGGTCTTCTGGGTTCGTAAAAATCTGTCCTGTTTCGCCGTATTCCACCAAATTGCCCAAGTGGAAAAACGCAGTCTTTTGGCTGACCCGTGCGGCCTGCTGCATCGAGTGTGTCACGATGACGACTGAAAAGCTTTGGCGCAATTCGTCGATCAGGTTTTCGACCTGCGAGGTCGCAATCGGATCAAGCGCGGAACAAGGTTCGTCCATCAACAGAATTTCGGGTTCCGTCGCAACCGCACGTGCGATGCACAAGCGCTGTTGCTGCCCCCCCGACAACCCTGTTCCGGGCGCATCAAGACGGTCTTTGACCTCGTCCCAAATTGCACCTCTGCGTAGGGAATTTTCGACTATTTCGTCCAGTTCCGCTTTGTTGCGTGCCAATCCGTGAATGCGTGGGCCGTAAGCCACGTTGTCATAAATCGACTTCGGAAATGGATTAGGTTTCTGAAAGACCATGCCAACCTTGGCTCGCAATTGAACCGGGTCAACCTTGGGGTCGTAAATGTCTTCACCGTCGATGCGAATGTCACCTTCGACCCGGCAAATATCAATCGTGTCGTTCATCCGGTTGATGCAGCGCAAGAAAGTGGACTTTCCACATCCGGACGGCCCAATAAATGCCGTCACGGTTTTGTCTTCAATGGTGACGTTGACGTCTTTGATTGCGTGCGTATCCGCATAATGGACCTGCACGCCTTTCGCTTCAATTTTCGCTTGGTTCTGGCCCACATCAGGCTCCAGTCTGTTCAAATCGTTCATGTGCCTGCCCTTTTACCAGCGACGTTCGAAACGGCGGCGCAGGATAACAGCCACAGTATTCATTGTGATCAGAAAGATCAGCAATATGATAATTCCACCCCATGCACGCTCATAATAGGCGGGATCAGCCCGTTTGGCCCACTCATAGATTTGCGCAGGCATCGCTGAATTTGGATCAAGCAGACCACTGGCCAGCCCGTCAGGTGCATTGGTTGCAATAAATCCGACCATACCAATCAAAAGCAGTGGCGCCGTTTCGCCAAGCGCTTGGGCCAAACCGATGATTGTTCCAGTCAGAATGCCCGGCGCTGCCAAGGGCAGCACGTGGTGAAAGACTGATTGCATCTTGGATGCGCCAACCCCCAATGCGGCATCGCGGATCGAAGGCGGCACAGCTTTCAACGACGCGCGCGTTGAAATGATAATCGTCGGCAATGTCATCAACGTTAGAACCAAACCACCGACAAGCGGGGCCGATTGAGGCAAGTGCACAAATTGGATGAAGATGGCCAAGCCAAGAATACCAAAAACGATGGACGGAACCGCAGCCAAATTGGAAATGTTGACTTCGATTAGGTCCGTCATCCGGTTCTTAGGCGCAAATTCTTCCAAATAGATCGAAGCCGCCACCCCAATTGGCAAAGCCAGCACCAGAACGACCAACATCATAAAGAATGACCCGATCATCGAAACACCAAGGCCCGCTTGCTCTGCGCGGCTTTCTGAAGCGTCAGCCCCGAATATGAAGGCTGAATTGAACGTTTTGTTCACAACACCCGCGGCCTGAAGACCATCGATTAAATCAAGATGTTCTGCATCAATGTTTTTGTCACGCGCAACGTTTTCGCGTTTCACACGCCCTTTCAGGTACCCATCAACACGGCTTGAGGCAAGAATGCGAAACTCAATCGTTTCACCAATCAATTTTGGATCGGCAATCACGACATCACGCACCTGTGCAGCCGCAGAGGCCGAGATCAACGCTTTCATGTCTTTGCGTTTCTCAAAGGGCGTCTCAAGCCCAGCGCCCTGTACCTGTTTCAACACCGCGTCCTGAATCAGGGGGGTATAGGCAAAGGTCGATGCTTTCTTGATGTCGTCGATATTGCGCTCGCCTTTTTTGTCCAACTTGGCCGGATCCAAAAACACAGGCACATCGATAAAGGTCTGTTGAAAAGCACCAAGCCCGTTGGACAAAATGGCCGTCAGCAAGACAAACAGAAACAAGATCCCTGCCCCGATGGCCGTCAATCCATATGCACGAAAGCGTCGCTCGGCCGCGTTTCGTTTCCGTGTGCGCGCATCAGGTTCCATCAAAGACACGAATACTGCGGGCTTGCCTGCTTCAGGTTTGGATGCGTCGGTCATTCGTACTGCTCCCGGTATTTGCGCACGATGTACAAGGCAAAGATATTCAGGCCCAATGTCAGGACAAACAAAGAGATGCCCAAAGCGAATGCCACAAGGGCCTCGGGGGACGCGAAATCTGAATCTCCGGTCAGTTGCGACACAATCTTGGCCGTCACCGTGGTCATCGCCTCGAACGGGTTCAAAGACAGGCGTGCCGCCGCCCCCGCGCCAAGAACAACGATCATCGTTTCCCCAATCGCGCGGCTCGCGGCCAACAAAATGGCACCAACAATGCCTGGCAATGCGGCCGGTAATACCACTTGGCGGATCGTTTCAGAATGCGTCGCACCAAGCCCATAGGACCCATCACGCAGGGATTGTGGGACCGCGTTGATAATGTCATCCGACAACGAACTGACAAACGGGATCAACATGATCCCCATTGCAATTCCGGCGGTCATGACGGCGCGCCCGCCTCCCATCCAGCCCAACCCGTCGTCGCCAAACACGCTCATCAGCATTGGACCGATGGTTAGCAACGCAAACAGACCGTAAACGATGGTCGGGATACCCGCGAGGATTTCCAACAGCGGCTTGGCAATTCCGCGCAATCGCGCATCGGCGTATTCCGATAGATAGATTGCCGAAAACAGGCCAATCGGAACCGCCACCAACAGAGCCACAATAGAGATGTAAATGGTGCCCCACAAAAGTGGCAGAATACCCAAACTGGATGCCCCACCCCGTCCCGAAAAACTGGGGGCCCATTCCAAAAGCGTAAAGAACTCTGACGCTGGATAAAGACGAAAGAACTCAATCGTATTGAAAATAAGCGACAGTATGATGCCAATGGTCGTCAAAATCGCAACCGACGCAGCCGCAATCAAAAGGGCAAGGACACCTTGTTCAACCACATTGCGCGCGCGGAATTCTTTGTGTGTTTGAAACACCGAAATCGCAACGGCTATGATTGCTGTAAGCACAACCAAAATGGTCATCGCTAGCGTCGAGGATGCAGCCGAAGCTCTATACACCTGAGCCGCCTGTAAAATTGGTTGCGTTATCCCTGTTACAACTTGGCCTGCGTCTTTCAGGCGGCTGGTGACGTCGGCAACATCCGCGTCTGCGTTTGCTGCCGTGTCTTCGTCAATCACACCCGATGCGACGGCATTTTCCAAACCAACGGCGGTTCGGCGCACTTCTGTCATGATGAGCCCAATGTCTGAGCCGTCAGTGATCTCGCTTGCTGGAATTAATTTTGAAACCTTATTTTGAATAATAACGGGCTGTACTAGCAGCCAAATCACCATCAAACCAAAAGCAGGCACAACCGCTTTCATAAACACGTTCCAGCCATAATAGGATGGAAGCGAATGCAAATTGGTCCGGTTGCCGTCGGCATCCTGAAGCGCGCGTTTGCGCCCCAAAAAGAATCCAAGCGTCGCAAGACCCAACACAATTATGCAAAGCCAGTAAACGGGCATCTGTCCCCCTGATGTCCTGCAAATATTCGAGGATTAACTTTTGTAACATGAGGCGACAGAAGCGCCGCCTCACATGAATTGTAATAAGCAGAAACGTCCGTTTGGACCAATTAGCTGCCGCCGTCCATGATGACTTCTTCGTAAACCACGTCTTGCGTTTGCGTCAGCTCAGGATCCGAAACAAGACCATACTCAGCCAAAGGTCCATCCTCGCCCGCGATTTCATCAGCCACGAAGAATTCGGCGAATTCTTTCAGACCTGGGATCACGCCGATATGGGCTTTCTTCACATAGAAGAACAATGGGCGTGATACAGGGTATTCACCCGTTGAAATCGTTTCAGTGGTTGGCTCAACACCCCCCATTGTCGCGACTTTCAATTTGTCTGTGTTGTTCTCGTAAAACGCCAAACCAAACACACCGATACCATTTGTATTGGCATCGATCGACGCAAGCGTTTCAGTGTAATCGCCATCGATGTCGACAGAACGCCCATCAGTCATGACTTCTAGGCAGGCGTCTTCGGCGTCATGTTCTGACATGCCAGCCGCCATCATCGCCTCAAACGCGCCTGTCGCCTCGCATCCGACTGCAATCACCTTTTCTTCAAAGACTTCGCGCGTGCCGTGTTTGGTGCCCGGAATAAAGGCAAGAATGTCTTCGGCTGGAAGATCAGGATTAAAGTCCGACCATTGCTTGTACGGGTTGTCAGTCAATGTGCCGTCAACCATGACTTTGGGCGCTAAAGCGTTGAAAATATCGGATTGCGAAAAGGTCGTGTAATCCGGGCCGTCATATTGCGACGCAAACACGATACCATCATAACCGATGCGGACTTCGATGATTTCGCTCACACCATTTTCAGCGCAAGCCGCGATTTCATTTTCGCGAATTTTGCGGGACGAGTTGGCAATATCTGTGTGTTCTGTCCCGACACCTTGGCAAAACCGTTTGAGACCAGCGGACGACCCGCCAGATTCAACCACAGGCGTAGGGAAATCAAAATTCTCGCCGAACGCTTCTGCCACAATGGACGCGTAAGGTAGAACGGTGGACGATCCG
Source organism: Paracoccaceae bacterium (assembly GCA_039975755.1). Taxonomy (GTDB): domain Bacteria; phylum Pseudomonadota; class Alphaproteobacteria; order Rhodobacterales; family Rhodobacteraceae; genus JABSSA01. The sequence continues at coordinate 24,857 of JBDWGM010000101.1, read as the reverse complement.
GCCACTTGCACTTGATCGCGTGCAACCGCAGATGTTGCAGCAATTGCGGACAACGCCAAAACCGAAGAGGATAATTTCACAAATGACATGAGTAACTCCTGTATGTCATCCCAAAGCGGATCCCCGATCGGGGCCCTTGAACAACCATCTATGGTCGCTGTGCTATCCTTTTGTGACACTCACGTAACAGTTTTATGACAGCTGCAGTTTTACTTGGGGTCAAACGGCCAAAAAACTGTCGATCGGCATCAAAACAGTGAACGTGGCCCCCTGCCCCAGTTCGCTTTCAACCCGCAATCGTCCCCGGTGACGATTGATGATGTGTTTGACAATAGCCAACCCTAGACCTGTACCGCCAAGCGCACGACTGCGGTGATCATCCGCCCGGTAAAAGCGTTCCGTCAATCGCGGCAGATGAACCGGATCGATCCCGGGGCCATGATCGATCACTTGAACGCAAACTCCCATTGCGCGCAAAACCGCTTCGCGTTCTGATGCACGAACACGCAAAACGACACGTCCGCCAGAGCCCCCGTATTTGATCGCGTTTTCAATCAGATTGGTGAACACTTGTGTCAACTGATCCGCATCAGCCGTCATTCCGATTTTGGCAACGTCACAGTCCAATTCCAACGCCACTTGTGCGTCTTGCGCCAATGGTGCCATCGTACGCTTGATAGATTCCAAATGTTCGATCAACTCGATCTGAGTTGTTGGACGAACACGTTCATCGCCTTCCACGCGGCTGAGCGACAAAAGATCGCCAACAAGGCGATTCATGCGTTCGCCCTCGCCCTGCATGATTCCCAGAAACCTGTCGGTGGCGGCAGGGTCGTCGCGCGCAGGCCCACGCAGCGTTTCAATAAACCCAATCAAAGCGGTCAGAGGCGTGCGCAACTCGTGACTAACATTTGCAACGAAATCGCGGCGCATTTGCCCGGCCTGTTGTAGCTGGGAAATGTCGGAAAAACACAGAAGAACACTGTCATGACCAGGCGCACTGGCAATGGCCCTACAGCTGACATCAAACGTCGTATCTTGCGCCCCATCGCTTAGAAAATAACGCGAGCGGCGCGGTGTACCGTCTTGCAAGGTTGCTTCAATCGCATCCAGCAATGCCGGTTGACGCAACATGGTGACGTAGTTTCGGCCCACCAAATTCTGATTTATCAATGCGGCGGCTTCCGTGTTTGCCCCAATGATCACGTCCTGCTGATTGATCGCGATGGCAGGTAAAGGAACAGCCGCCAACAAATTTGCCAGATCCGTGTCGTTCATCAACTTTGTCAGCCCTTCAACGCGTCCAGACCTCGGACAAACGCGCCGCATAAATCATCCGGGTTTTCCAATCCGACGGAAATCCGAAAGAAGCCTTCACTTATTCCCAGTGCTGCGCGTTGGTCTTCTGTCAATGCTCTGTGTGACGAGGACGCGGGATGCGACACAGTTGTCCCCACATCCCCCAATGTCGGCGCAAAGGCCAATCCGTTTGCCCCCCGCGAAAAGGCATTGGCGGCGGCCCGGCCACCGTCAATTTCGAAACTGACCATATTGCAGAACTGATCACCCAACAAAGCCTTGGCACGTTCGTGATCCGGGTGATCTTCTCGTCCGGGATAAATGACGCGCTTAACACCGCTTTGTCCCGCCAGGAAATCCGCCAGCATTTTTGCACTGCTCTGGGCGCGATCAAACCGCAAATCAAAGCTCAGCATACCGCGTTCTGTCATCCAGCAATCAAACGGGCTTGGTGTTAGGCCAGTCGTCACTGAGAAAATGCGCAATCGGTCCAGTACCTCGGCGTCACGTGCAGCGACATAACCAAGCATTGCGTCGGAATGCCCAGACAACAGTTTTGTCAAAGAATGGATGACGATGTCGGCGCCGTGCGCAAACGGTTGGTAACTGCGCGGCGTTGTAAACGTGTTATCGACAACCAGCGTTACATTGTTCTCGCGCGCAACCTGGGCAAGCCCGTCCATATCGGCAACACGCAATGTCGGGTTTGACACGACTTCGACGATGATCACCTTAGTTTCTGGACGCAGGGCATCGCGCACAGCATCAACATTGCCCACATCCACCAGACTGGTTTGCATACCCAACCGAGGCAGATCCTCGTTCATCAGGCGCATGGTTCGACCATAAAGCTGATTGCTTCCGATGATATGATCACCCGGTCGCGTCAGTCCCAATAGAACCGCAGACACAGCCGCCATACCCGACCCGGTCACAACACCCAGATGTGGCGCCCCTTCAAGGCGGTCGACGCGTTTGGCGACAACATCCGCGTTTGGATGGCCTTCGCGACTGTAGGTATACCCGTGCAAATCGCCATCATATTGCTGATCCAGCATATCGGGCGTGTCCGAGCCATAGACCACGGACGGCGATAACGGTGTCACCACCGGATAGCTTGCACTGTCCGGCAAAGGGTCTGGCCGGATAATCGTGCCTTTGTCGTTGCGCATTAAACCACCCGCAATTCTGCGCGAAAGCGCCGCATATTGTCTTGATAATGAAGCGCGGACGCCTCAAGCACTTTGATCGATGCCGCATCCAAACTGCGCACAACCTTACCCGGCGTGCCCATGACAAGGCTGCCATCTGGGATTTCTTTGCCTTCGGTGATCAAAGCCCCGGCACCAATCAGGCAATTCTTGCCAATTTTGGCACCGTTTAGAATTGTCGCGCCCATGCCGATCAAAGAGTTATCCCCAATCGAACATCCGTGCAGCATCACTTTGTGACCGATCGTACAATTGCGCCCGATTGTCAGTGGAAAACCAAGATCCGTGTGAAAAACACAGTTCTCCTGAACGTTCGTCCCTGCCCCGACTGTGATCGTCTCGTTGTCGCCACGCAATGTTGCGCAGAACCAAACGCTAGATGCCGCTTCCAAAACGATATCGCCAATCAGGTTGGCATCTGGTGCCACCCACGTATCGTCGTGGATCGTCGGCTGTTTGTCTCCCAAGGCGTAAAGGGTCATGACATATCCTCGAATTCGGCTTGCAACTGGCGCACATGCGCCGTCAGGTCCGGTTGCTGAAGACGTCGCAAGCGGGTCGCTTCTATTATTGTTTTCAGACGTGCTTCGGTGGCGTCCAGATCATCGTTGACCAGAACGAAATCATAACCGTCCCAGTGACTGATCTCATCCCAGCTGCGCAACATCCGCTTTGAAATGACGCTTTCGTCGTCTTGCCCACGTCCTTCAAGCCGTTTGCGCAATTCCCGAATGGAGGGCGGCAAAAGGAAAATAGACAACGTGTGCTGGCCAAGTTCGGAATTTCGAATTTGCTGCGCGCCCTGCCAATCAATGTCGAACAGAACATCCCGGCCTTGCGAAATCGCCTCTTCAACGGGCGGGCGTGGTGATCCGTAAAAGTTGCCGAAAACATGTGCATGTTCCAGCATCTGACCATCAATCACCATCGTCTTGAATTCGTGTTCCGGAATGAAATGGTAATCAGCGCCATCTGTTTCGCCAATGCGCGGTGCACGCGTCGTTGCCGACACGGAAAAAGCAATATCCGCGTCCCAATTGCGCATACGTTTTGCCAAAGTGGATTTACCAGCGCCAGATGGCGATGAAAGAATGATCAAAAGCCCGCGACGTTGGATCATGCCATCACTCCACATTCTGAACCTGTTCCCGCATTTGATCTATGACCGCTTTGAGGTCCAGACCAATTGTAGTCAGGTCGTTGTTTTGCGCCTTAGAACACAGTGTGTTTGCTTCGCGATTGAATTCCTGCATCAGAAAATCAAGCTTGCGACCAACACCGCCGCCATCATCGATCAACGATTTCGCCGCCGCGATATGAGCTTTTAGGCGATCCAGTTCTTCGGTCACATCCGTTTTGACAACAATCATCGCCAATTCTTGCGCCACACGGTCCGGATCAGCGGACGGTGCGCCATCCAGTACCCGTGCAAGGTTCACCTTTAGCTGTTCGCTCATCTTGTCTTTGCGGGCTTCAATCAAATCAGCGGCTGCAACGGTAAGGCGTTTCACCTCGTCAAGTTGGCCAAGCAAAATCGCCGCCAATGCATCCCCTTCGCTGGCCCGCATGTCGTCCAGCGAGACCACCAACGCTTGGACATCTTTCAAAATTGCGTCTTTCAACGGACCTGTGTCTGTGTTTTCGGCCTGTTCCTGTTCCAGAACACCACGCACCACAGCAATATCCGCCGCTCTGGACGGGGCAAGATCCAATCCTGTCGACAAAGCACGTGCTTCAATTTCGCGCAAAGCGGCAAGGACCGAATCCAATTGGGCAGAATTCACAACGGTTTGGCCCGCCGCATCATCTCTCGATACGCGAATGTTCAGATTGACGTTCCCGCGCTTTAGCCGGGATGACATAATCGCGCGTGCGCTTTGTTCTAATCCTTCGACCCAATCCGGCAAACGCAACCGCAGATCGAGCCCTTTCCCGTTAACAGAACGCAACTCTGCGTTCCAACGCCACGTATCAAAGCTGCCTTCGGCATTTGCAAAACCGGTCATAGACCGCAGTTTGGATTGATCATTTTCTTTTGTCATGGACGTGGCTTACGCGCTCTGGAAAGCCGCGGCAAGAAGCAGCTCAATCAGGGGTCGAGGAATAGTGATTAACCAAACGTTTAGAAAGTAGGAGCGCAGTTAGACTAAATTAAGTTATAACTTGAGAAGAAATCGACGAGGTGGATCGTCAGGGAAGATTGAACTTTCAATCTGTTAGTGAGTGAGCAAGACATGGACAAGCATCGGGAAAACCCCCACAATGTGGTGGCAATGACAGAGTTCAGAACTGAAACCGGATATTCAGCAATCTCCCAAGTAGAAGGTTACTGGGAAGACTTGCGAGGCACACGCTTGATGCCCAAGCGATCAGAGATTGATCCGCGTGGGATTGAGACGGCGTTGGAGCATACTTTTGTCTTGGAACGGATCGCTCCGGGCATGGCGCGCTTGCGAATTGCGGGCAGTCACCTCAGTGATTTGATGGGTATGGAAGTGCGTGGAATGCCGATGACGTCATTCATTACGCCTTCGGGTCGCCGGCAGTTAAGCGACGCATTGGAAGAGGTTTTTCAACGCCCCGCTGTGTGTGAACTTAGACTAGCTGCAGAATCAGGTCGCGATAAACCGATTATGGATGCACGTATTATTCTGTTGCCGCTGAAAAGCGATTTGGGTGATGTCAGCAGAATTCTTGGGTGCTTTGTGGCACAGGGCGATATAGGACGCAGCCCCCGACGCTTTGATGTAGTAGGGGTGAAAATTCGTCCGATCTCTGCATCTGCGACGGCGGCACCTGAGACGCAAGAACCAAGTGCGTCTCCTAAGCCAGTGGCGTTCCCCACGCAAACCAAAGGGTTTTCTGAAGACAAACCAAAATTCGAACAAGCGCCAACGAAAAGGCCACCAACTAAAGGTGGGGATATTCCGTATCTACGGCTTGTAAAAAGCGAAGACTGACAAGTCTTAATCGGATTGAAATGTCTCAAAAAGTGGCGCGCCCATCAAGGCGCGCCTTTTTTTGTCAGCTGGCCACTTTTTTGTGGGCCTTGCTGCGTAACGCAGACAATTCTTCGGCCACAAGGAATGCGAGTTCCAAAGATTGGCTTGCGTTAAGACGCGGATCGCAAGCGGTGTGGTACCGATCTTTCAGATCTTCTTCGCTGACTGCGTGAACGCCACCTGTGCATTCGGTCACGTCCGACCCAGTCATTTCAAAATGTACACCGCCAGGAATTGTACCTTCGGCGTGATGCACACCAAAGAATTCGCGCACCTCAGTCAGAACCTGCTGGAACGGGCGTGTTTTATAGCCCGTCGCCGATTTTATCGTATTGCCGTGCATTGCATCGCAGACCCAAACAACATCGGCGCCTTCTTCCTGAACCGCTTTGATCAAGCGTGGTAGATGATCACCAACTTTACCTGCGCCAAACCGTGAAATCAGGGTCAAACGACCCGCTTCGTTTTCCGGGTTCAATGTTGCCATCAAGCGTTTAAGGTCATCGACCTCCATGCTTGGACCACATTTCAGGCCAATCGGGTTTTGAACACCTTTGCAGAATTCAACATGCGCACCGTCTGGCTGGCGCGTTCTGTCGCCGATCCAGATCATGTGGCCCGACCCCGCAAGCCACTGACCGGATGTCGAATCAAGCCGTGTCATCGCTTCTTCATACTCAAGCAAGAGCGACTCGTGGCTTGTGTAGAAATCCACGGTCGAAAATTCATGCGTCGTGTTGGCATCGATGCCCGCCGCCGCCATGAAATCGATCGTGTCTTGAATGCGATTGGCAATTTCGCGGTATTTTTCGGCTTCGGCCGTATCCGCAAAGCCAAGCGTCCAAGAATGGACGCGATTCATGTCTGCATAGCCACCCGTTGAAAAGGCGCGCAATAGATTCAAGGTCGCAGCCGCCTGAGTGTAAGCTTGCAGCATACGTTTTGGATCCGGAATGCGCGATTCAGAGGTGAACGCCAAATCGTTGATGATGTCGCCGCGGTAACTTGGCAATTCAACGCCATCCAACGTTTCCGTTGGTGCCGAACGTGGTTTGGCAAACTGACCCGCCATGCGACCGACCTTAATGACCGGAACTTTGGCGCCAAACGTCAAAACCATCGCCATTTGCAGCATGACTTTGAACGTATCGCGGATCATATCCGCGTTGAATTGGTCAAAGGCTTCGGCGCAATCGCCACCTTGCAGCAAAAACGCTTCGCCGCGTGATGCAGCCGCCAGTTGTGTTTTCAGCCTGCGTGCCTCGCCTGCAAATACCAGCGGTGGATACTGTGCGAGCTGCGCCTCAACCGCCTGAAGGGCCACGGCATCGGTATAATCGGGCATCTGTATCCGGGGCTTGTTGCGCCAGTCAGATTTCATCCAATCGCTCATCTTTTCTCTCCGCTATGAGTGTTGCGAGTTTGAGGATATACTAAAGCAATGACGTTTACGCCATAGAGCAAATGCAAGCTCTTGACGCCAAAGGTCGCGCGTGGTCAAGGTGTCCGACCACGTGAATACCTATTAGCCCGGTAACGCACCATGAGCACACAAAATCGCGCCGCGCACGGAACTTCAGACGACATGAAGCCACAGCGGTTTGTATTTGTTTTACTTGAGAATTTTTCTCTTCTTAGCTTCGCCGGTGCGCTCGATTCTTTGCGGATCGCAAACATGATGGGCGGTCGTGAATTATACAGGTGGACAGTCACCAGTGAAGGCGGCGAAGCGGTCGCCGCGTCTACAGGTACGATATTCCAGGTCGATGGCGATCTGCCAGAACTGTCCCGAGACGACTTGGTGTTTCTGGTTGGTGGAATCAATATTCAAGACGCGACGACCAAACGTATCCTGAATTGGCTGCGTCGCGAGTCACGCAAAGGTCCCTTAATTGGCGGATTGTGCACAGCAGCGTATTCGTTGGCGAAGGCAGGGTTGCTTGACGGAAAGCGGGCGACGCTTCATTGGCAAAATCAAGACAGCTTTTCTGAGGAATTCCCCGAAGTCGATCTGACCAAGTCTGTCTTTATCGTCGATGGCACCCGCGTCACAACGGCTGGGGGCACATCATCAATAGATCTGATGCTCAAGCTTATTGCGGACGCGCATGGCGAGGAATTGGCAAATTCGGTCGCGGATCAAATGATCTACGCCTCGATCCGCACCGATCAGGACACTCAGCGGTTGTCAGTGCCAACGCGCATTGGTGTGCGCCATCCAAAGCTAAGCAAAGTGATCCAGATCATGGAGCAAAACATCGAAGAACCCATCAGCCCCTCGCTTTTGGCAAAAGATGTGGGCATGTCGACACGCCAGCTGGAACGGCTGTTTCGTCGGTATCTGAACCGCAGCCCAAAGCGATATTATATGGAGCTGCGTTTGCAAAAGGCGCGCAACCTGCTCATGCAAACAGATATGAGCGTGATCAACGTCGCTTTGGCCAGCGGGTTTGCCAGCCCGTCACATTTTTCCAAATGCTACCGCGCGCATTATGACACGACCCCATACCGTGAGCGTGGCGCCCATGGGTCGCGCCTGTCTATCTGATCCCGGCAATTGGTGGCGAATTAATTGGCCACTCGATAAACCGTGCCATTCCCAACAGAGATAAACCAAATCGACCCGTCCGGAGCCTGCACGATGTCACGCACACGGTCCGTTTCCGCACCTTTGATTTGTTCGACTTCAGAAACTTTCGTCCCTTTTCGTTCAAGCCGTGAGATGTGATCGAATTTTAAGCTGCCAACAAAAATATCGCCACGCCAATCCGGAAACATATTCCCAGTATAGACCAGCAATCCCGACGGTGCGATTGAAGGGTCCCAAAAATGCCTTGGTTGTTCCATCCCGGCTTTCGATGTGCCTTCGCCAATCTTGCCGCCGGAATAATGTCTGCCGTACGAAATGACTGGCCAGCCAAAATTGGCGCCCTTTTTGATGCGATTGACTTCATCCCCGCCACGCGCACCGTGTTCAGCTGTCCAAAGTGTTCCGTTGGCATCAATTCCCGCACCCTGTGGATTGCGATGTCCAAAAGACCAGATATGCGGTTGAATGTCGGACTGTCCGACAAAAGGATTATCGCGTGGTACTGTCCCATCGCGATTGATGCGTATGATCGATCCGTTGTGATTGCTGCGGTCTTGCGCCGACGGACGATCTCCACGATCACCAATCGTGACAAACAAGGTCCCATCCTTCGCTTCGACCACGCGTGATCCGTAATGCCGGCCTGTTCTGCCGACGGGATCCGCCTCAAACAGAATCTTCACATTATTCAATCGCGATCCGTTCTTGTTTAATTGGGCAGACGCGATTGCAGTGCCTGACCCGTTTGGCTGTTTTTTGGCGAAGGTCAAAAAGACGGTGCGACTGCTTTGGAAATCTCTGGCCAAAGTGACATCCAACAAACCACCCTGCCCTTCAACGACCACAGCCGGGACACCTCCAACGCGTTTGGATTGGCCGTCTTGCACATACAATAAATGCCCGTCACGTTCCGTGACCAATGCCGCACCGTTTGGCAAAGGCGCGACGCCCCATGGTTGCTCAAGACCAGTGACAACAGGTGTGACGCTGACCGAACCTTGATTGACTTCCAATGCTGAAACGGACGTGGCAGTTAAGCACAGACACAAAAGTGATAAAAAGACGCGCATTGTGTTCTCCTGTGGGACTCTCCGGTAATTAAGTACGCATGACATCGCTTCCACCTGCATCAACAGGGTTGTGATCATCGAAAGGCACTTTTCTTTTAAAGAAAGCCTGCTTAGGCTCCTCGATCAGGACAATAAGATCCACATTGGGAGAAACAAATGAAAAATTTGCTTGCAGCCACAGCTGCGACGGCGATCTTGGCAGGCGGCGCGTTTGCTGGCGGCCACGCAAAAGAAGTCAAACTGGGCGTTATTTTGGGGTTCACGGGTCCCATTGAATCGCTGACACCATCCATGGCGGATGGCGCTGAACTGGCAATGAAAGAAGTCACAGACAGCGGATTGCTTTTAGACAGCGCGACAGTGTCATCTGTACGTGCAGATTCGACATGTATCGACGCGGGTGCGGCAAATGCCGCTGCTGAACGTCTTATTACAGCGGACAAAGTCGACGGCATCGTTGGCGCGGATTGTTCCGGTGTAACAGGCTCGATCCTGACCAATGTCGCACTTCCCAACGGGACAGTGATGATTTCACCATCGGCAACATCGCCCGGCCTGAGCCATGCCAACAACGAAGACAACGGCCTGTTCTTCCGGACATCCCCTTCGGATGCGCGCCAAGGCGTTGTTATCACACAAATCCTGATGGATTTGGGCATCAAAGAAGTTGCCGTCACCTATACCAATAACGACTATGGTAAAGGTCTCGCCGATGCATTCCAGGCCGCTTACGAAGCCGAAGGCGGTTCGGTCACGATCAACACGGCACACGAAGACGGCAAAGCAGACTATTCCGCAGAAGTTGCGTCACTGGCTGCAGCTGGCGGTGACCGTTTGGTTGTCGCAGGTTATGTAGACCAAGGCGGATCAGGCATTGTACGCGCAGCACTGGATTCCGGCGCGTTTGATACATTCCACTTCCCGGACGGTATGATCTCAGCAAAATTGCTGGAAAACTTTGGTTCGGAAATTGACGGATCTTCGGGTGCACACCCAAGCCCATCCGACGAACTCTCCGAAGCGTTCGCAAACCATGTTGGCGGCGCGTTTGATTCCAGCTCTCCGTTCACGCCAGAATCTTATGATGCTGCGGCGTTGATCATGTTGGCGATGCAAGCCGCAAACTCCAAAGACTCGGCTGACTACAAAGGCAAGATCATGGACGTGGCAAATGCACCGGGCGAGAAAATCGGCGTTGGTGAATTGGCCAAAGCGTTGCAGATCATCAAAGATGGCGGCGATGTTGATTATGTCGGTGCAACCGGTGTTGAGCTGATCGGACCAGGTGAAGCTGCAGGCAATTACCGTGAAATCAACTTTGATGGCGGTAAAGACAACACCAAAGGCTTCCGCTGATTAACCTGTCTTTTCAATAAACGGCAGCCCGAAGCTATCTTCGGGCTGTTTCCATATTATTAAGACCGCTTCCAAGGCGGCTTAGGGGGTCGGATGATCGTCGTAGACGATATTCACAAACACTTTGGTGGGTTTCACGCCGTGGACGGTGCGTCCTTACAGATTACACCCGGATCAATCACTGGGTTAATTGGCCCAAATGGCGCTGGAAAAACAACTCTTTTCAATGTAATCGCTGGCGTTCTTAAACCAACATCTGGTCGTGTCACCATGGACGGCGAAGACATCACAGGTTTGCCGCCACATACTTTGTTTCACAAAGGATTGCTGCGGACATTTCAGATCGCGCACGAATTTTCATCAATGTCATGTCGCGAAAACCTTATGATGGTGCCCGGCGCTCAATCTGGTGAAACCCTTTGGAACACTTGGATCGGGCGCAAACGAATTGCGAATGAAGAACGCGCGCTGCGGGCCAAAGCTGACGAGGTTTTGGAATTTCTGACCGTCGAACATTTGGCAGACCACAAGGCGGGCCAAGTCTCTGGCGGGCAAAAAAAGCTGTTGGAACTGGGTCGCACTATGATGGTGGACGCCAAGATCGTGTTTCTAGACGAAGTCGGCGCAGGCGTGAACCGAACCCTGCTGAATACAATTGGCGATGCGATTTTACGTCTGAACAAGGAACGCAATTACACCTTTGTTGTGATCGAACACGACATGGATTTCATTGGAAAAATCTGTGATCCGGTCATCTGTATGGCAGAGGGCAAGGTCTTGGCAGAAGGCACGCTGGACCAGATCAAGGCCAATGAACAAGTGATCGAGGCGTATTTGGGCACAGGTCTGAAAAACAAGGCTGCAGCAGGATGATCGGCCTCTTTGAACGCGGTCGCATGTTTGGGCTGTTGATGTCCGAACGTGTTAGCTTGTGCATCCATCGGATTTTCAGGACCCAAGGTCTAGAACACCGCGCGATCCCAATCCGGGTTTGCACCGAAGACAACCATATTAGATCCACCCCAAACGGTGGCTCCTTTGGTTTGACCCAACGCCAATTTAGCAAAAGAGGTCATCATGACTGAACCTTTCCTGATTGGTGACACGATGACAGGCGGCTATGGAAACGGTCCTGACATCTTGCATGATTGCACGATCGCGGTGAACCCGGGTGAGATCGCTGTGATCGTCGGCCCAAATGGCGCTGGTAAATCCACGGCAATGAAGGCTGTGTTCGGCATGCTGAACGTGCGCCTAGGCTCTGTGCGTTTGGGCGGCGAAGACATCACACAGCTTAACCCACAAGACCGGGTCGCCAAGGGCATGGGGTTTGTGCCCCAAACATCGAACATATTTACGTCGATGACTGTGGAAGAAAACCTTGAGATGGGTGCATTTATCCGCACCGACGACATCTCTGAGACAATGGAACAAGTTTATACCCTGTTCCCAATCTTGCGCGACAAGCGTCGTCAGGCCGCTGGTGAGCTGTCTGGGGGGCAACGTCAGCAGGTCGCCGTCGGGCGCGCCCTGATGACCCAGCCCAAAGTTCTGATGTTGGACGAACCAACGGCGGGCGTATCGCCCATCGTTATGGATGAGCTTTTTGATCGGATCATCGAAGTCGCGCGCACTGGCATTCCAATTCTGATGGTAGAACAAAACGCACGGCAAGCTCTTGAAATTGCGGACAAAGGCTTTGTTCTGGTTCAAGGGCGGAATGCATTTACGGGAACGGGCAAGGAATTGCTGAACGACCCCGAAGTGCGCAAATCGTTCTTGGGAGGGTGATGATGAAAGTTTGCATCTGGACGGCGTTGATCTTGTCGATTTCCATAGCACCCGCCATGGCACAGGAAAGGCCAGTTTTTGGAAGCCGCAATCCAAACGCCCCGCCTGTTCAACAGGAATTTGCAATGATGTGTGAATTCACATCAGAATGCTACGAAACTGAATCCTGCGGCGAAACACAGTATTCCATTGACCTGGAAGGCGAAACCAGCGGCCTCGAAACAAATGCAATGGTCGCGTCGGTCCAATTGTCATCGGATATCGGCACAGAAGACCTTGTTGGTGTTGTTCAGGATAAAACGACATCGTTGTCTGGCGGAACATTTGCTGCGCGCCATTTCTTAACAATCGCACCAAATGGCTCGGCCCGGTACACGGTCCACTATGCCGAAGGGCCTTTGATGATTAGTTATTTAGGGGAATGCCGCTGATGGAACTTCTCAATGCATTTGTTGTGCTTTCCAATTTCGTTTTGATCCCTGCGATTGCCTATGGATCCCAACTGGCGTTGGGGGCCCTTGGTGTCACGCTGATCTATGGCATCCTGCGGTTTTCGAATTTTGCACATGGGGACACGATGGCCTTTGGCGCAATGACGACGATATTGATCACGTGGCTGTTTCAATCTTGGGGACTCTCACTTGGGCCGTTGCCGACTGCGCTGCTGGCTTTGCCCTTTGGGATCCTTGGCTGCGCATTGTTCATTTTGTTCACAGATCGCTTCGTCTATCGGTTTTATCGGGAACAAAAGGCCAAACCGATCATATTTGTGATGGTGTCATTGGGGGTGATGTTCATCATGAATGGCTTGGTTCGATTTATCATCGGTCCAAATGATCAGAACTTTTTAGATGGTGAACGGTTCATCATTTCCGTGCGTGAATTCAAAACGTTGACTGGACTAGACGAAGGGTTGGCCTTTAGAACAACCCAAGGGCTGACCGTTGTCACAGCCATCATCGTGGTTGTTATTTTGTTTTGGTTTTTGAATCGCACACGCACCGGCAAATCAATGCGTGCTTATTCCGACAATGAAGACTTGGCACTGCTGTCCGGCATCAATCCGGAACGTGTTGTGATGATCACCTGGTTGATCGTGGCCGCTCTGGCGACCATCGCAGGCGTGCTTTATGGGCTTGATAAGACCTTTAAGCCATTCACCTATTTCCAACTGTTGCTGCCAATCTTTGCCGCTGCCATCGTTGGCGGCCTGGGCAGCCCATTGGGGGCAATTGCAGGGGGCTTTACCATCGCCTTTTCCGAAGTGATGATCACCTATGCATGGAAGAAAGTCGCGGGATACGCCCTTCCCGAGGCAATTGCACCAGACGGATTAGCCCAACTGTTGTCGACGGATTATAAATTCGCCGTCAGCTTTGTGATTCTGCTCATCGTGCTCTTGTTCCGACCAACCGGTTTGTTTGCGGGGAAAGCAGTATGACGGATTCAGCACGCAATACGCTTTACTTTGGCCTTGTCGCTCTTTTGTTGATCGCCACCGGCTTTATCTATTCGTGGAACACGTCCATCCAAATCCTGAACTTTGGCTTGATCAGCGCGATAATGGCATTGGGTGTGAACCTTCAATGGGGTTTTGCCGGGTTGTTCAATGTGGGGATCATGGGGTTTGTCGCATTGGGTGGTCTGGCCACTGTGTTGGTCTCTGTAAAACCAGTTGACGAAGCTTGGTCCGCAGGTGGATTTGGTGTCCTTTTGGGGTTGGTTCTTGGCGCCGCAACCATCGTTGCGGCCATTCTGGCATATGCCCGCCTGCCCCAAGGCCGCATCCGAGGGTTGGGCGTCGCCGGAATCATTGTCGTCGGTTTTTTCGTGTTTCGCGGTGTGTTCGATCCGTCAGTAAAAGCGATTGAAGCGGTGAACCCCGCCAATGCCGGCTATTTAGGCGGGCTTGGCCTTCCGGTTGTGTTAGCATGGCCCGTTGGCGGGCTTCTGGCTGCTGGGGCGGCCTGGGTGATTGGCAAGACAGCGCTTGGGTTGCGAAGCGATTATCTGGCGATTGCGACCTTGGGTATCTCGGAAATCATCATCGCGATCCTCAAGAACGAAGATTGGCTCAGCCGTGGCGTAAAGAATGTCATCGGCCTGCCTCGTCCCGGTTTGGCCGGATACGAAATCGATATGCAAAATGATCCCGCATTTGTTGAACGCGCGACCAGCCTGGGCCTGGATCCTGTGACAGCATCAACGCTGTGGGTCAAAGGCGCTTACGCCATTTTGTTTACGATCGTTTTGTTGATCTTGTTTTGGATGGCCCAAAAGGCATTGAATTCGCCTTGGGGGCGTATGATGCGAGCGATCCGTGACAACGAAGTCGCCGCAGAAGCAATGGGGAAAGATGTCACCGCTCGCCATTTGCAAGTCTTCGTCCTTGGCTCAGCTATTTGTGGAATGGCAGGTGCGATGATGGTGACGCTGGATGGGCAACTGACCCCCAGTTCCTATCAACCATTGCGCTTCACATTCCTGATCTGGGTTATGGTCATCGTCGGCGGCTCAGGAAGCAACTTGGGCGCTGTTCTCGGGGGTATCTTGATCTGGTGGTTATGGGTCATGGTCGAACCACTAGGATTGGGTTTGATGCAACTGATCACCTACGGAATGGCGGATGAAAGTGGGTTGCGCAAACACTTGCTCGATTCGGCAGCACATATGAGATTGCTCACTATGGGCTTGATTTTGCTTCTCGTTTTACGGTTCAGCCCTCGCGGCTTGATACCAGAACGTTAACTTTTTGTGCATAATTACCGCATAAATTGTACAGATCGAACAAATGTTTGCACCAAAACGGAACCGGCGTTAGTTTCTGCCCAATCTCGCAGAACAAGTACAATATTGGAAAAGGTTAAAGAATATGTTCCGAATTATGACAATGGGCTTGATCGCACCGCTTGCGGTTGCTGGTTGCGCCACGTCTCCGGCACAATTTGAAACAACGCCCGTTCAGCTTCAAACGCCGAAGGGTGTGGTCACATGCCAGCTCTATACAAAAGAGCGTGTCATTTGGGATCGTTCCATCGACCGCCCAGCGTCCATGTCCGTTAAAGAAGCGGACGACATCTGCCTCGCAGAAGGTCTGCGACAAAAGAATTCATAATCAATTGGATGGTATCTTCAAATGTAATCCTCGTATTTTGAGGCGCGTTTGAAAGAGACTTTTTCTTTGAAAGGGCCGCACCTGAAATCAGGTGTGGCCTTTCTTAGTTGTACGGGAACTTGGACCAATTCCGGCTGACAATCCAAAGCCATTGTCGGCCCTAGAATGGATGTTGGGTCAACGTCCCTTGAACAGCCCACCAAGAATGCCGCGCACGATGCGGCGGCCAGTTGTACCAGTCAGCTCTTTCACAACCATATTCGTCATGGACTGTCCCAATCCAGTGCTCTTGCGCGTTGTGGAACGCGATGTCGAGCGCGCAACCCGAGGCGCTGTATAGCGGCGCCCAGCGTTAAATTCGCGCAGCATTGGCTCTAATTCCTCCGCTTTTTCTTCTGCCTTGGCAGCCTCTTGTGCCGCGGTTTCAGATCGGGCTTTCAACATTTCAAAAGCCGATTTTCGATCCAGCTTCTCTTCGTATTTTCCGGCCAAATCACTGGCCTGCACATGCGCTGCACGCTCAGCCTTCGTGATTGGTCCCAATTGCGAAGATGGAGGTCGGATCAACGTTCTCTCAACGATGCCCGGCACACCTTTGTCCTGCAACATTGAGGTGACCGCTTCCCCCACGCCGACCTCTTTGATCGCATCCTCTGTCGAAAACCGCGGATTTTCGCGATAAGTGTCCGCCGCCATACGCAGTTCCTTGCGATCCTTGGCGGTAAACGCGCGCAACGCATGCTGAAACCGGTTTCCCAATTGACCCAGAATATCCTCGGGCACATCTGCCGGGTTTTGCGTGATGAAATAGACCCCAACACCTTTTGACCGGATCAAACGGGCAACTTGTTCAACCTTGTCGACCAAAGCTTTGGGGGCGTCGTCAAACAACAGATGCGCTTCGTCAAAGAAGAACACGAGCTTTGGTTTGTCGGGATCTCCAATTTCGGGCAACTCTTCGAACAATTCGGACAACAGCCACAACAGAAATGTCGCATAGAGCTTTGGAGCGCCCATCAATTTGTCTGCAGCCAGAATATTAACCATCCCACGCCCATCGTCATCCGTGCGCATGAGATCAGTCAACGCCAAGGCGGGTTCCCCAAACAAATGCGTCGCACCCTGATTTTCAAGAACCAACAAGCGCCGTTGAATTGCGCCAACGGATTGCGTCGAAATATTACCATAGCGCAAAGACAGCTCTTCGCGGCTTTCACCGATCCAAACCAGCAATGCCTGCAAGTCTTTCAGATCAAGCAATGGAAGGCCTTCTTCGTCAGCCAATCGAAAGGCGATATTCAAAATCCCTTCTTGAGCTTCGGTCAGCTCAAGCAATTGCGCCAATAAAAGCGGGCCCATTTCGCTAACCGTTGTGCGAACCGGATGCCCTTGATCGCCATAAAGATCCCAAAACGTAACCGGGCTTGCCTGATAGGAAAAATCGGAAAACTGAATCCGTTCCGCCCGTTCTGTGAATGGGCCGTGCAGTTTGTGATCGGCACTGCCAGACCGAGCAAGCCCAGACAGGTCACCTTTCACATCAGACAAGAACACAGGCACACCTGCATTCGAAAACTCTTCTGCTAAGATTTGCAGCGTTACGGTTTTTCCGGTTCCGGTCGCGCCTGCCACCAAACCGTGCCTATTGGCGTATTTTAGGGTCAAACCTTGCGCCGTTTGGTAACCTTCGTCACCGCCGCCAATGAAAACACTATCGTTCATGCAACCTATCCTTGCAAAATGCCGAGCTTAATCGGTGTGACCATACAAAGTTAACGAATGCACGCCATAGTGAATTCGTTCCCGCCAACAGTCCTTCTGGCGTGGAACACTTCCTCCCTGTCAGACTGGCCGCACCTTCGGGTGCGGCATTTTTTTCATTTGAACCGGAATTGTCCAATGGGATCGCGGGTCAAAAACCCAAAAACCCTGTCGTTTCCCTACATTAGATGTTGACGCTTACATGTCCGTTCCATAGTCTCTCCTCATAATATGTCGGCCAGTCCGACGGGGAGACACAAAAAACGCCGGAAGAGGGAACCGTTAGGTTCCCTTTTTCTATTTCTGCGCGACATCTGTTTGTTTTCCCACTTATCTCCAAAAAATGATGTGCTTTCGCACTGACAGTCAGGTCAGATCGTGATAGCAAACGTTTCAATTCAGAAACCATGGACCGGAGCAGTCATGAAAACCTGGAACGACGCGCGCCAATTGGGATTGGCCTCTATTCTTTGCGTGTCCTTTGCGGCGCCTCTTTATGCCCAAAGCACGGAAACAACCGAACCTGCGGAACCAGAAGCGAATGAAATCGACCAGACATTCGATCTTGGTCAAGACGCTGACGCTGACGCAGACACCGAAACTCAGGTCGGTGAACCTTATCTAAAGGGACAATTCGAAGCTTTCGAATTGCGCTGTATTCGTGCAGAAGACGGCAATGATCCGTGCCAATTGTATCAATTGGTCAAAGACGAAAATGGCCAGCCTGTCGTTGAGTTTTCTCTTTTCCGTCTGCCTGATGGTGGGCGTGCAGAAGCAGGTGCAACAATCGTTGTGCCACTTGAAACCTCTCTTCAAGAGCAGTTGACCCTTTCAATCGATGGAAGCAACTCGCGTAAGTACCCCTTTGCGTTTTGCAACACAGTTGGATGCTATTCGCGTATCGGTTTGACGGCCGAAGACGTGCAAGCGTTTCAGCGTGGTCGAGAAGCAAAATTGACGATCGTTCCGATCATCTCACCTGAATCAAAAGTCGAATTGACGATGTCCTTGAGTGGTTTCACCAAAGGCATTCAGGAAACATCTTTCCCGCAAAACTAAGTTTTCGGGAACGAGATCAAACACTGAAAAACCGCGTTCTATACGCGGTTTTTTTTATGTTCCGCCCAATAGCTCTAGATTTTTTGCAACGCCAAGACTGCGTTCATACCGCCAAACGCAAAAGCATTCGACAAAACGACATCCACCTTCGCATCCCGCGCAGTGTTTGGAACCACGTCCAAAGCGCATTCGGGATCGCTTTCCTCATAGCCAATTGTTGGTGCAATCACACCGTCGCGCAGCGCCATGATACAGGCCAGCAATTCGACGGCACCGGTGCCCCCGATCAAGTGGCCATGCATGGATTTGGTAGAAGACATCATCAGCTTGTCGGCATGGGGCCCAAAGACATCCGCCACAGCCGAACATTCCGTTTTGTCATTGGCCGCAGTGCCTGTGCCATGTGCGTTGATATAGCCGACCTTATCCGGATCAATTTTGGCATCCGCCAAAGCACCTGACATTGCGCGGGCTGCTCCGCTTTTGGACGGCATAACGATATCGCCTGCATCCGACGTCATACCAAAACCGACGACTTCAGCCAGGATATCAGCGCCACGTTTCTTGGCGTGCTCCATCTCTTCAAAGACAAACACGCCTGCCCCCTCGCCCTGCACCATTCCGTTTCGATTGGCGCTAAAGGGACGGCACGCATCTTTTGACATAACGCGCAGGCTTTCCCATGCTTTCACACCCCCAAAACACAACATAGATTCAGAACCACCCGTCACCATGGTCGGCGCCATTCCAGAACGCACCATCTGAAAGGCCTGTGCCATCGCGTGATTTGACGATGCACAGGCTGTGGCAACCGTAAAGGAAGGTCCTTTCAGGTTCCATTCCATCGAAACATGACTTGCTGCTGCGTTGTTCATCAACTTTGGCACCACAAAAGGATGAACTCGATTTTTGCCTTCTTCATAGACAAGGCGATAATTCTGATCCCACGTGTTCACACCACCACCAGCTGTGCCCAATATGACCCCAGATCGGGCAGCCAATTCGCCCGAGAATGTCAGCCCAGATTGCTCAATTGCTTCTTTTGCGGCGGCCAATGTAAACTGTGTAAATCGATCATACAGACCTAACTGTTGGCGATTATAACGCTCTTCTTCCTGAAACCCGCGGACCTGCCCACCGATCCGAATTGTCAGACGCTCAACATCCTGGAAATCCAGTTGCCCAATGCCGCAACGCCCTTCGCGCATCGCTTCATTGGTTTCAGCAACCGAATGGCCCAGTGCATTGACTGTGCCGGCACCAGTGATGACAACACGAGGCATCGCCCCTCAGACCTGTTCCGAAACGAGTGTTTCGATACCCGCCACAATGGCTTGCACACTGGTAATATCAAACTCACCAGCATTTGGTTCATTGGCGTTGAACGGAATTGATATATCGAACTCTTCTTCGATGGCAAAAATGCTCTCGACCAGACCAAGGCTGTCGATACCCAAGTCTTCCAATGTGGACGTTAAGGTGACATCGGATGGTTCCAAAACGGCCAGTTCCGCAATGATTGCGATAACTCGATCCTGAACGCTTTGTTCAGCCATGTCCCATCCCCCTTGGCGTGTCTCCTTGCGCCTGATTTAGTCGCTTGTATCTGACTTGGAAATAGCTTTCTTTAGGGCCGCCACGTCACGCATCAACCGGGGAAGGCGCCGCAAACCCTTATAACTCTCGATGTGGCTGTCCATTTTCACCGCTGGGTATCCCAATACGGCACGACCAGCAGGCACGTTGCTTAATATTGATGATCCACCGCCAGCAACAACGTTGTCGCCGATGAATACGTTGTCGCTGATGCCGACTTTTCCGCCCAAGACAACATTGTTCCCGATGTTGACAGACCCGGCAATCCCGACCTGCCCGCACAACAAACAGTCGCGGCCAATGACAACGTTATGCCCAACGTGAACTTGGTTATCCAACTTTGTACCGTTGCCGATTTCCGTTGGGCGAATTGTCCCGCTGTCGACACAACTATTAGCACCAACTTCGACGTCATCCCCAATCGTCACAGCCCCCAAAGAATGGATCCGAGACCATGATTGTTCTGACGTCTCAACAGTCGTGCCTAAACTTTCCCGAGCGGTTTCGACATTGGACTTTTCAGGCGTGACAAATGAAAAACCGTCGCTTCCGATCCGTGCACCGGGCTGCGCTATGAACTTGGCCCCAATGATGACACGCGCACCGATGCTGACCTGTTCCCGAAGATAAGCATTTGGTCCGATGACAACATCCGCGCCGACGTAACACTGCGGGCCAATGACACAGCCCGCCCCCAGTTTTGCACCGGATCCAACGATGGAAAATGCTCCGATACTGACATCAGCACCGATTTCAGCAGTCGGATCAACAATCGCACTGGGATGAATGCCCGATCCGAACCCCTGCCCCGGGTCCAATTTCTCTGTCAGCATAGCCATCAGGAATCGCGGACGCACCGGAACAATCGCAGCTGACAAACCCAATGCTTGCCAATCCGCACCCGGCCAAAGGACTGCTGCTTTCGCATTCCCTTCTGCCAGCTTGTCAGAATAGCTTTCGTTGGTTGCCAGCGCCAAATCCTTTGGCCCAGCGGTTGCAGGCTCGGACAGACCTTCGATAACCAAAGATCCGTCCCCAAAGAAATCCGCACCCAATGCGGATGCAATATCAGCCAAACTGTGACGCATAGTAATCCCAAAGTCCTCTTATGAGGGCTGGATTAGCTTTGAACTGCGCGCAATGCCACCCCAGCTTTTGACAACGCGTTCCAAATGCGCGCATCCCGGCCATAAATATCGCGACGGAAATTTGCGACGCCCTTAGATGTCGTGAATGCTGTGCGATAGATCAGGTGTACAGGAACCGGATCCTTCAGATCCACACGGCGTTCTTTTCCTGTGCCCAAGATAGATTGGAAATACGCTTCGGGGTTGCTCTCTTGCTTGGCCAAAAGCGCATAGGCAAAATCAAACGGATCTGCCAAACGCACACATCCATGGCTATATGCACGCACTTCTTTGCCGAACAGGTTTTTGGCTGGCGTGTCATGCAAATAAATATTGTGCACATTGGGGAACATGAATTTCACCAATCCCAATGCATTCCCACGTGAAGGAGGCTGGCGCATTGCGAATGGGAAAGTTTTTGCCGTGTATTGAGAAAAGTTCACCGCGCCCCGATTGACCTTACGACCGCGGCGGTCCGTAATTTCGATATGCTTGACCGCATAAGGGTTCCTTTTCAAAGCGGGCAGATATTCCTTTGTCACGATGGAACGCGGCACATACCAAGACGGGTTGATCACCATAAATTCCATAACGTCCGAAAATTCCGGCGTTGGACGATCATCTTGCAGCGCGCCAACCACACTCCGTGTTTGGAATGTCACCTTACCATTATCGATGATTTTGGCCGTGAAATCTGGAATGTTGACCAGCACGTGCCGCTTGCCACGCTCACGGTTCATCCAACGTTCGCGTTCAAGAGCAACGATAATCGACTTTAGACGATCTTCGACCTGAGCGTTGATTTCACCCATTGTCCCTTCGCCAGCAACGCCATCTGCGGCCAAGCCATGAGACACCTGAAACTGCTGTACAGCAGCTTGGATATTCGCGTCATATGTCTGTGAATTTGTGCGCTTGAGATATCCCATCGCAACAAGACGGTTCCGCATAATCGCAACCGCGTTGCCGCTCTCACCCGGCTTCAGTGATTTCGCAGGAACCTTCTGCCCCCAGCCACCTTTGGCCATCAGGCGTTCCATCCGCAGCTTTTCCTTTAGAAGCGCGTTATATTCCGTCGTCTTAGGCGGCAACGCACGAAAGAAGCCCTTGGGCGAAGATTTGGCGAAATTCACAAGATACGATGTGCGATCCCGGTACGGCACCTGTCTCACAATCGCGGAATCAATCCGACTTGGCTGCAGCGCACCCGTTTGCACGTCTGCTGAATATTCAAGGAACACCCGGCTTAAATCCACTTCGAGCTGACCTAGCTCACGCGGCGTTTTCGCCGTTTTCATCCGCTGTTTTAATCCAGCTGGGTCATAGCTGCTGGCTGGCAATCCATGTGTTCCGGACGCGGCCAAGACATCTAGCAATGCAGCGCGGCGTTGGCGCTCGCGATTTGATCGACCTGTCCACAGGCTTTTATACCCGTTTGCCTTATAGAACGCGGCGACATCCTTGTCTCGCGATGCGGCTTCGGCGACAGCTTGTGCAAAAGCAGGTATAGAGCCTTGCGCGGAAACCGGATTGGTCGCCCATACAAAAACAAGCGCCATCGCGGCGAAAAAAAAGGATACAGGTCGTGCAATTGTGGTCATCCGAACACCCCAACAAATCAAAAATTTAGGTCAGTTTTAACAGCATAGTCCCTTACACATATGAAGAGTCTATTCACAACTGTGATATCACCCACCTGAAAAGGCACATGATGCGTCCTTGCATCGGTTGCCCTATTTTTGGACCTGCCCTACGGGAATGCGCAAGAAATTGCCCAAATTTAGACCTGCATAAAGCCCGCCGCATTAATCGCTTGGTTAACGAATCGGGCTATGTAATAAAACTGTTGCATCTGGGGATTAGATGAAATCGGTCGTGTAACATCACGACCCGGCAGGCGTACGGGACGGCGCATTGAAATGACAGAATCCAGCTCTACGGGCTTGACCCGGCGCGCTTTACTTGGCGCTTTTGCAGCAACAACAATCACAGCAGCGCCCACTTTTTCTAAGGCCGCTGGCTTTTTGCGTGGTGCAGGTGACATTCGAAGACTGCGCATGTTTTCCGGTCGTACAGGCGAACGGATCGACGTGATTTATTGGATTGAGGGCGACTACCTCAAGGAATCAGTCAAAGAGATCAATCACTTCATGCGTGACTGGCGTACAGATCAGTCAATCAATATTGACCTGCGTACAGTCGACATCATGGCTGCATCTCATAATCTTTTGGATGCAAACGAACCGTACATGTTGTTGTCAGGGTACCGCTCTCCAAAAACCAACGCGATGTTGCGATCACGATCGCGCGGTGTGGCCAAAAATTCTTTGCACATGCAAGGACAGGCGGCCGATCTGCGTTTGACCGGGAAAAGCGTCAGCCAAATGGCACGTGCAGCCAGGGCTTGCCGCGGCGGCGGAGTCGGCAGCTATTCCGGATCCAACTTTGTTCACATGGATTGCGGCGTTGTTCGCTCATGGGGCGGCTGATTTCAGCCTGTCACGACCTATAATCTGAAGTTCTGAATGTGATGTCTTTCGTCGTCATCATTTTCGTGACGCTTGCACGGGTGCATGTCATTCCGTTTGACGAACGCTCAGACGGTCAATGCTTTTGATTTGCTGTCCGAGCGCCCTCTTTGCGAAAGTTCAGTATTCTGACTTTAACCGTCGCATAATTTGCGACCCGCGCCCATTTTATTAAATCAATTGAATTCTTCAAAAAGTGCCCTGGTTTTCAGGCACGCTAGAGCGTCCTAAGCCACGCCCACAAGCCCCACCCAAAGTAGCAGGCCGGAAGAGCTTGGCGAAGCTTAGCGCCGTTCAAAGCGATATCAGCGACTTTGGCGGGCTTTTCGTTTCACGCTCCCCTTGCCTATCTGATATTCATGGATCACGCGCAGACACCCTAAGAATGACCACACAAGATCAAGCCGAACCCAACTGATGGACCTGGCAATTGCGCAGAAAATAGTGTGATGTTGGGTCCAAAAACAACAAAAGCGTCCCTAGGGACGCTTCGGAAGTTACGTTGGTTGCGGGGGTAGGATTTGAACCTACGACCTTCAGGTTATGAGCCTGACGAGCTACCGGGCTGCTCCACCCCGCGCCAATTCGTTTGGCGTGAGTAGTCCGAGTCGTCGGCGACTGCAAGAGTACAAAATCATTTTCTGTGAGATTTATTTTTCATTGCTATCCCAACGCTGGTATCGACATTCCCAACCCTCAGAATGTTGTCGCATCCTACAATCTGTCGCAGGGCTTTACCCCGCATCACCCAGAGCTCTTGCTCGATGACGCGATCCACCATTTTCCATCCGCAAATCCCAAGATCAATGCTCGGCCTATTACCTTATGAGATCTTGAGATTGCGCCGCCCATGCGGTTTTATTCCATGCACGCGTGACGGCCTTTCCCGCATGGTGCCTTGATAGGATGCGGAAGCTGTCCTGAAAGTCGTCCTTGAGGCGCAATAGATGTCTTTCGCGGGGCCTAAATTCGGGCGGAAAGGCTGGAAGATCGACTAAAGGCATCCTTGGAGGCTGGAAAGCTAGCTTTCAAAGACCCAGCCCATATTGAGGGCCGTTTAAACGTTGATACGGTGCGGTTTTGGTTCCATTTTTCGGATGTGTCGCGAGGGCGTTGTGCGTGAAATCACGCTCCCTACCTTGCTTGCCCCGTTCCAAGAATGCGATCAAATCCGGTGATCTGTCGCTGGGTTTTGGACCTGTCACGCTTTCGTGCCGCCCCAAGTGCTCGTTTAAGCCACCTTTCGTTCGAAGGCGACAGGGCTTTTGCCCCCCAGTGCTGAATGACGGCGGCGCGGGTTGTAGAAGCCATTGATGTATTCGAAGATTGCCATCTCAGCTTTCCGTCTTGTT
>JBDWGM010000100.1:0-13143 GCA_039975755.1 Paracoccaceae bacterium | reverse complement strand
AAGGGCGGCCGTTTTCCAGGCCGTGTCGACCTTCGCATGAATGGTCACGTCTTTAAGCGAACCGACGCGGACCGGATGTCGATCAAGAAGCAAAGGTCGGGCGTCATCATCCCTTACGAAATGGTCAAGGACGAAAGCGGCAAGGCATGGCGGCAGACCGTCGGCAAGGTGCTGCCGGTGCGCATGCAGCACGAACTCAAACGCCTGACCGGACGGGCCTTCAGCTGAGCCCGGATCTTTAGGGACCGTATAAAGCCTTAGCCCGCCCGCGGGCGGAAAGCTCCCGGGATTTCGCCAGTCTGAGCGGAATTTGAAAGCCTTAAAAGCTTAAAAGCCGACTTAAAAGGACACTTAAAACGGTGGATGCGGATCTTGCGGAAGAGACTGTTGTCTCAAAGAGCGAGTTTGCCCGCAGGATCAACGTGTCCGCTGCTCGGGTCTCGCAATACATCAGCGAGAACAAGATAAGCCCTGCAGCGATGGTCGGCACGGGTCGCGCTGCGAAGATCCGACTAGAGGTGGCCTGCCGGGATCTGAACCATGTTCTCGATATCAGCCAGCGGATAGGCAATGGCCTGGAGACCCAACTGGATCTCCCGGCAAAACCATCTGCAGCGCAGGAAAGTCAGCCTGAAACGGCGCGGCATGCGCAGCAATCGGCATTGCCAGATGCGAATTCGCCGGAGGCGCAAATCAAACAGGAGCGGCTGCGGTCGCTTCAGTTTCAGAATCGAAAGGCCGCGTCGGAAGAGGAAGCAGCCAAAGGGCGCTTCATGCTCACATCCGATGCACGCAATCAAATGACAGCGATCACGGCTGGAATGCTGCAAGGCTTCGAAGGATCGTTGGCCGATTTTGCGGCGGCGCTATCTGCGAAGTTCAAGATACCGCACCGGGACGTTCTGCATTTGCTCAAGAGTGAATTCCGGAAAGCTCGGTCTAAGCATGCTGAGCAGGCACGCAAGCGGGCAAGCGATCGTCCGGACACAGTTGAAACGATCATTGAGGTAGACGCCTAAACCATGTCGCACATGATGATTCAAACCGCCGATGCCGAACGTGTCGCGTTTGAAGTCATGGCTGAAGCCTGGTCACCACCGCCGCCGGTCGACTATTTGAGCTGGGCAGAAGGGAACATCTCGTTTTCGGAGCGGGAAAGTCCTTATCCCGGGCCCTATAACCGAGACTTGTTTCCGTACTTTGATGAGATCCTTCGGGCTCTTTCGCCAGAGGATCCCTGCCGTATCGTGACGCTCAAGAAGAGCGCGCAAATCGGCGGCACGGTGGTCGCGAATATCTTTACCGGCGGTTCTATCGATATGGATCCGGGTGACCTTCTGTATGTCCACCCGACTGAATCGAATGCGCAGCGCTGGTCCAAGATGAAACTTGCGCCGATGCTGAAAGGCACAACGACGCTCAATAGATTGTTCCCGCAAAAGGCGCGCGATGGTCACGACTCCCTTCTCTACAAAGAGCGGATAGATGATCGCGGTGCCATTCAGATCACGGGAGCAAATTCGCCGGCGTCTTTGTCTCAGGTCACTATGAAAAGGCAGGTCCAGGATGATCTGTCCAAATGGGAAAAAAACTCGGCGGGGGATCCTGAGGCGCAGGCAGACAGCCGAAGCCAGGCACATGAGTTTGCCAAGATCCTGAAAATCTCGACGCCGCTGATCATGCCGGGATGCAAGATCAGCAAGAACTTTGAGGAAGGCAGCCAGGAGTTCTTCTACCTGCCGTGTCCTCATTGCGATCACATGCAGGTGCTTGCCTGGGAAAACATGCTGGCCAACCTGGACGAGGCCAAACCGGAGGACGCTCATTTTTCCTGCGTTGAGTGTGGTTGCTCCATTGAGCAGCATCACCTGGCGAACATGAAACCGCGTCATGAATGGCGCGCTCACAATCCACGGGCAAACCGACAGCACCGATCGTTTCATCTTTGGTCAGCAGTTTCCGTGTTGCAAAGCTGGGAACGTATTGCCCGGTCATGGCTGAAGGCCAAAGGGGATCCAGCCAGCGAACAAACGTTTCTGAACGACGTTATTGGCGAAGCCTATCAGGCACAGGGCGAGGCCCCGCCTTGGGAAACCCTGCGAGATCGTGGAGCAGAGTCAGACTATCAACGCGGACGCATCCCACCTGGCGTTATAATCGTATCGATCGGTATTGATTGTCAGGATGACCGTGTCGAATGGCATGTCGTCGGTTGGGGAAGAAACAAGAACCGCTTTACCGTCGATTACGGGGTGTTTGCAGGGCATATCTCTGATCAGACATGCCAGGAAAAGCTGAGCGCGTTGATCAAGCAAAGCTGGCCAAATTCATATGGCCGCCGGATCTCGGCTGACCGGGTCGGGATCGATGGAAACGCCTATACCGAAGACGTCTGGGCTTGGGTCAAAAAGCATCCGGCGAACCTTGTCATGATGGTTCGCGGCAACAACCAAGATGCCGCGCCTCTCTTGCAGCCAGTGAAGAAAGAGCGGCACCGGAAAACCGGGAAGCTGCTGAAATACTCGAAGCGGTTCTATTCCTTCAATGCGTCGGTCATGAAGATGGCGCTTTATCGCAACTGCAAGAAAGAAGACCCGCTTGCGGCTGGCTATGTCGCGTTTCCATCGGGGCTGGATGATGAGTTCTACCGGCAATTAACAGCCGAGCGGCGGGTCGCCGAAAAGAACAAGCAGGGCTTTGATGTCTATCGCTGGAAAAAAGACCCGACCCAAGCAAACGAAGTTCTGGACACCATGAACCAGGCGGAGGCCGCTGCCATTCGGTTCGGCATTCGGGACATGCCGGAGGCGCTTTGGGATCGGTACGAGGCCGAGCGGGAATCCTATCCGACTGACGCGCAGGGTGATCTTGAGGACCTGTTCAATCAGCCGGCAAGTGCTCCGAGCGAACCTGAAAGCTCGAAGGTGACCGTGTCGAAAAATGAGGAACGGCGGAACAAATGGCGACGACGGAAATGAAAGTTCTTGATCGCCATGGCAATCCCATGAGGGCGTCTCGAGAGTTCCGCCCGACCGCACGCTATTTGCGGGATACGCGGTCAAATGTCTTGTCGACACGTCCGGCACCGCTGACCGAGAGCCGGGACGATATCCGTCAGGCCTGGATGCGGACAGCGGGTCTTGCTCTCGACCTGATCAAGAATTCAGGGCGTCTGAAGGGCGCAGCCGATCAGGTACTTGCTGATACCGTCGGGAGCGAGCTTCAGCTTAATCCAAAGCCTGACCTGTCTGGCCTTGGATATGACGACAAGGAACGCGCGGACTGGTGCCGGCTGGTGAAGCGGCGTTGGAAGCTCTGGTCCTGGAATGAAGCAGAGTGTGACTTTAGAGGTAAGTTCACTCTGCCGCAGCTGGTCGATATCTCGCTGCGCTGGCACATGGCTTATGGCGAGGTCACCGGAATTTTGGACTACATGGACCAGGCCAAGCGTCAGCGGTATGGGATCCGGACGGGAACGAAACTTTGCCTGACGCCGCCCTCCCGGCTTGTTCAAGATACAAGTGAAATGGAAGGCCTCTTTCAAGGGGTTTATCACGACGAAAATGGGCGGCCTGCAGGCTATCTATTCGAAGAACGCAATGCCGGCTTCGTAAGCCGTAAATCCTACCCGGCGCGTGATGCCAGTGGTCGGAAACACGTTCTGCATGTGTTTGACCCGATGGATGCGACGGATGTACGGGGCATATCGGTGATGGCGTCTGCGTTCCGAAAGCACATTCAGCATGAAATGCTGGACGATGCGACACTGCAGACGGCGATCCTGCAAACGATTTTCGCAGCCACTTTGACCAGTGAAAAGCCGACTATGGAAGCTTTCGAGGCACTGGAGACGCTGAAGGATACAGGGGTAGAGGGAGCCAGTGAGTATGCGGAGGAATACACCGCGTTCTTGCAATCTTCGCTTGAGAAAGCAGCGGAGGGCCAAATCAGCCTGAGCGGAGATCCGCAGATTTCCCATTTGGCACCTGGTGAGCGCTTTGAGGTCACGACAGCTGGAACACCGGGCGGCCAATACCTGCCGTTTTCAAACGCGCTGTCGCGGGATATGGCCCGCGCGATCGGCATTACCTACGGCGGCCTGACAATGGACCATACGAACGCGACCTATTCATCTGTGCGGATGGAAACGTCGTCGATCTGGCCTGTCGTCGGACGGCGTCGGCAACGGATCGCTGCACCCGTCTGTCAGGCTGTTTATGAGAGCTGGCTGGATGAGGAAATCGGGACAGGCCGGATCCCGTTCAAGGGTGGCCGCCGCGCCTATGAGGCTAATCGGGAGCGGGTTAGCTGGGCACAGTGGCAGGGGCCGCCGAAGCCGACCGCCGATGACAACAAAAGCGCGCGTGCATCAACAGAGCGGCTTGGCAACGGGACGTCATCGATCGAGATCGAAGCGGCTGAGCTGGGCCTCGATACCGATGAACTCTTCGAGCAACGCCGGGATGAGCACAATCGTTATCTCGATGCCGGGATGCCATCGCCCTATGAGCCAAGGCAAATGAACGGTCAGCCTTTTGAGGAAGAACCGCAGGAAAAGAAGAAAGAGGAGGCAGCTTCATGAGCGTTTCCTCAATGGTGCAGATCGGCAAAGACACTGTCGATCTCAATAAACCCTGCGACGTCGTGACAGCACTTCGGAAAGTCAAGCTGTCGGTCGTGACCGGCGGCATTGCTCAAACCGTTCGATTGGACGGGGAAGAAGTGACGTTCACCAAAGCCAATTTGACGGCGCTGAATGCGCTGATCGCCGAATACGAAACCGCTTGCGCAAGAGCCTCGGGCAAAACGTCGCGTGGCCGTGCCAGGTGTGCCCGCTGGGGCTAACAGGAGATACCAACATGCCGGTCTACATGAACGGCGAACTCGTGCTCTACGGGTTCGTTGGCGATAACTATTGGCGTGAGGGCTTTACCTCTACAGAGGTTTTGGAGGCGCTTGCCGAGCACGGAACGGACAACGATCTGGACGTTCGGCTCAACTCCGGTGGTGGCTATGCCTTCGAGGGTTTGGCGATCTACAACGCTCTGCATGTCCATAAGGGCAATGTCACGATCCATGTCGATGCGATCGCGGCGTCTGCTGCTTCGACAATTGCGATGGCTGGCGACAAGATCATCATGCGCGCAGGCTCTGAAATGATGATCCATGACCCGTCTGGATACACGTTCGGGACGGCAGAGCAGCATCAAAAAGCAATGGCAGCACTCGACAAGCTCGGGTCGCAAATGGCGTCGGTCTACGGCGCTAGAAGCGGCAATGACGCTGACAAAGTTCGGCAGGTCATGAAGGACGAGACCTGGTTCACCGCCGAGGAGGCGGTCGCAGCTGGCTATGCAAGCCGGGCCGAAGGGGCAAAGGCCGAGACTGTTTCTGCGTTCGATTACCGGATCTATTCGAAGGCCCCAGACCACCTCGTGGCCCTGGCCGCAGAAAAGAATTGGTCGCTCGATGCCGCGATCACGAGATCCGCGGCGTCCGCCGCACCCACCAGCCAACAGGAGACACCAATGGCTGATAAGCCGAAGGCGGACGATAAGCCCGCCGATACAGCTGCCGTGAAAGCGGAAGCTGCGACTGAAACCAAGGCCCGGATCAAAGAGATCACCGGTCTTGAAGAGGCCAGTGGCCGCGAAGCCCTGGCTCAACATATTGCGTTCGACACCGAAATGGATGTTGAGGCAGCCAAGGTGATGCTGGCAGCGGCCCCCAAAAGCGCGGAGCCGACTGCAACCGTTGATGATGCAACGGACCCTGCCAAATACGAGGCCGATCGGTTGCGGGCATCTGGTCAGGCGCAGCCTGGCGGAATGCCCAAAACACCCTCGGCAAGTCTCAACAGCCGCGAAATCTTTGCAGCGCGACGAGCCACCTTGAAGGGAGCTTAAAACATGGAAATGAAAACCGAAGGAGCCCGCAACCTTGCTTTCATTTTGTCGGAGGCAGGTGGCAGTCGCTCGCGTGATGCCGTCACGATCGCCTCCGGCGAGGGCAAGCTAGAAGCCGGTACTGTTCTCGGCCAGGTGACCGCCTCTGACAAATATGCCTCTTCGCCGGATGCTGAAGTTGCCGGCAAAGAAGGGGCGGAAATCGCCACTGCCGTGCTGGCCTATGGGGTCGATGCGACATCAACCGATGCTGACGCCGTTATCTTGTCCAGCGATGCTGAAGTGAAAAGCCCGATGCTGATCTACCACGCGTCGGTCGATGATGCAGCAAAGCAGAGCACTAAACAGTCGCAGCTGCGCGCTGCCGGCATCAAGTCCCGCTAAGGAGCCCGTCACATGGCTGATCTGAATATCTTCGACGGTGATGCATTCTCCGTGCAGTCACTGACCGCTGCGGTCAACAATGAGCCATTCCGGCCCGGGCAAATTGGCGCTTCGGGTCTATTTGATGAGGACAGTGTCACGACAACGATCGTCTCGATTGAAGAACTCGATGGAAAGCTGGGTCTTGTCGAGCCGAGTGCTCGAGGCGGTCCTGGCGAAACCACTGGCGATGAAAAACGCAACATGGTCCCTTTCAACGTGGATCACTATGAACGCGACGATGCCGTTATGGCGGACGAAGTGCAAAACGTTCGTGCGTTCGGGACCGAAGGCGAGGTTGAGCAAGTCCAGGACCGTGTGATGAAAAAAGCGGATCGGCACTTGCGAGACCTCGATATGACGCTGGAGCACCAGCGGGTCGGGGCCGTCAAAGGGATCGTGACATCAAAGTCCGGCAAAGTGTTGCATGATCTTTATTCTCGGTTCGGCCTTGCTGTGCCGGATCCGATATCTCTTGAGCTTGATGTCGATGGCACGAAGGTCGATGAGATTCTGGAAAAGGACGTTGCGTGGTCGATCGAAGACACTCTCGACAGTTTCTATGATGGCTTTCACGTCTGGTGCGGCCGGGAGTTTCATCTCGCGATGTGGAACCATCCGCGCATTCGCGAGACCTATATTGCAACAAATGGCGCGGCCACTTTGCGAGGGCCTATCCCGGACAAATTCGAGATCGGGAAGTTCACTTTTGAGCGCTACAAAACCGGGCGGAAGGCAACGCAGGATCTCGGCAGCGCCTATATCGCAGATGACGAAGGGCGAGTGACGCCCTATGGCGTTCCTGGTCTCTTTATCACTCGCTTCGCGCCGGCTGATTATATCGAAACGGTCAACACGCCGGGTCTGCCTCGCTATATGAAGCAAATCGTGAAGACGAACGGCAAGGGCGTTGATATCGAATTGCAATCGAATCCGATCTCGCTTTGCACACAGCCAGGCGCCTTGCGTCGACTGACGCTCACTTAAATATTTCTTCCAGATTGACCATGCAAAGGCCCGGGCTCAGCTCCGGGCTTTTGCCTTTCCGGCTCAAAGCGCCGTGAGCGGGCGTTTCGACCCTGAAAGGAGATTCCCATGGCTAACAAGATAATGACAATTGCGTTTATCCGCGGTGGTATTATTCCGGCAAGACATGCCCCAGGAGGCAAGGATAAGTCTGTGCCCCCTCACGAGCCGGTCAAGGTTCCTGAGGTCTACGGCAAGCATCTTGTGGCTGACAAATTCGCCTATGTGCCGACCAAAAAGAAGGCTGCAGCCAAGGATGCAACCTCTGGAAAGGCTGAGGTCTCAACCAAGTCAGCCAACGCTTCAGGGGCTCAGGGTGCATCGGACACCGAGAAGGGGCTCGATGCCGTGAAGTCCGCCGTTACTGAAGCGGAAGGCGCGCTTGCCAATGCTGAGACGGACGAGGCCAAGGCTGCTGCACAAACGATCCTGGACGAAGCCGTCGCTGCGCTTTCAGACGCTGAAAAGGCCTTGATTTAAGCGCTGTGCCTATCATCAACACAGCCCTCCGGTCTCGCCTGACTTCTGCAGTCGACAATGTGTTTTCTGAACGGCTCGCGGTGCGGTTCTGGAAGGATGGTAGGGAAGACCCTGACCGTCCAACCATCGAGATCCACGCGCCTTTGCGGACCCATGACGAACAGACCGGCAATCTGTCCGGAGGCAAAGGGCGGGACTGGAAGACAGACATTCGGGCGGGCGGTGCGCGGATGAAGATCGATCGGGCGGTCTATCCCGCTCTCTTGCTTCTTGGGGGGGAAGAGGTCGTTGCGCTGGACCGGGACGGCGCACCGGCCTTCGAAGTTCTCTCTGTCGATACACGATCCCACTTGAGGTTGATTGTGGAGCTTGGAGACAAATGAGCCTTTGCATGATGGCTGCCCGCTTGATGGCGGTTCGAGCGCTCCAGGGGCGCACACTTGTCGATGAGAATGTTCTGGACAGTGAGATCGGGGCTTTAAGCCTGGACGAACGCGGGCAACTTGCGGTGTCCAAAAGCAGCCGGTTCATAGCTGTCTATACCGATGAGGCTGACGCTTCGCCCGGTCAGGATGGAAATCGCCGATTTCTGGAAAACGGCAAGGTCGTGTTCCGATTTGAAATAGGCATCACCAGCGCCATGGTGATTGAGGAAGATGATCCAGATCACCCGGGGCGCAAAATGCAGTCTGCAGTTTCCGGGATACCCTTCACCGACGGTTCCTCGGAAATCTATCTTGATCTTGTCGATCGTCAGGTGATGAGCGCGTTGATGGACCCAGCCAATGAAGCTGCGGACATATTCCGTGGCCTGTCCGGCAGCTTGCTAAAAATAGACCGGCAGCGGGCGGCTGGGAACGATAGCCATCAACGCATTGCCGCGCGCCAGATTGCGCTCACTTTCGAGCTGTTGAGCGATCCAGCGTCCGAAGAGCAGATACAGCCAAAGACGCCCTTTGGCCGGTTTCTGGCGATGCTGGAAGCTGGGACAAATGATGATCAGCGGCTTGCCGGTCTGATCCGCGCAGAGGTTCATCCCGGCACAGACGATTGGACTTCAACTCAGGAGCGCCTCGGGCTGGCCAGGAGTGAACTTAGCGCGCTTGGCATAGGGCCGATTATCGAAGGGGCAGGCGAAATGTCCGCTGACACCTTCGCGATTGCGGTTGAGGGGCATGGCTTAGAGGTTGTCGACTGATGCACGAGATTATCGTGGGCATGAAGCTCGATTTTGAAATGCTGAAGACGTCGATGGGAAACGCGCTGCGCGTTGGACCGATCGCTGACGTCGATCCTCAAAAAGGATACCGGATCAAGTTGGCCGAAGGCGACGACGGTCCGGTCTTGTCACCTTGGTATCCGCATCCAGAATCGGGTGGGCAGACCAGGTCATGGGTTCCCCTGACCAAAGGGCAGGTGGTCGGGGTTATGCATCCCCATGGCGATCAGCGTCAGGGCGTGATGTTCCGGGCCGGGTTTTCAGGGCAGGCGCAGCCGCCAAGCCAAGATCTCGCCGCCAATATTTTGAAGGCCTTCGGCATCACGCTCACCATGAAAGACGGGAAAGTCACGCTTGAAGGCGACTTCGAGGTGAGGGGCAATGTCCGTTTGGTCGGCGATGTCGACTTTGAGGCCGGACATCTCCTGCACAACGGCACGAATGTCGGTGACACCCATGTCCATAGCGGTGTTGTCCCAGGCGCTGCCGATACCAAAGAACCGCACTAGGGAGCTTCCCATGGATAAGAAAACCTATTTGGTCGAGCCGGGCTTTGATGTTGTCAACGGTATGCCAGTCCCGGCAAATCGGCGGGTCAAGCTAACCAATGGCGAGGCCATGTTTGATCTAGGCCTTGGCCGAATTCGGCCTTTGGAGCGCAAGCGCGCGCCAAAGAACCCCGAGCCTGACGGCGAAGAGCCGGAGATTTGAGGCTTGGCCGGCATCGACCGAACCACGTTCAAGGTCATAGATAATCTGAGTTCAACGCTTCAAAGCGTGGAAGTGATCCTCTCGACCCGAATTGCCTCAAGAGTCATGCGCCGTGAGTTCGGTGGAGGCACCGTGGAGCTGTTGGGCCGTGCGATCACGCCGGCGTTGCTGACAGCGTTTGTTCAGTTGGTGGGTGTGGCGATTGACTTGTGGGAGCCGCGCCTGAATGTGCGCCGCATTTCTCTCAGCGGGACAATTGATGAGGTGCGGGCCGGGAAGGCCGGTTTCGTGTTTGAGGCGGACTATCGGCCGAAGGGGCATCTCGGTGACCTGACGGTCGAGCGGGTTCTGTCGTTTTCCTACAACTTCACAACCGGCGGTGCTGCGGTTCTCTAGGAGATGTCTGTGATCGATCTCAGTCAGTTACCGAATCCGGAGGTAATCGAAACTCTGGATTACGAGACCATTGTGTCTGATCTAAAGCTGGATCTAAAGATGAGGCTACAAGCACTTGATATTGATTGGGATGTTGATGGTCTAGAGACAGACCCTGCGGTGATCCTTCTGGAAACTGCAGCCTATCGCGAATTGCTGCTACGCAATCGCATCAACGTTGTTGCGCAAGACCAGATCCTTGCCTTTGCATCAGGTAATGGCCTGGATCATCTGGGCAGTTTTTATGGCTTGAATAGGATTCTTGGCGAAGACGACACGAGGTTTCAGGAACGGATCCAGCTTGCAATTGTCGGACGCTCGCCTGGCGGAACTGAAGACCGCTTTCGCGGCATTTGCCTTGGCGCGTCTCTAGCAGTTCGTGATGTCGCCATTTGGACAGAGGGCAGAGATCCAACGATCAATGTTGGTGTGTTGTCTACTGACATTGGCGGGGCAGCGGATGCGGCCCTGCTGGCGACTGTCACTGAAGCCCTTGAGGCGTCCTCCGTGCGGTTGGTGTCCGACCGCTATGAAGTAACGTCAGCGGTGCGAAGGACCGTCGACGTTACGCTTGACATCCGGATCTCGCCGACAGCGTCATCGAACCTGCTGGGCGAACTCGCAGACCATATCGTTGCAGCACGGGAACAGGAAAACCTGCTCGGGCTCGACCTGACGCGC
The DNA here is from genome assembly GCA_039975755.1 of Paracoccaceae bacterium. Lineage (GTDB taxonomy): Bacteria > Pseudomonadota > Alphaproteobacteria > Rhodobacterales > Rhodobacteraceae > JABSSA01. Next base: position 2,262 of record JBDWGM010000100.1, on the reverse strand, counting down.
GCCTGGCTTTCGAAAACGGCCATGGTGTCGGGTGTCACCAACGTGACTGTTGTTTTTCCCGTAGCGGATGAAGTCGCTGGTTCAAATGAGGCCATCGCGATCGGCAACGTGACAATCCAGGACGGCGGACGCGGCCGATGACCGATCAGCTTTTGCCGACCAATGCCACTTCATTGGAAACGGCGGTCGAGGCAGCATGTGATCCGACCAGCCGGGTGACGCCCGGGATTGCGGTGATCTCGGGCTGGAAGCACTCCCTCAGGCCGCCGGATCTGCTGCCGTTTCTTGTTCATGAATACGGCTTGGATATCCTGCTGCCGTACTTGGACAATCTGTCCGATATTTTGAACCAGGGCCTGCCATGGTCCCGCGCCCGGGGCACGCATGATGCGGTGGATCAGGGCCTCGCTATGGCGGGCTATTCAGGTCTCCTGGTCGATCCGCCGGCGCGGCGTCTGGCTTGGGCAGAATTCCAGATCCTTCTGGATCGTGTGCGTGATGTTCCAGCTGATCTCGATCGGATTTCCGGTCTGGTTGATCTAAGTGTTCCAGTGCGTTCCACCTTTCGGCGCGGGGTTCACGGTTATGATTTTCCTGCAGCCGAGACTGGTTACACGCGCCTTGGCGACTGCATTGTGGGTGATGATAGCGGGGTGCATCTCAAGCACGGTGCGCCCAAATGGTCGTTTGGACGAAGCCATCAGGTTGAGCACACGCTAACCGAGGCAGACTTAACCGCACTGGGTATCTGGATACCTGACGTTCCGAGCGAGCAATGGGTGGACATGGATTTTCCATGGAACACGGCTGACCTCAAGTGGAGCGAAGATGTTGAATTGGCGCGGCGGGTTTCCTTCGGGGCTGCGCTTGCTGCAATGACGTGCTGGCTCCGTTTTGCCGATGGTGAGGGTGCAACCATCGGCTACCGCCTCGCAGCTTGCCGGAGTGTGGCGGTTGGACTGAATGGCTATGCATTTGGCTCTGATTTTTACACGCCAAGTCTGACCAGTCCGATTGGGGTTCATGTCTTTGCTCGCACTGATTGGGGCGACGGTTTCAGCCAAGAGGCGGCAAGTGTCTCAGCTGTTTTCGGGGCTGATGTTGCAGACCCATCTCGGCCAGGGGCGCTTTGGTTAGACCCGGCCGGCCTCTCCGGCGGCACAGAAGTCGCCAGCTATCCAATTTCAATTGTGTTCGGCGAGACAATCCGCGAGCACGTCCAGTTTCTAATGAGGTTCTAGAATGGCCTTTGAGCACATATCCGGCCTGCCTGCGATCTATGATCGGACGCCAAGCGCTCCTGAGAACCGCACTGGCATGTTGTTTGCCGAGGGCCGTTTCCTTCAAGGGGCTGATCTCAATGAATTGCAGGGTCTGTTTGGGCGCAAAACGGCTGCCCTCGGCAACATGGTCGCGGCAAACGGAAACCGGATTTCAGGCGCGGAAATCACCGTTGCGCTCGACATTGATGCCGATAGTCCAGAGGTCGTGCCTACGACGGCAAGTCTCATTTTGGCATCTGGGCAGATCTATGTTGGTGGGAATGTTCTTGCCGTTGAGCCGGCTCAATTCGATCTGGTGTCGATCGCGGGCGACGTAATTGTCGGTGTGCGCAAGGTGATCGATTACATCGATTCAGATGCGGATGAGACTTTGCTCGGTCTGCACGCTGGGGCGGCGTCGGAGTTAGAGCCGGGGGCAGTACGAACAGAGGAAAAACTCGCCTGGGCTATCCTGAATGATGGTGGCAGTGGCGAATTCAGCCAGGTTTACCAGGTGAGCAACGGAACCGTTGTCGACCAGACCCCGCCACCAGCGCTTGAAGGCATCCTTGAAACACTGTCGCTCTATGATCGGTCTCGTGGCAACTATATTGTCGCCGGAAGCCAAGTCTCAGCGCTTGGCGAGGATGGCGATGGCAATCAAGTCTATTCCATTGCAGCTGGCTCGGCCAATGTGCTCGGCTTCCGTAAGACGCGTGAAACGGCCTTCATTTTTCGCCAGTCTCAGAACCCTGAACTTGAGCTTGTTTCTGCGGAAGTGCACACATATTCAAGTGATGGTGGGTCTGCTGTTGTAACCGTCACCAGGCCCCCAATTGAAGCGGTCATTTCTGCTGTCGTTACAAAACGAGTAACCGAGAACGTGGTGCGTGGATCTGTTCCCAATGGGATGGACGAACTCCAGCATGCGTCGGTCATTGCGATCGAAAGTGTCACGCAGGGCGCGACCACTTTTGATCCTGCGACCTATGAGAAGTCC
>JBDWGM010000099.1:0-4459 GCA_039975755.1 Paracoccaceae bacterium | reverse complement strand
ATCACAAAGAACCTGGCGTCCGAGGCGAGATCAAGTTCATCCGCGAGCTGTTCGAAGCCGCCGCATGACCCCAGCGTCCTGCCGGACCAATGTGCACCGGTGAAAATAATGCAACAGTCCCCTATCGAGGTTTCAGGGCTTACAAAGGCGACGGTCGGCCCGGCTATGCGTGAGCGCACCGCGACCGAAATACACCTCGCCCGTGCGCGGGTGTCACGAAAAATATTCTTTTGGAATGTCTTCCCCTTTCATCCACACGAGGCGGATGAACCGCAAACCAACAGAATGCACACGCGTCGCGAGCGTGATGCGGGTATACAGTTCCTAAAAACGGTTTTGACGTTGCTACCGCTTAACCGGGTGGTAACGATCGGCAATGACGCGACCCACGCTGTACAAGGCATTGATGTCGAATGCTGCTCAGTTCGACATCCAAGCTACGGAGGGCAAAGGGAATTTCATCAACAAATTAATAGGCACTACGGGGTTATAGAGAGAACAAGTGCGCAAGGAGATCTCTTTAATAGATAGATTCAGGAGCGGTCACATTCTCCTCATGGGTGAACTTCCCTGCTTCACTGTCTAAGCACGACGAACAGTTCGATCACTGACCTTGAATAGCCGCGCGATCTACGCGACAGCCCGGTGTTCTTGATCTCTCATACGGCACACCTCCACCTTTTGTTCGGCGGACAGGGCAGGAGGCCTGCCGCCAAACCGACCCCGCTTGCGGGCCGCCGCCAAGCCTTCCTTTGTCCTCTCAGAAATCCTCTCCCGCTCGAACTGCGCGATGGACGCAAAGACATGAAAGGTAAGACGTCTGGCCGGTGTGGTTGTGTCGATATCCTCGGCTAAGGAACGGAATCCAGCGCCGCGCGAGCGAATCTCTTCCACGATCTCCAGAAGGTCCTTCAGGGATCGAGCAAGGCGATCGTACTTCGTGACCGTCACTACATCCCCCTCACGGAGCTGATCGAGCATCTTGTCAAGCTCGGGCCGCACCCGCTTCGATCCGCTGATCTTGTCAGCGAACAGCTTGCCAGCTCCAGCCGCTGTCAGGGCGTCGGTTTGAGCATCGAGGTTCTGGTCGTCGGTGCTGACGCGGGTGTATCCAATAATCATGCTGCACTGTGACAAAAACCTGCCAAAACTGCAAAGGTTTTGCTAGGGGTTTCTGTCCAACATAAGCGGTTGATTCTGCGTTGGGCAGGGTGGACCGGCCAAAACGGTCGTTTTCGCGGCAAAAAGGGCTGGCGACAAAACTGCCAGAACCGCGCCGGTTTTGCCGGGTGGTTCTGGCTGCGCTAAGTCACTGATCCTGCGTGGTGTGGGGCAGGTGGGCTTTTCGAAGAAGACGCGATTGAAGCTTCTATTGATACGAAGTCTGCTTTACTCATAGGTCATTTCACCATACAGAACAACAATAATTAATAATTTAAGGTAAGCTGATGTCTAAACATCCAAGCCTCGATGTGGTGATCGCCGATAAACTGCGTAAGAAAATACTGACTGGAGCGTTACCGCTTGGGGCGCATCTCATAGAAGCGGAGTATGTTAAGGAATTCGATGTCAGTCACGGCACCGTTCGCAGTGCACTGAAACGTTTGGAATACGAAGGTTTAGTGGAATCCATACCGAGAAGAGGAGTCTTCGTCGTTGAGATTCATCCGAATGACGCCCTTGAGCTCTCTACTCTTCGAGACTCTCTTGAAAGTCTTGCAGCTAAGCGTGCGGCCTCCACAGCAAGCCCTCAAGAAATGAAAAAACTCAAAGGCATTCTTGAAAAAATGCAACATGAGGTAATGCGCGACAATCGCAAAGAATGCGCCGCTCTTGACCTAGAGTTTCACCGTCACATTGTAGCTTGTGCACATCATAGCAGGCTAACAGCGATGTATGCTCAACTGGCCTCTCAAACTGAAATGTTCATTAATCTTACTGACCCATTGCATGACGATCTGGAACACATGGTTCCCTTACACGAACCGATAGTCCGCGCCATCGAAACTCAGGATGCTGAGCTCGCGTTTCGACTTTCAGCTGATCATAATCGAAGAGATGGAGAGCTACTTGCTGAACAAATTTCAAGACGGGGAAGAACTTAAACAAATATAATCAGCACCTTAGTGGCAAAACTCCATGCTCTAAAAATTCATGTTGATTATTGATTATTAACAATCTAGGCTTTTCAGATCATCATACCTGAGAGGTCAAAATGATAAATTTTAAAATGAAGGGTGTTCTTGCTAGCATCGCTTGCACCGTTAACTTACTTGCGTCAACGGCTGTAGCGCAGGATGTGACGATTAGGTTGGGAGGGACTGGAGCGGTAGATAGCGCTGATTACCTTGCCATCGAAGCTTTCAAAAACTCGGTTGAAGAGCGCAGCGATGGTCGCATCGCAGTGCAAATATTTCCAAACTCGCAACTTGGAACGTACCAAGAAATGTTAGAACAGATAAAGGCTGGAAGCCTTACCGGCATGTACGAAAGCCTTGGGATAATCGGGACATGGCATCCTGTTGCCGGGTTAGAAGCTGTACCTTATCTGTATCGTGACGTGGATCATTTCTTCGCAGTTTGGAACGGACAAACAGGCGCAGACATTTTGGCTGATGTAGCTGAGAACTCAGGTTTCCATGTTGTAGGTCCTGCTTTTCGTGGATTTCGGCAAATGGCATTGAACGAGCCAGTCGAGACTGTTGAAGATCTAGTTGGTATAAAATTTAGGGCACCTGCTATCCCTGCGTATATGGCTGCCTTCCAGGCTCTCGGTGGCAGCCCTACCCCAATCGCGTTCGAAGAAGTCTATACTGCTGTCCAGCAGGACATCGTTGACGGACTTGAAAATCCTATCGTTACCATCGCCGATCACCGCTTTTACGAGGTAACGAAATATCTCGTAATGACGAACCACATGGCGGAAACGATGGGCTTCATTTTTTCCGAAGAGTGGTTTGCTAAACTTCCGGCAGATCTTCAAGAAGACGTGTCTCAAGCGTCGATCGACAGCGCAGTTTGGTACCGTGAGTACACGGCGGAAAATGAAGGCAGAACTATCGAACGTCTCCAATCTGAGGGGATGACCGTTATCGTACCTGATTTGTCCGGCTTTATGGAAAAAGCTGCTGCATTCGACCCCGGACTCGAACTTCAAGAATGGGTCCGTCAGATCCGAGCTGTTCAATAATCTCACCCAAATTCTGACGTTCGTCCCAAACGGGGCGGGCGTAGATCATTGAAGGCTCAGGTAAATGAAACCCATGATTTTAAGTATTGCGAGCGCTGTTGATCGCACTCTTCTACTAGTGTTGCAGCTGTTACTCTGCGCCATAGTCATAGCAACATTCTCTCAGGTCATTTTGCGCTACGTTTTCTCAAGCCCAACGGTTTGGTCAGAAGAAGTCGCTCGCGTTTGTTTTGTGTGGCTCACATTCTTAGGAGCTGCGGTTTTGGCAGGTCGCGGCGAAAATCTGGCGATTGACCTTTTTGAAGGAAGGCTTAGCGGCCCCCAAAGACATTTAATTGCAAAACTTTGGGCCATGGCAGGAATTTTGTTCCTCTCAATTACCGCAGTTGCGTCTTGGACGTTGATTGGTATCGCGCAAAATCAAGTGCTTCCTGCGAGCGATTTGCCTGTCTCGATCCTCTATCTCGCACCCTGTGTCGGTGCATTGGTCGGTATTGCTCTGAGTCTTGCAAGTTTGTGCGACGATACTTCGGGAGCAACATAGAATGGTGTTCCTTCTAGTCATAAGCTTGCTTGCTCTGTTGTTCGCGTCGTCATCAATGCCAATAGCTTACGCACTGGGTTTGAGCGCACTGCTTTCAGCATATATATTCATCGACCTGCCAATATTTCTACTAGCACAGAAGATGGTGAGCGGCGTTAATTCGTTCACACTTTTGGCAATCCCGTTCTTCATGCTTGCCGCAAACCTTATGAATGAAGGCGGCATCACTACACGAATTCTGAGCGTGTTCAATGGAATATTTGGCGCATTTAGAGGTGCTCTGGGCTTAGCGTCAGTTGGCGCAAATATGCTCCTTGCGGGCATATCCGGATCGGCTGTCGCCGATGCAACCGCCACTGGTTCTGTACTTATACCGGCTATGCGGAAGAGTGAGTATCCGCCAGCCTTTGCCGCAGCGATCTGTGCGGTTGCGGCTATATGTGGTCCAATAATTCCACCGAGCATTCCGATGGTAATCTATGGTGTCGTTGCCCGTGTATCAATAATTGAGCTGTTCGTTGCGGGCTACATTCCAGGACTAATGCTTGGTTTTAGCCTTCTTGCCTATGTTTGGGTTGTTTCACGCATTCGCAACTTTCCAGCGGATGGAAAGGTGTCACTTCGTGAGATTGGATCGCGAATTCGCCATGCCGCCCTCGGCTTGGTAATGCCAGTCATCCTTATTGTAGGCATTTTTGGCGGCGTATTCACTATTACTGAATTGG
>JBDWGM010000098.1:0-7540 GCA_039975755.1 Paracoccaceae bacterium | reverse complement strand
TTTGGCAGGCTGGTCACGCAATTCGGCGAGCCCAAGGTCGTGGTAACCGACAAACTACGCGGCTACACAAAGCCGGTCCAGGCCCTTGCCCCGGATGCCGATCATCGCGCTCACAAGGGGTTGAACAACAGGATTGAGAATTCCCATCGCCCAACCCGCAAACGCGAGAAGATTATGGGCCGGTTCAAATCGCCCCGCCAAGCGCAGCGGTTTCTGCCTGCCCACGATCAGATCAACACGGTCTTCCGGCCGCGTCGATATACTCTGCCGGCCGCCTCATACCGGCGTGCAAGGGCTGATGCATTCGGCTTATGGAACGACTACACCAGCGAGATGAACGCCTGAAATCCGTCCAAAGTAGGGCTCCTTGCGGGCCCAACAAAACAAGTTGGCAATCCCCCATCAGGAGCTGACAATACCCGCGATTGAGCCGCTTGCAGGGCATGCAAGCCGATGGAGCGGGCGGTATCCGTTTATTTTGCGCGTTTTCGCTTCTGTCCCAGTCCCATTTTCCGCGCAAGCTCCGAGCGGGCTGCCGCATAATTCGGCGCAACCATCGGATAATCCGCATCAAGCTGCCATTTGGCCCGGTATTCGTCAGGGCTCAAATCGTAGTGCGTGCGCAGATGCCGTTTCAGCGATTTGAACTTCTTTCCGTCTTCAAGGCAGATGATATAGTCCTTCTGCACCGACTTCTTGATCGGCACGGCCGGCTGCGGCGGCTCTTCCGGAGTGGATGCGGCCGCGTCGACGCTGGAGCGCAGTGCGCTGTGAATCGTACCGATCAGGCCGGTCAGCTCTGTCGCTGCGATCGTGTTGTTGCTGACATAGGCCGATACGATATCGACGGTGAGGTGAACCAGATCGGCGGCTGTCGGATTGTCGCTCATGAAGGTTCCTGCAAGGTTGTCCGTGAGGGAAGAGGTCGGTGCCTGGAGGACATCTCCAGATGCATGACGGTTTTATTCAGATGAATAAAATAAAACTCGTCAATACTCCCGAGTTGACAGAAATTTATCAAGTCTGTTCTCCCTGTTTCTGATGTCGCGCATTGCGAAGCTGTGCAAAACGTGCCGCAACCATTCTGTATGGTCCGGACGGGTGATAAAATCACTGCAACCGGATGAAAGATGCGGCAACGCCCATGCAACTCGATCTGTTCCCGACGACCGTGCATATGCGGTGTATCGACCCGAGCCGCAACAAGTGGCGCTATTACGGCATGTCCGTTCAGCGGAACCTTTTCGGTGAGTGGGAGCTCAGCAGGGAATGGGGGAGAATTGGCCACACTAGCCGCCTGCGCCGGGACGTTTTTGCCTCCCCGGGCCGCGCCCTCGACTCCATGCGCGATCTCGTCACCCGAAAAAGCCGCCGTGGCTATGCCGCCTGATGCCTCTCATCCGCCTGACCGGACGCGGGCAAAAAAATGGCCGGCAGTGCTGACTTGCACTGCCGGCCTATGGGCAATCGACACCGCCTAGAGGGAGGAGGTCTCAACGGCGTCGATCGCAAAGACTTTCTGAAAACTGCTTTTGTGACTTCCAACAATTGCCTTCTGTTACTCTGTTTCCCGGCCAATCTCTTGCCGGTAAAAGCAATCTAGTCGGCAATCGGCCCCGACACCTGTGCCGACTGTCACAAGTCTCAAGATGCACCGGCTTTCTCCGTTTGGTCCCCAGGAGGGGTTGAAGCGTAGGTCGCGGGTGCGCCCTCTATCCGGTCAAGCGGTTTGTCGCATGCAATAGAGCTTTTCCGAAAGCCAGCACCTAAGCCCGTGAGGCGCTCTGGGCCGGGATTACCGCAGCCAGACCACCACAACAAAAATACAGAAACCTGTCGGATCTGATGTGAGCGTGCTGAATGACACTCCACGGTGAGAACGTGCAGGCTAAAGTTTTTATGTACCCTGTAGTACGCAGCTTGGATAGTCTTCATAAGGACTCATATGTTGCACATCCCTACTATGCTTACTGGTTTGGTAAGCGACCCGTCGCTCGTCGGCGGGTTTCTTTTTTCAAGAAACAGAAAAAATGATGTTGTTGCGCAAGTCCAAAACTGGCCTCAAGCTCTCCGGGCCTTTTGCGTATGGCCTCTTTAAAGTCGGCAATGTCCCCATTTGGTGACTGATCCGATTCGTGTCCTGCGGCAGGATAAACCCGTAATTCGTATGTCGCGCATGACAGGCATTCGGTGGTGGTGTCAGTTCTTGCCCCGCGGGCGCGTTTAGGGCAAGAGATTGGATCCGTTCGTCCAGAAGTTAGGTCCGCAAGTTGGCTCGCAAATCCACACTTTCTATTAGCAAGCTTGCTGAGCTCGGTGCTGAAAAGCTCGCACAGATTATACTGGCAGAGGCGGAGCGCAATGCCGGTTTCCGGCGACTGGTAAAGGCCGCGCTGGCAGGGAAGTCTGGACCCGAGGCGATCGCGAAGCTGATTGACCGACGAATTTCCGGGTTGGAGCGTGGCAAAAGCTTTATCGAATGGGACAAGGCGCGTGTTTTCCGCGACGACTTACGTAGCTTGATAGAGACAATCGGTTCTGAGCTGGGACCTGTCGCTCCCGCATTGGCTGTCGACCGTTTGTTGCGCTTTATCGCCACGCACGAACGGCTCTTCGAGCGGATAGACGATTCCTCTGGTTATGTTCAGGATGTCTATTATCAGGCGATAAAAGCGGTCGGGGTCTTGGTGCAGACGCTGTCCGGGCCCGAGGCCAACCTGTTACCGGACAGGATTATGTCATCGCTTGGCGAAAGCACACACGGATATCTCTCTGACTTGACGGTCGTTGTCGCACCGCATTTGCCGCAAGAAACGCTGAGCCAGTGGGACGGTAATCTGCAACAAGCAATCGCGGACCGGCTCGCCGAAGAGAAAAACAACAGGCCTGATAATTGGTTCGACACTATGACGTTCCAATGGGCTGGGATGCGTCAGACAATCGCCATTGCACGCGGTGATCTTGATCTGCTTGTCGCATTGGAGGAACAAAAGCCACGGCATATGCAACGTCCGCTTGGAATAGCGGCCCATCTTTTGAAGGCTGGGCACGCTAGCGATGCACTCGACTGGGTACGCAAACCGGGGCCGCGTGCCTTCGACGAAGCCTTGTCACCTAAGCGTGTTTCTTTGGAAGCGCGTATTCTTGATGCCCTCGGCGAGAAATCTGCTGCACAAGTTTTGCGCTGGCGTTGTTTCGAAGCGATTCTATCCGCCGGCATCCTGCGAGAATACCTCAAACAGTTGCCGGATTTCGAGGACATCGAAGCGGAAGAACGCGCGCATATTTTGGCGCTCGAAACAGCAAAGCCCGAGGTTGCACTGCAATTCTTTCTCGATTGGCCTCGTCTGGATCTGGCCGCAAAACTTATCGAAGCGCATCCGCACAGCTGGGATGGTGGCGATTGGCATATTCTCCCCAAAGTGGCGAAACTTCTGGAACACGATTACCCACGGGCCGCGACGATCCTCTACCGGGCGCTTCTGGACGACATTCTCGATCGCGCCCGTTCAAAGGCCTATTCGCACGGCGCGAAATACCTGGCGAAACTAACCCTCCTGGCCACAGATGCGGAGTCCCCGAAACTCCATGGGGTCGTCGATCACGCGACATACCTCTCGAGCCTAAAGAAAAACCACCCCCGCAAATCCGGGTTTTGGATGCGCGTCAAAAAAAGCGCGTGAGAATGACATTGCTATACCTAGCCCCCAATCAAATTCATTCAGATGCGCAGCGTTGATCCGCTTCAACGGAAGCCGAAAGGAGCCATAATGGTCCGAAAACACCACCTCGACCTTTTAGACCTGTCATTCGACGAACTTGACGAACTCAACTTCCCCAGAGCAGAAGAAAATGAATTCGATCGCGTCGTCGAGCGAGCAATCTCCCGACGCGGTTTTCTCGGCGGTGTGCTTGCCTTTGGTTCGGGCGCCGCCGCAATGGGTGCCGGCGTTCTGCCTCCTGTTACCGCGAACGCCCAGCCCCCCTCGCGCTTCTCCTTCACGCCGATCGCAGCTCAGACGGACGGTACCGTGCATGTGCCGCAAGGCTATGAATGGAAACTGCTCGCCCGCTGGGGCGACCCGCTCTTTTCTGGCGTCGATGACTTCGCCTCGGATACCGGCGTGACGCTCGAGGCGTCCGAAAAGGTCTTCGGCGAAAACACCGACGGCATGGAAAGCTTCTACTATAACGGTCACCAGCTTCTGGCGATCAATCATGAATACGCTAATCCGAAGGTCAACCTACCGCAGACCAGCGGTAAGACCGAAAGCGCCGAAGATGTGCAGAAACTGCAGAATATGCAGGGCGTTTCCGTGATCGAGATTACCGAGCGCAACGGGAGCTGGTCCATTGTTCTAGACAGTCCATTCAACCGCCGCATTCACCACAACACGCCGATGAAGATCACCGGCCCGGCAGCCGGCCACAACCTCCTGAAGACGGAGGCCGATCCGACAGGCACCAGCTCACTTGGCACCATGAACAATTGCGGCGCCGGCAAGACCCCGTGGGGCACCTATCTGACCTGTGAGGAGAACTTCAACACTTATTTCGGCACCACCGAAACGGCGCAGGAGCACAAGCCGATCGTGCGGCCCGAAGGCTACGACCGCTACGGCATCGCAAACGAAAGCGTCTACGGATACGAGCGGTTCGATTCCCGCTTCGACTTCTCGAAGAACCCCAATGAACCTCACCGTTTCGGCTGGGTTGTCGAGATCGACCCGACCGATCCAGACAGCACACCTGTCAAGCGCACCGCTTTGGGCCGTTTCAAGCATGAGAACGCGGAAGTGGTCCTGTCGCGGGAGGGACGGGTGGTCGTTTATATGGGAGACGACGAACGCGGCGAATACCTCTACAAATTCGTCTCGAACGGTACTTATGTGGCCGGCGGGCCGACCGAAGGGCTGCTCGACGATGGCACGCTCTATGCTGCGAAATTCGACGACGATCAGGTCGGCGAATGGCTGGCTTTGACACCTGATACCACAGGCATGCCTCTGGCCGAGTTATTAATCCATACACGCATGGGCGCATCTAAAGTGGGGGCGACCACAATGGACCGCCCAGAATGGGTGGCCACCAATCCGCATGCCATCGAAGCCTATTGTTCCCTGACGAACAACAAAAATCGGGGCGTCAAGTCCAATGCCGGCGGCGACGAAACGCCTGTCGGCGGGCCAAACCCGCGTGAGACCAACAACTACGGCCAGATCGTCCGCTGGTATCCGCACGACGATGATCACGCCTCCACGAACTTCGACTGGGATCTCTACGTGATGGCCGGCAATCCAACCGTTCACAGCAACACTTACGCCGGTTCAGAAAACATCAACAAAGGCAATCTGTTCAATTCACCCGACGGCATGGCTTTCGATACCAGCGGTATCGTCTGGATACAGACCGATGGCGAAGACAGCAATGAGGGCGACTATGTCGGCATGGGTAACAACCAGATGCTGGCCGGTGATCCGGCTACGGGGGAGATTGTCCGGTTCATGACCGGTCCGAACGGCTGCGAAGTAACCGGATTGTGCTGGTCCACGGACAACCGTACGATGTTTGTCGGCATCCAACATCCTGGCTCCAATTGGCCAGACGGCGCCCTTCTCCCGCGATCCTCTGTGATCGCGATCAAACGCAGTGATAACGGGTTGATCGGCTGACGGCACTTTGTTGCATTAATCCGTTTCAATGAAAACGTTGCACTTCGCTCATGAAGCCACCGGTTAAGATCACGCACCCTGAAAAATCAGAGAACCGAGAGCCGGATTGGCGTCTCGGTTCCGGGCAAAATGACTTCCCTCGGACGTCCGACGCTCGAGCGTATCTCATGATGCCAAAATTCTGGGTAAGGGGGCCGCTGCATGCCGCCTGATGATTTGCGCAACACGGTGCCGCTTACCAGGCTGGTAAGCATAGTGAGGATGTGCAACTTAAACGTCTTTCGACGCCTTAAGCACTACCCGGGCTGCATGCGCGGATAGGGAGATAACCATAGATTGTGCCCACTCGCTAAGGAGTATCATTCAGCACACTCGTGGCGCATTTTGGCCCCGAAAACACTCAGTATCACGCTTTGTTCTTTTCGCTGTCCGTTTCTGCACGTTCGGGCCTAACGGCCCGGGGGTCGTTTCCCCGTCTGCGTCTTGCGCCAAGTTGTCTGCCGAGAAACGTTTTGGCTTGCAAAGCGGTTACCTGGTCAGGATAGCCTTCAGGGGGCGCGATCTTGCGCCGTTCCACCAACTTGGTGATCCAGTTCATCTGGTTCCGTGTTGTCGGCTCATGTGCCCGGATCCACGCGGCAAGGACGGTCGCATCACGCGACGCCTTGTCAGGAAGCGCCACTCCGGTGCGATCTGCGATCTGCTCTGCCTGTCGCAGATCGGCCGACGCAGGAAGAGTGGCAGTATCGGAAGGTTTTTGCGGGACGGCCCCGACAGCAATTCCGCTATGACGCTCGCGGCCGCTACCGCCCGCGCCGGAAACCGATGGGCCAGACACCTGCGCAGCGTCGGGGGCCTCGGTCAAGTTCCTGTTCGCCAGTGTGATCGCATCTGTCATCAGCTGCGGACTGGCGCAAACTTGCGCAAAAAAGGTTCGAGCGCTGACCGAAGAGAAAAGAACCTCGTCGAGACGCGCTTCCATGTCCTCGCTCGAGCTGTCGTCCGCATAGCCTGGGGCGACAAGCGGGTAGTCCTCCGGCAGAGCCCCCTTTTTCCGATACTCTTCCGGCGTCAGATTGTAGGTTACCCGCAGATGACGTCTGAGGGACTTGAAGTGCTGACCGTCCTCCAAGCAGACGATGTAGTCCTGGCACACCGATTTGTCGACGTCGACAGCCGGTTCTCGGCATGCCCGGTTCAAAGACGCGCCGCTCGCCGTCCGCAGGGTCTCATGAACGGAGCCGATCAGCCCCGTCAGGTGGGTGGCGTCGACCGGGTTGTTGCTCACGTAAGCCACTACAATATCAACGGCCCGACCGACCAGGCCGCGCCCTGTCGGGGGATTTCTCATGGTGTTTCCTCCTTGCTGATACTGCTGGCAACGGGAGTTCGAACCGGCGGGAAACCAATACGAACCACTATTGCCGGTACCCCACCTAGAAAAAAACAACCGGCGCGACTGTGTCAATTGACACGGCCAACCGCCTTAAATTAATCCCGGTGCCAAACTCTCCAGGCCGATCCACGGAAAATAGGCGGCGGTTTCATTGCGCAAAAATGTCGGCAAGCCCGATCGAAAAGCCTGTAGCCACAGGCACAAACCGTGGCGAAAATTATATCAATTCATCATAAGGGTAAGCGTCCGGTTCTACCGCTCTGACGTTGCGATGGTTTGGCTGCTAGATGTCCACCATCGATAGTGGACATCTTGAGGTGGGCGATGGCGAGCAAGAAAGGCCAGAAGAGGCGTGTTTGGTCAGTTGATGAGAAGCGTTCGATCTGTGCTCAGGCGCGTGTATCGGGTGTTTCGGTTGCGCATGTGGCGCGGCGGTATTCGATGAATACCAACCTGATCCACAAATGGCTGC
>JBDWGM010000097.1:0-3723 GCA_039975755.1 Paracoccaceae bacterium | reverse complement strand
CGTAGCATGATCCGGCTCGCCATATCCCGCAGAACCAGAGGGTAAACCGATTTCAAGTGGAACAGAACTGTGTTGTGTGATGTCACTTCGGCATTGGCCAACCAGCGATCAACGACCCCGGTCGCATTGCTTTCACTGTCCGAACTGGCGATCCAGTTGTAAGTATAGGCAACATCGTCCGCGGTGAGTGTCGAGCCATCATGAAACATCACGCCGTCGCGCAACGTGACTTCAAGCGTCGTATCGTCGAGCCATTCGTATCCAGTTGCGACCGCCGGGTTTATCTCTTGCGTCACGGGGTCGAGCTCGAACAGCGTCGTGTCGGTCAACTGCGCCAAAATGATGTATTCGCGCTTTGTCGTGTAGTTGTAGTCGAGATTGAGAATTTCCTCAGCCATCGCTACGCGAAGCGTGTCGTCATCAGGGCCCGCAACGGCGGCTCCAAACGACATAGTAAGCGCAACAAAGCCTGTGGCACACAGCATGCGCCATTTGCAACGTTTCATAGTATCCTCCCTTATTTGTGGCATGAGCGTAACTGACGAGATGAATTGCGTATATTGCAAATAATCGTTTTTTAGTTGCATTTTTTGCAGCAGTGAGGCGCACTGCCCTACGGAGCACAGGACAGCCCTGTAACATTATCTATGGTGTTGTCACGTTAACTGCGTGTACAAAGAGAAGTCGTACGCTCCGGGTTTCAAGCTGCTTGTGTGACGGCATTCCAAGCGTCAAATGCTTCGAGGCGGTGATAACGGATTGAGAGGGAACAAAGAAGCAATTCCGAATGGCTGAGTGAATTGACACAAACCGTTGCAAACTGCCCGGAGAACAATATCCCTGCATCGCCCTTTCCCGTTTTCGAAATGGCAGATGACTGTTCTCGGCGCGGTTGTTTAAGCCCTTGTGCGACCGATGTTCGAGGCTTAGCGCGATTTCGCGTTTCGCTGCACCATAGGACCTCAATTTGTCAGTGATGAAACGCTTTAATGGTCGCCCCACTTTCTTCATCACCCGTCGTAAAAGGCGTTTCGCTGCCTTCTTGTCCCGTTTGCGTTGAAGGATTTCATCCAAAACGATGCCGTCCTGATCAACAGCTCGCCAAAGCCAGAGTTTCGTCCCCTTGATCCTCACAACGACTTCGTCCAGATGCCAAATATCACCAGATTGAGGCTCCCACCGACGCAAACCACGTGCAATAGAGGGGCCAAACTTTCGGACCCAGCGCCGGATCGTTTCATACGAAGCATCAATGCCGCGCTTCAGCAGCATCTCTTCAACCTCGCGGAAGCTCAGATTGAAACGGCAATAGAGCCAAACTGAGTGAGTGATGACATCGGGCGGAAACCGGTGGCGTTTGTAGCTGATGGTAAGTGTCTGCATCGCCATCAGCTACGGGCAAAATGAGGCGCGAACAACCGCCGGGAAGTTAATGTGACAACACCCTCCCGTGCTATATTGTCGTGGTACCAACCCGACCCAAGCTGCAAAGTCCCGACCGCGATCAAAGGCCTCACCTTCGCCAACCGCCGCGACCATCGCCGTAGAAATCATCGGGCCAATCCCAGGGATCGTCATGACATTCACGCAGTTCTCCTCGGTGCGACTTATCTCTTCTATCTCCTTTGAGACCTTATCGATGCGGTCGTCCATCCAGATCCAGTCGCCGTAGAGGCCAATTAGGATCGACCGCATGCGCGGCGATATCTCGTCTTTGCGCTCCTCCAGGATCGTTTCAAAGGAATTCTTCAAAGCGGGCAGGCCTTTGCGGACCGTGATCCCTTGTTCGATCAGAAAGGCACGGATCTGATTGATGGTTGCCGTCCGACGCGACACCAGACGTGACCGCACACGATGCAATGCCTGTAAGTCGAGCTGGTCCTGCGTTTTCTAATACACCGCCTTCAAGTTGGGACGCAGCCCTGCCTCGGCAATCGCTTCCGCATCGTTGCAGTCGTTCTTTTGACCTTTATTGAACGGCTTCACGTAAATTGCAGGGATGATACGAGGCTCAAAACCCATCACGCCCAGGGTGCGGCTAACAAAATAGGCGCTGAGGCAAGCCTCCATGCCCACGAAACAGCGCGGTAGCTGTTCAAACGTTGCCACCAACGCCAGCCGCTTGATCTGCTTTCGTAAAACACGTTGCCTACCGTGATCAAACCCAACAAGGTGGAACGTATCTTTCCCTATATCGATCCCAATCGACATCAATTTATCAAATTCAGTCTTCGCCATGCTACTTCTCCTACATGCAGGTGAAACTAGGCTCAGCCTAACCTGCTGGGTGAAGCAGCCGGTACATCCCATTAACCGACCTCCAAGACCATCTCGGGCGCTGCAGTGCAGCTTCCCGAAAGCGGACGTTGATCACTAGCACAAGATTTTGGTTGTTCGGGCGACCGGATCGCGGGACGATACCGCCATTTGGTGTAGGTGCGCAGATGGTGGCTTTACCGAATTCCGATCAGTGTTCGATAAAACTAATTTCTGACCCAGTGATCTTACTGATTACTCCGCCAGTATTGACGGCACTATAGATTGACCTTGGCGGACGAGCGGTTTCATCAACGCTGCGATATACCCAATCTCTAACCTCCATAGATTTCAATGACTGTGACAACGCACGATCAGTAATTGTTTGTAAGTTTCGTTTTATGTCGTTGAAGTGGCTCGGTGTTTGAAGTGCCGTTAACACCGGCAAAGTCCATGACTTACGAAGTAGGCGCTGGTCATCCTCCGAAGATACTCGTTGAACCTTGTCTGCGATGGCAGCCACTTCTTTTCCAAGCTGGGTGAGACGAAACTCTGGTCGCAGGGGGTGGCCGTAACCGGGATTTCTTTCCAACAATCCGTTCTTGATGAGATGCTCCATGCTTTGAGCGAACGCAGTCCTGCCCGCGCCTGTAGCTGCCAGCAATGTCGCCTGACGTCCTGCAACTCCAATATGCAAGCTTGATAAAATGGGCAAAGCCCAAGCCTTTGAGGTGATGTTGACAAATGAATCAATGTACATAAAGTATAGTTAGTATATTTTAACTCAAAAGGAAAGCCCATGGCACTCGTTTCTTTAGACGAAACAATCAATATCTCGATGTCGGTCAAAGATCGTCACGCAAGCGCCAAGTGGTATGAAAGTATGCTAGGATTTGAAACGATCTATCATGCAGACGAAGCTGGCTGGTCGGAACTTCAAACGAACACCGCTGGCGTTACAATTGGCCTTGGCGAACATACCAAACCTGCGCCCGGAAATTGTGTCCCTGTCTTTGGGATCGCTGATCTGGACACAGCTCGCCAGAAGCTGGAACAGGCTAAAGTGAGGTTTGATGGTGAGACAGACGTTGTGGATGGCATGGTAAAGACGGCAACTTTTTACGATCCAGATGGCAACGCTCTTATGCTTGCTGAAGATTTAACGGGGGGATCGTGATGACGCGTACTATGCATAGTGTTTTCTGGCTTTCTTTGCGACGACAGTCAGACAACGTCAGCAAGGACGGCCCTTGTCGGTAGTGTCGCAAGTTTTCGGGTTACCGTTGCGCTTGTATGCGCTCTAGTCCAAAGGGTGCGCCTTGCTGAGTAAAGATTGGAGTTGAAACGTTGGTCAGTTTCAAAGGCGAGCATTACCCGAAACCTGTGATCCTGTACGCGGTCTATTTCTACGTTCGGTATGGCGTCTCTTATCGCGATCTCGAAGAGATTATGGCAGAGCGCGGCGTT
>JBDWGM010000096.1:0-65821 GCA_039975755.1 Paracoccaceae bacterium | reverse complement strand
GGCGGCCCCCGACGGCAACGATTGGGGAACCTATAGACATCTGGACTGGCTTCACGGCCCCTTTGGCGGCGGATGGGCGTCCCGGATCATGACGACGTCACCGCAAACAGATATCGGGATCATCGTGATTGGGCGCAATGAAGGCGAACGGTTGATCCGCTGCCTGGAAGCACTGACCGGAGCCGGGCGTAAGATTGTCTATGTGGATTCTGGATCCAGTGACGGCAGTTTAGACGCGGCACAGGCTCGCGGCGCCGAAACAGTTGCCTTGGATATGTCCATTCCCTTTACGGCTGCGCGGGCCCGCAACGAAGGGGTGACGCGTCTAAAAGAGATCGCTGACCCAACCTATATCCAGTTCATCGATGGGGATTGCGAGATGGACCCGAATTGGTTGACCACAGCGTCAGCCTTTCTGGACGCACATCCTGATGTGGCGGTTGCCTGTGGTCGACTGCGCGAGCGGTTCCCCGATGCGACGCTGTACAACTGGCTTTGTGATCAGGAATGGAATGGCCCCACTGGGCAGGTCAAAGCCTGTGGTGGGATTGCTATGATCCGCCTCAACGCTTTTGCACAGGTTGGCGGATTTAATGCCCAAATGATTGCAGGCGAAGAGCCCGAATTATGCGTGCGGTTGCGGGCTGCGGGTTGGGATATCTGGCGTTTGCCCGATGAAATGGCCCTGCATGACGCGGCCATGACGCAGTTTGGTCAATGGTGGCGCCGGGCGCGCCGGGGTGGTTTTACCTATGCGGAAGGGGCTGCCATGCACGGGCGCCCGCCCGAACGACACAAGGTGGGGGCATTGCGCTCTGCCTTGCTTTGGGGGGCAGGGGTGCCGATACTGACCTTGCTGGGTCTGTTGATTAGCCCTCTGAGCTTTGTGTTGCTTTTGGTCTGGCCGTTGCAGGTCATACGCCTTGCCCGCAAGGGTATGGGGTGGACCCGCGCCAGTTTTCTGGTGATCGCCAAACTGCCCGAGGCCCTGGGCGCCATACAGTATTTCATAGCTCGGTTGCGCGGTCAGCGTACAGGATTGATCGAATACAAATCTGGGGCGTCCACATGACATTTGGCGCATTATTTTCGGACACATCTCCGCCTTCTCGGGTGACATGGTCTTGGTTGTGGCCCGTTCTTGGGGTGGCTTTTCTGGCGCGTCTGGCGCTGGCTTTTTGGGGGGATGTGCCGGTGCATCCCGACGAAACCTATCAGTACCATGAACAGGCCTTTCGCATGGTGCATGGTTTTGGTTTTGTTCCTTGGGAATATTCTGCAGGCATTCGATCCTGGTTGATCCCAGGCCTCTTGGCGGGCCTGCTTTGGGCCGGCAATCTGGTGGGGATCGACACCCCCGCTGAGATCGGTACGCTGGTCGAAACCACCTTATGCCTAATCAGTCTGATGTTACCTGTGGGGCTTTATCGACTGACGCAAGGGATTGCTTCGGAACGCGCCGCGATCGTGACGTTTCTCTTTGGCTGTTTTTGGCATCATTTCCTCTATTATGCGCATAAGCCTATGCCCGGTATTCTGGCCACATATGTCTTGATCTGGATGCTGGTTCTGATGCTGCGCGCCCCTACATCTGCGCGATTGTGGATGGTCGGCCTGTTGTCTGGATTGGTGCTTGCTCTGCGCTACCAACTTGTCCCGGCTTTGGGGTTGTTGAATCTCTTTGCTTTGATGCGTCTGCGTCAGAGATATTTGCCGATGTTCCTTGGAAACCTGATGGCACTGTTGGCAGCAGGCCTATTGGATCTGGTGACATGGGGTGGATTTCTGTCCTCGTTCATCGACAATTTCCGTATAAATTTCATGTACGATATCGCATCGAATTTCGGGACAGCCCCGATTGAGTTCTATGCCAAGCGTTTTGGCGTGGAAACCGGTGGTTTAATTCTTTTGGCCGCCGCAGGCTGTGTCTTGCTCTGGCCTCGCTTTTGGCCAGTGATCGTGTCTGTGGTTACGTGCGTCGCCTTCATGCATATCCCGGCTCATAAGGAACTTCGTTTTGTCATCTGTGCCATGCCGTTTGTGGTGATGTCGGCTGCTGTGATTGCGTGCCATCCACGTTTACCAGCCGTTTTGGCGCCTGCGTTTGTGCTATTTTGGGGGGCGGGGGTCAGCCTTGTGTTTGTGGCCAGCTATACTGGGGTCGGAGCACCTTTGGGGCATTATCAAGAGACGGCGCGTCACGGGGTTACTCTGATGCGTGCAGCTCGTGACACCGGACGGGTGACAGGTGTTGATATCCGCACCCGTGGTTTGACGATTGAACATCTGGGGGGATATTCCACCCTTGGACAAACCGCCCAGTTTCATATCGGATTGGATCGACCTGGTGACCGGGCCGCGATCTCACATATCATCGTGTGCGCTTCAGCGCCGCAGCCAAGTGGATTTACGAAATTGGCGCAATCCGGGCCGTTTACCTTGTGGCAATCACAAACGGACGAGCCCAGACCGGCGCTAGATCTTCAAAGCCTATACTGGCCCATCCCTGACAAGATTAGCCAGAACTTTGAGCCATACGGCACCAAAAGCCCCTTGGCCCAACGGTAAGCTGCACACATCCTTCTGGACGCTACAGAAGCCCTTTGTAGCTGGATGTATCTGATTGTCCTGACTTCTCAGTGAACTTCCAAAAGCGTGCCGCGAAGCGCAGCCAGATGCTGCGAAATACGCCTTTTTCAACTTTTGGTTGTTTTGCTGAAGGAAATGCTCTAGGAGAAATGATTTTCATCATAATTCAATGCCTTACATAAAAATCTCTGCCGAATAATTTGAAAAAAGAGAGGGGCAGATTGGTCAATAAATGTCTTTTAATGCTCTTATTTTGACAGGTAGGGCACCGTTTTTCAACGGTTTCGGACGAAAGCAGCTTCTGTCGGCCAAGCTTTGCTTGCGGACAATGTTGTATCTAATGGCGCGAATTGTCTGTGTCGGAACCGTTAGATCACATGCTGATGCGAGCGTAGATCAACGACAAATGTAAAATCTGCTAATCTTAGTTATGTTAAATTGATCCGATTTATGCAGCTGGGATTAAGGCCAGAAATTCGTTTAATGCGCTGGATTTCAGGGTGAAGACCAACAGAACGATCATCAACGCAATCAGGCCAAAGCCGATGTCGTGGCGCAGATCCCAGCCCTGATATGGGCGCAACATCACAAGGATCAACGGATAGGTCGCGATGGCGGCAATAGTCTGGGCAAAGATCGCACCGACAATACCGTAATGGCCAACGCCAAAATACAGTGCAGCAGTCTGTACGATGGCGGTGAACAGCAGGATCAGGAAAAAGCCGCGTGAATTGCCTCGTCCCATCAGCAAGGTCGAATAACTGGTGATCATCACACCGGGCAGCACGGCAATGGCAAAGAACACAAGGATCGGCCCGGCTCCGTGATATTCCGGCGTATACAGAAACCGGATCATCCAATCGCCAATCAGGGCCAGGATCAAGGCACCGGTCATCATTGTGCCGGTGATCATGGCGCGGGCCTTTGCAATGTCGCGCCGGTTTTCGGCGGATGCCTCGGTGGGGCGTTCGCGATAGAGCGGCATCATCACCTGATTGACAAGACGCATGGTCAGCAACAAGGGAACCGATGCAAAGAAGAAAGCGATATTATACAAGGCCAATTCGGTGAGCGAGACAAATTTCCCAAGAATGGCCCGGTCGCCATTGTTGATCAGAAAACCGCAGATCGAACTGAGGAAGATAAACTTGCCGAAATTGAACAATTCGCCAAAGGCTGAACGTTCAAACTGAAACCGATTGGCTGGCCCGGGAAAATAGAAATGGGACAAAGCCACCTTGCTGCACATGCCGATAATGCCACCCACGACGATGACCCAGACAGACGGCCAGATCATGGCCAACCCGATGGTGAAGACGATGCTAACGGCTTGTGATCCCAGTTCCAGAACAGTGGTCCGGCCCAACATCAAATGACGCTGCGCTGTGACCACTTTGGTTGACAGAAACCCTTGTAAGAACGCGGTCAGACCCACGGCGGGCAGCAACTGGCGCAAGATCTCTTGCTCGTAAAATTCTGCTGCGGGTCCGGCCAGCGCCCATGTCATCATCCACAACAGGAAACCGCGGATCACCTGCATGGTCCAACCTGTGTTCAAAAAGGCTGGATCATCCCCGCGTTTGGATTGCACGATGGCCGAATTCAATCCGATATCAGAGAACATCGCCAGCCCAACCATGAAGACCTGCACAATGGCCATCAGGCCGAAGGCTTCGGGGAATAAAAGCCGGGTCAGGATCAAGTTCGAGATCAGCCGAAGCAATTGCCCGCCGGCAAAATTGGCCGTGGACAATACCGAACCACGCATCGCGCGTGCCTTCAGGCCGTCGCCGTGGATCAACCCTTGCATACGGGCGGAAAAGCCGCGCGGTTCAGTTGAGGGAATAGACATGCAGGGCAAACCGGCCCGCGCGCAGCGATGTGCTGGCCTGCCGTCCTTGGATCAAAGTTTGAAGCGCGCCGTCCGTATCATCTTCGGGGGCTCCACGGGGATTGCGGGTGGTTTCGGAAAACACCCAAAGGCGGGCCTTTCCGGAATACTCTGTTGCGGCAAACGAGGCAGCATCAGCGCGCATCACATGGGTCGACGCAAGCGCGGCATCAATCACATTCTGGGTCCAGTCGCCATAGGTGAACCCATAGGTGCGCCCTGCCGCGAACACATCAGGCGCATACCAGCGCAAGGCAGGTTCTTGCATCTGATTGCCCAGCACCAAGATGTCTTGGGACGGGTCAAAACCTTCAAATCCAGCGGCGATTTCAGCCAAAGGATCTTGCTCGGGGGTGGCAGGGTAAAAGGACCAGGCCGCCATCAATTGCGAGACCAGTATCACCAGCACACCGCCCCAACGGGCCAGACGCGGCAGCGCCATCAACCCGGCCGCAAGCACGAAAATAGAAACAAGCGATCCCCAAGCCACAACCTTGGCCATGAAAATCGGTTTCCAAAAGCTGATACCAATGACCAGTGCGGGCAATCCGATGACCATTAAAACACATAACCAAAAGACATGTGGCCGGTCGCGCAAAGACCAGAACCCCCAGATCAGCATCAAGCCAATAACGGGCTTCATCAATTTGGGATAGGCATAGGCCGTGGTCATCTGAGCATAGACATAAGACAGGCTGGGTTCGGGCAGCCAGAAATTAGATCCGATTGTTCCTGTGGCGTGGGCAAAGAAGGGCTGTAATGCCGGGATCAGCAGCACCAGATACAGAACGCCCGCCAGCAAGGCTTGCCCCAGAAACCGCAGGGGTAAAATCCCAAAGGCACAGCAGATCAGGATCCAAAGCCCAAACAGCAAAGCCACAAACGCCGCCAGAGCTTGGGTATAAAACGCGGCCGCCATAAGCACAGTAAAGGCGATCCAAAGTGGCATTGTGGATTTATGTGTTTCACCTGCGCGGGCGCGGTTGGCTAAAACCACGGCAATCCAAAGGGCGAGGGCCAGTAACAGGCTGACCAGCGCATACATGCGCAACTCGCGCCCTTGATAGAGGAACATCGGGGCCGACCCGATCAGCAAGGCCGCGATCCACCCCATCTGTGGCCCACCGATGCGGCGCCCAATGGCAAAGAAAATCGCAATCACTGGCAGGATCAACACCACCTGCAGGCTGCGCACGGCTGCGACATTGTCTCCGACCAGCCCAATCCACAGCTTTTGCAGGCCATAATAGACAGGACGATGGGTATCGAGCCCCCAATGCTCGACCATCAGGGCGTACCAATCCAGTCGCGTGAACATCAGTGTGACGTGTTCATCCCACCAAAAACTTTGCCAGCCGAGCCGAAACCACAACACCCCTGCCCCAAGGACCAAAGCCGCCGCAAGAACGGCGCGATCACTTGCGGATATGGGTTTTGCGGAAGACAAAATAACGGTTTCCCAAATAATTAAAGATCATGCCCGCCGCGATACCACAAAGCGCTGCAAGTTGCAGACCATAGGACATTCCTTCAAATGCCGATTCCCGCAAGATCAATGACACGCCAAAACTGACCGCCACACCAATCGCAGAGGCGCCGACAAACCCTGCAAATTGCGCAGCAATGTTGCGATCTCGCGCATAAGAGAAGGTAAAGCGTCGGTTCAACATAAAGTTCGTGATCACGCTGACACCAATGCCACCCGCCAAGCACAAGGCGTCAGGCAGACCCATCAGTTGCAACAGGCTGAGCACCAGCAGGTTCACCACAACGCCCGAGGCCCCAACGACAAGGAACTGAGCCAAGTACATCGCATTAGCAAACCGGTACAGATAAAGACGGCGCAGGTGTTGGATGTATTTCAACTGTTCCTTCAGGGTCAGCTTGCTTTC
Organism: Paracoccaceae bacterium; assembly: GCA_039975755.1. Taxonomy (GTDB): domain Bacteria; phylum Pseudomonadota; class Alphaproteobacteria; order Rhodobacterales; family Rhodobacteraceae; genus JABSSA01. The sequence goes on along the minus strand of JBDWGM010000096.1, from coordinate 59,449 downwards.
CCCGTGTATCCGGTCGGTAAAGTGAATAGGCACTTCGCCGACATTGCCAAAGGCGCATTTCACGATCAGTTCCAACGCGATTTTATACCCCACAGGGTTTAAATCCTGCGCCCGGTCGAAATCGGTTTTGCGCATAGCAAAAAAGCCGGACATCGGATCGCGCACGGATGTCAGGGGACGGGCCAGCATCGTGGCCACAACAGAATTCAGCCAACGCATAAAGCCCCAGTCATCATCCGTTGAGGCCCCCGGCACATAGCGCGAACCCACCATCATCTGTTGATCCGTGGCCAATCCCAGAACCATCTGGGGGATTTTCTCAGGGGGGTGGCTCAGGTCGCAATCCATGCAGACCAGAATAGGGTATTGTGCGGCGCTAAATCCATCGATGACGGCCCAGCTAAGCCCGCGGTTTTTCGTACGCACGATCATACGCGCCCAATCAAACCCGCTTGCTGCCACGGCTTCGACACTGCCATCCTGACTGTCATCATCCATGAACAGCACTTCGAGGGTCAGGTCATAATTCTGGCGCAACGCATCCAGGCGGTTCAGGATATGCGGAATGTTCTCCACTTCCTTGTAGGTCGGAATAATGATCGACAGGCCTGTGTTCAGACGGATTTCAGCCAAAGGCTGAGCATCCGCAGGACCGGTCTCAAATAAAGAATCTTGCATTAATGGGTTCCGTTGCGCGCAAAGTTTCGCGCCTCATAACAATTCAGGTCAACTGCAGGAAGACATAGCGTGCAAATGGCCTGCAATATTCGCTTTTTTATGGTCATTTTGAGGATTTCAAAGCTGCTGTGGGCGTGGATCGATCAACAAAGCCATAATCCACCCGGCAACAAAACCGCCCAGATGGGTTTCCCAAGCCAGTTGGCCATCCAAGGCCCACCACATCACGAGGTTAAGCGCCCCCAAAATCAGCACCATGCGCCCCACCGGCCAGATGGCTTCGCTGAATGTGTAGCGATCAACATAGGCCCAAGCCAACAATCCCCCTGCCAGCCCAAACAATGCCCCCGACGCCCCCACCATGGGCAGAAAGAAAACCGCCCGATCCGCCAGCAACACAAACCCAATGCCGCCGCCAAACTGTGCCACCGCATAGAGCAGAACCAGCCCTTTTGTCCCCACACGGTCCAGCACCGCACTGCCAAGTGACCATAGGGTGACCATATTGGCGACCACATGCAAAACGCCACCATGCAAAACACCGTATGTCAGGAACATGATCCAAGGCTGCGCTGGATAATTGGCAGGCCAGTCTTTCCAAAGCCCCGCCCAGAACCCACCGTAATCATACGCCAAGGTGCGCAAACGTTGTGGCCCGACAATGCCTTGGTCACTCAGCCATAATATCGCTTCGATCACAAGGCACAGCGCAATGAGGATGATCAGGAATGACCGCCCTTTGGGGGGCTGCGTTTCGGACATGTCCGCAGGCTCTGAAGCAGAGATCTCTTGTGGGTCAGAATGAGAACCGGATTCCGAAGCAGTCATAAGGCCAGAGTGTTCAAAGGACGCACCTGTTGGCAAGGCTGGAATGACAGGATCATCCGGTTTGGCATGTCCTGCGCGCTTTAGTTCCAGACCAGACTGCGTTCCAGCCCGATGAAGATCGTATTTGAGTCGCGGTCAGTCGTGCCGTCTTGTGTGGAATGGCTATAGCGATACCCGCCAACCATATCCCAATCGCGTTCCAGTTCACGCCGGTATGTCAGGCTGACATCAATCCGACGACTGTCTATGCCCAAGGCCCCCAGTTCGTTACTGTCACGCAAAGACGCATCCAGCGACAGGCTGGACAAATCCGTCACCTCTTGTGTCACACCAAGAGATAGCGACGTATCGATCTGTTCATTGGCCAGCGCATCTGATGTCACTGATTGGCTCAGCGACAGCGATATGCTGCCTCGGGCCAGATCACGGATCCAGTCGATGCCATAAAGCGGGTCTGTGCTTAATCCTTCGGTGTGCGTGACACCAAAGGATAGGCCGAGAGATCCGGATTTGAGCTCTAGATCTCGGCGCAGATTAAGCTGATCGCGCCGACCACTTTCGGCCACATCCGAACTGAAGGTCAGTCCCCAGGATCCGTTCGGTGTCAGACGAGTCAATCCGCCGGATATGCTCAGGCCATCTGTGGTACTTGGGGTGGCCCCAAGAAATTCGATCTCATCATAGCTCAGCGTCAGGTTCCCACTAAGAATGTCGGAAATTTCCGCATCCAGAGTGGCACCCAAAATGGTTGTTTCCCGATCAACCCCGCCTGGACCATCCACATCGCGATCCGTATACCGCACGAAGCTGCGCAGGCTCAGGCGTGGGCTGAAGCGAAAGGTAAGGCCACTTTCAATTGTATCGGTGTCTTCGTCCAAAAGGCTGGCATCGGTTGTATCCGAATAGCGCAGTTGATCCCGGCGAATATTAAAGTCGGTTCCAAACGGCGCCTCAATCCCAGTGGCTCCGGAAATTTCCAATGTCAGGTTCTGACGTGTGCCTACATCTGATCCCAGGATATCATCATCCAGAGGGGTCAATCCGATTGAATCTGGATTGGACACATCCGTTTCGCGGTACCGCAAACTCAGGCCCAGACGGGTATGTCGTACATCTCGGTCAAAGCTCAACACGACAAACGGGTCTTGAAAGGCGCTCCCTTCCAAATCCCCTGTACCCAGCTCTAAATCTCCGCCGATGCGGAAGATCAGAGTGTCGATGCCCGTGCTGCGTTCATGGGTCAGACCCAGCGATGTCAGCGAAACCAGTTGCGAGTCTCCATCGACCACGAAATCCGGGTTATCACTGAATTCAAGATTTTGCCCGATCGTGATTTCGGTGCGTCGCCCGCCCGTTTCGTCACGGCCTTGCGCAAAAGGTTGCACAGGCAAAAGGGATAGAACGCACAAGCCAGTCACCCCACCAGCAGCAGGGCGTGCCATACGTCTGATTGCCCCCTTTACCGGACTATTCGAAGAGGCGGCGCTCCGGCACCAGAATAATGTCACCGTCAGTCAGCTCGATATCTGTTGTGGCCAGCGCCCCGTCTACAAGGGCCTTATAGTTAATTTGCGTTACGCTTTGCTGGCCGGTTTTGGGATCGGTCCGACGCAACTGCACACGTTTGGTTGCGGCAAAGCGGGTAAATCCACCGCCAGTCGCAATCGCCTGCAAAAGCGTTGTTCCGGGTTTTAATTCGGCACGTCCGGGCGACGCCATTTCGCCCATGAAAAAGACATCTATCGTACGTGGTGCACGTGCAGGGCCTGCTGCTTTGGGCAAACGTTCCTGAGGTTGGACCGTTACAAAAACATTTGGCGTTGCTGCAAAATTACTGGAGATCGCGTTGCCAATTGCAGCTTGGACCTGATCCACTGTACGCCCACCCGCCCGCAAAGGGCCCGTGAACGGAAAACTGAAGCTACCATCGGGCAAAACCGGCACAGAACGATTCAGGCCTGGGTCTTCTAGCACCTCAATAACCAAGGTGTCCCCTGGCCGAATTTGATAGGTGCTTTGGGCCTGCACAGCCAAAGCCGGTAGCAATAGGGCGATCGTATATATAACGACGCGAAAAACGTTCTTCATCCTGGTCATCCTGATCCGGAGGCCCCCTCAAGCGCTTCGAGGTGCATTGTGACCTTTAAATGTCATGATCAAAAGAGAAAAAACCGCCAATCAGTCTGACCGGCGGTTCTCTGTCGTCATTGCGCAACGGTTGCACACATTCTTCAGTTCTGTTGCGAGGCCGTCCGCAAACGACTGATTTCCTCACGCGCCCGTTCAATTTGGATACGTGTATCGGCTGGACCGGCCAACTCAACCGCCTTTTGCAGTTGTGTTAAGGCTTCTTCTTCGCGTTCCACTTGGGCCAATACAAAGCCCAGATGCGCCTGAACCAGCGGATCTCCGGGCAGACCTTTGGCCGCGGCTTCCAGATAAGGCAATGCGTCCTCAGCGTCCCCCCGGCGGAAGGCAATCCATCCATAGGTGTCTTGCAAAGCTGGGTTTTCAGCACCGCGCAAGCGCCGTGCAATGGCCCAAGCCCGGTCTAGGCTTTCGGGGTCTTCCTTGTAGGTCGACAAAAGGCTGGCGAGGTTATTGGCGATCACCACGGCATTCGAATTCCGCTCGTAAAGCGTTTCATAGATGGCAATGGCGCCATCTACATCACCGTCTTGTTCCAAGATCGAGGCCTGAGCCCACAGCAACGCGCCATCTTCAGGCTGTACAGCCAACCCATCTTCAATGGCTTTGACCGATCCGGCCCGATCACCTTGGCGTGCCAAAGCCCGCGAAAGTTCAAGCCAGACCCGACCGCGTGTATCGTCTTCGCTCAGAAGCGCTTTGTATTCCGTGACGGCTGTGTCCAGATCGCCTGCCACTGTGCGCACAATGGCCAGGGCAAACCGCAGCAGATCGTTGTCCGGGTTCTCGGCGGCCAGTTCATCCGCCAGTTCCAAGGCCGCATCCGTTTCCCCAACCGACAGGCGGGCCCGGACCAACATCATCTTGTCGTCCAAATCCGCATCGCCACTTTGGGCCACTTGTTCCAGAAAATCCAAAGCCTGTGCGGTGCCTTGCGTGGCATTCAAAAGAGTAGCTTCCAGACCATCGGCCGCGCGGTTTCCATCATCAGTTTCAAGGCGACGCAACGTGTCGACAACCTGACGCGCACGCCCCAGATCTTCCATCGGGATATAGATTTGCCCCAGGGCCGACAGCAGTTCGATATTGCGGGGTTGCTGGCGCAGGGCCGGCAACAAAACATCTTCGGCGGCTCTGTAACGTTCTTCTGTTGCCAGCAGTCGCGCATAACGCAGTGCGGGTTCAGGGGCATTGTTGGATGCATCCACAGCAAGGGCAAGGAAATCACGCGCCAGATCATGGCTGCCGGAGCGTGTATAGGCTTCGGCCATCAGGTTCATCGCTTGCACGTCTTCAGGTTCGCTGTCCAATGCCAGACGCAGATTGGCGATTGCTCCATCTGTGTTGTCAGCTTGAATGTGCCAGGCTGCCTGCATCTTTAACGCATCGGCATGTCCTGTATCCGCTGAGAGGACAGTTTCCACCTGTCGGCGGGCGCCCACCTCATTGCCTTGTGTTGCAAACATCCGCGCCAACATGACCCGCACATCGTTGCGCGCACTTAGCGCTGCGGGATCATCTTCCGGCAAGTCTTGTGCGATGATAGCTTCCAATGCCGAAATCGCTTCGTCTTGCTGGCCTGCTCCAAAATCAAGCATCGCGCGCATCGCAATAAAGCGTTCGGGCTTAGGGTTCACTTCAATGGCACGTTCAATTTCGATCCGCGCCGCATCTGGGCCCCGAACTTCGCCCACAAACCGGACGAGATCCAAGAAGAACCCAGGATCATCTGCCGCCGGATCCGAGATTTCGCGCAAGAAGGTTTCAGCCTGATCCAACTGCTGACGTGATATATAGTATTGTATCAACTGCGCTTTGACTTCGAGCACATCAGGGAAGCGGTCGACCATCTCGCGCAGCTGCTCTTCGACGGCTGATATGTCGCCCATCTGCGTCAGATACCCAATCCGACGTTCATACAGCTGTCGGCTGTCGGGTTCGTTTGCAATCCGTTTGTCGATCTGTGCGAGGGCCGCTTCGTATCGCCCGCCTCGCGTGTAGGTGTCGATCAGAATTTCGCTTAGAATGTGATTGTCCGGCATCTCGGCAATCAACGCTTCGGCCTCTGTGCTCAATGCTTCAAGCGCGGGTTGATCCGTGTCTTGTACCGCGTTGCGATAGTTGCGCGCCAAGGCAATTGCCTTCACGCGCAGTTCATCTGGAGCCAGCTCCATGGCCACTTTGCCGTGACGTTCAAGCTCGTCCCAATTGCGCACTTCAAAGGCCAGCTCGGACAAAACAATGCGGGCTTCCTGATCATCCGGAAACCGTTCGGCCAGATACAAGTAATTTGAATAAGCACTTTGGATGTTGCGCTGTTCCAGCATCATCCGGGCAATGGTCACCCGCGCCTCGCGGTGGTTCTGATCCAACTGGAATACATTGCGCAGTTCGACCAGCGCGCGGTCTGTGTCCCCTGATTCAATCAGTTCAAGCGCGGATTGGAAATATTCCTCTGCTTGCTCTTCGGCCGACTTACAAGCCGCTAGGGTCCCGCACAAAAGGCCGATGGCCGTGTATTTCACGATAGAAGAAGCAAAAGACATTAAGGTTTTCCCTGAGCTATATCTTTGGGTGAACATTTTAGGCGAGTCTAACGTAAGATTGATGGTCCTGCCAACAACCCTACGTGAGCTCAGCCGTATAAATGTGGCGCCAGTAAGGAAAACCCGCTGGGATCAGTACCCGGTGGCTCGCACCACGACGCCAACTGTCTGACACAGAACCTGCATATCCCGTTTAAAGGACAAGGTCTGATCATAAAGATCGTCGTAATCCACACGTTGGACAAAATCGCAATGATTGCGGTCGGACACTTGCCAAAGGCCAGTGATGCCCGGGCGCATACGATAATAGGACTGCCCATGATAATAACGCTGTTGATCTGTCATCATCGGACGTGGACCCACGAGGGACATCGTACCGTTGAGAACGTTCCACAGCTGAGGCAGTTCATCCAGTGAGGTTTTGCGCAGAATGCTTCCGATCCGTGTAATACGGGGGTCGGTTTTCAGTTTCTGCGTGCTGTCCCACTCGCGACGGGCTTCTGGGTTGGAGGCCAAATAGGCTTCCAAAAGCACATCTGCATTGTGAACCATGGTCCGCATCTTCCACATACGGAACATACGGCCTTTGCGGCCCACGCGCATTTGCGAATAAAACGGTGACCGTCCATCCGACGCAACCAGCAATGCCATAATAGCAATGACCGGCAAAACAAGCGGTGCGGACAGAAGGACAAGAGTGACATCGAACAAGCGCTTAAAGGCTCGGCGATACGCGCTATGAGGTGCGGGGGTATGTGCCGTAAGTGAGGCACTTAAAACAGGCTGAATGCCCGAAACGAGATCCGGTGAATGCATTGTCATATATAAAATATCTGGCTGGCAGCCAAACCTTTCGAAACCGTATACACTCTGCAGATCTAAATGATCCGCAACTAAAGTTAATCAATACTAGTGGTGTACCATTCAGGCGAAGTTTAGGAAAGTATGGAATTTCTTGATGGCACGTTATTCCCCACAAATGTTTGATTTATTATTATTATTACCACTTTCTTACAGAGCTGGACCACAGAGAAGCCACAAAAATTCTACCTAAGAGGGATAATTTTCTACCTCTGCGCACAATTGCACAAAAAACCGACTCACCGGATCTTAGGGTGCGCTCACTTAAACCTACACAATGACCTCGACAATTTGGAACGAATCACACATGGGGCTGACATTTGCGACCAAAGCGCCATATTATAGCCGTGCCAAGGCTGCAGAAGGCCATTATATAGTATCATAAGCTGCCGACAGGGCAGCTTGCATTTGAATGAGTGGGTATCGTGGGCAGAGATCTTTATTCAGAGCACTTCGGATTCTCCGAGCGGCCGTTCACGCTGCTACCGGATCCCGACTTCCTGTATTGGTCCCGTGCACATACACGCGCCTACACAGTTCTTGAGTATGGCTTGATGACCCATGCCCCGCTCACAGTGCTGACCGGCGAAGTTGGCACCGGCAAGACGACTTTGGTTCAGGCTTTGCTGCGCCGCACCGAAGACGAGATGACCGTTGGCCTGATCTCGAACGCACAGGGTGGCCGCGGAGATTTGCTGCGTTGGGTGTTGAATGCGTTAAATATATCACCCCATCCTTCAGGCGATTATGTAGAGCTGTTCCAGCAATTGCAGGATTTCGTCATTGCTGAGTATGCAGAGGGGCGGCATGTGGTGCTGATCATCGATGAAGCGCAGAACTTGACCGCCGAAGTCCTCGAAGAATTGCGCATGCTCACCAATATCAATTCAGGCAAAGACGAATTGCTGCAGATGATTCTGCTGGGTCAGCCGGAACTGCGCGAAATGATCACCCAACCAGAATTGCGCCAGTTTGCACAGCGTGTGACTGCAACTTATCATCTGGACCCTATGGATTTGGAAACGACCCTTTCCTATGTAAACCACCGTCTTACTCACGTTGGGGGAACCGGTGCTGAAATTACAGAACAGGCCGTTGCACTGGTCCATGAAATTTCGGTTGGGGTGCCCCGCATGATCAACAAGATTTGCGATCTGGCTTTTGTCTATACGGCAGCTGCTGGCGAAGCCACGGTGTCGTCAGAGACGGTCAAAGAGGTTGCGCGCGATCAATTGATCTTGCCCAATGCACAGGCCCCTTACTATCTCACCAATCCGATTAACTCTTCTTCTCCTAAGGCTGCAGAATGAACTTTGATCTAAGATTTTACTGCTCCCTTTTCCTGCGCCGCTTGCCGGTGATGACAGCACTTTTGCTTATCTGTTCTGGTGTAGGCGTTGTCACAGCGCTGAAATTGCCGCCGATCTATTCCACTTCAGCCCGGATGTTGGTCGAAGCGCCTCAAATTCAGATCGACAGCGCCGCCCAAAACGTGGAGGCCACCGAACAGCTGCAGGTCATCGAACAGCAACTCCTGACACGCGCCAATCTGATAGACATCGCCCAGAAATGGCGTGTCTTTGAAGATATGCAGTCGATGACCCCCGATGCGATCGCGTCGGAAATGCGCTCAAGCACACGCATCCGCCGCACCAGCGGGCGCGGGGAAGCAACGTTAATGACAATCCAGTTTTCTGGACGCACTGGGCAAATCGTGGCCAATGTGGTGAATGATTACGTCACGCTGGTTCTCGAGGAAAACAATACCTTCCGTCAGGAACGCGTCAGAAATGCCCTGAGCTTCTTTCAACAAGAGGTCGAACGTTTAAATTCTGATCTGGACAGTCAAAGCGCCAGGATCGTTGGCTTCAAAAACGACAATTCAACCGCCCTGCCCGATGATCTGGTGTATCGGCAAGGGCGCCAAACTCTATTGCTCGAACGCCTGAGCGATCTGGAAAGCGATCGCTCGAGGTTGGTCAACCAACGTGCAGAAATGGTCGCCATTTTTGAGGCCACGGGCAGTTTGCGCCCGGCAAGCGCGTCACAACGCGAACTCAGCCCAGAAGAACAACAATTGAACGCTGCGCGTCTTGAGCTTCAATCAGCCCTTAGCGTTTATTCCGAAACCCACCCAAGAGTGAGCTTACTACAAAAACAGATCGAGCAGCTGGAAGGTCAGATCGGAGCATTCAGCGGCGTCGACAACACAAACACCGAAGATCAGCCTGGCGCAACTTCGCTTTTGGACATCACATTGGCGGAAATCGATCAGCGCCTTACAGAGGTGGACCGCGATATCGCGACGACGAACGAAGAGCTTACAAGACTGGAAGCATCGATTTCGGCCACCGCCGCCAATGCCATCGCGCTGGAAGGGTTGCAGCGGGAATACGAAAACATTCAGACACAGTATAATTCAGCCGTGTCTGACTTGAACCAAGCACGTATGGGCGAACGCATCGAAGTGAACAGCCAAGGGCAGCGCATCAGCGTTATTGAAAACGCCAGCGTGCCACAGGATCCATCTGGCCCCGGCCGCACCAAGATTGCGGTGTCGGGCGTCGGTGCCGGGCTGGGATTGGCTGGAGGGTTCTTTTTTCTGCTGGAATTTCTGAACCGAACCATCCGCCGCCCAACCGAGCTGAGATCCCGCTTTGGAATCGTACCCTTGGCCAGTATCCCCTATATGGAAAGCCGCCGCGAACGCACCATGCGCCGCACAATCCTGATTACAGCCTTTGTCGCCGTCCTGATCAGTGTTCCGGCTATACTATATTATATAGACACCCAGTACATGCCGCTGGAACTGCTCGCCAACAAGATCATCAATCGCCTGGGTATTGGCTGACGCCGCCCTTCAGTCTCAGGGCGCAACGCGCCTTGTGATCTGAGAACAGCCAAGCCGGAGAGAATGTTATGGAAAAGTTGCAAGCAGCGCTGGAAAAGGCCCGCCTGAAACGCGGAGGTGGTTCCGGGACAATGCCCGCTCAGACCGCGCCACAACGCGTCCCGCGTGCGCAAAATGCACGTTCGGCAAATGTAGATACCTTATGGTCGTCGATCCCCTCTGTTGCGCTGCAAGATTCCGCCTTGCTCCGTCATCGCATTGTGACCCGCAATGCATCTGAGGAAGCCACCCCGTTTGATATCTTGCGCACTAAAATTATCCTGCAAATGCAACAACATGGCTGGTCTCGCCTGGCTGTGACATCCCCTATGCCGCAAAGCGGAAAAACAACCACGGCCTGCAATCTGGCTTTAGGCTTGGGACGTCAGAACAACTTGCGCGCCATGCTCTTTGATATGGACTTTTCATCCCCCTCTGTGCACAAATCTTTCGAACTGGAACCGCGCGATTCAATCAAGCGGTTTTTGACCGGCGATATCAGCTTTGAAGACCAGGCCACGCGCATTGGCGAAAACGTCATCGCATCAATGTCCCCGAATGTCGAAAACGACCCCACACAGGTCCTGCTTGCCGAACGGACAATGCATGCCTTGGACGAGGTCCAAGACAGCTATGAGCCCGATATCATGATCTTTGATCTGCCCAGTGTTCTGAAGGGCGACAACACCCGCGCCTTCCTTAAGAACGTAGATTGTGCGTTGATCATCGCCCGCGCCGGCATCACCCGGTACGGCCAGTTCAACACAGCCGAACGCGAGATCGCAGAACATACAAATGTGCTGGGCGTTGTGCTGAATGCCTGTGGCTCAGGCGTGGGCAGCGGCGACGCAGAATAGGCAGGACTCTGCTGAAATGTGGCGCGCCGCCAGCAGTTCTTGCCATGGTTGAAATTAAAACGAATCAATTTCAACCACAGCGCCGGATTGTTCAGAAATCCTTCATTAATAAGCCCCAATAACCAGAGCTGTTGAAAAACTGCGCCAAAATTCGCGAAAAAAATCCGATTTGGGGCAATATTATGGCTAACAAATGTTTAACACTTGGCTGGAATAGGCTATTATCTGCCGGTGTAAGCGTCTCCCAATTGTGGGGAATAGTGAGGAAATAGCATGAAACGTATTCTAACTACAGCCAGCGCAGCCTTTCTGGCACTTGGAACGGCAGCATCGGCAGCAACATTTTCATTGGTAAATGAAACAGCTGGCGTCATTCCAGGCACCGGCGACTTCAACGAAGTTTTGGACCAAACCTTCAGCATGAGCGGTGCAGCTGGTTTCTTTGGTGCAAGCATCGTACTGGACGAAGCAGCCGATATTGAAATTGCAGCTTTCGGTTTTGAAGCAGGCTTTGAAAACTCATTCACTCTGGGTGGAACAACGATCACGACTGGTGATCTTTCAGCGATCAGTGGCAATGGCGGCGAAGCATTTGCAGCGAACCCAGCCACACCGCTGTTGAGCTTCACTGAGACAAATGTCGCCGCAGGTGTGTTGGACTTCTCGTTCCTCACAAGCGGCTTTGGTGGTGCTACGGTGCTCAATTCTGCCAACCCTGACAACTCAGGAACAGCACCGAACTTCTTCGTATCGTTCGGCCAAGACGCGACGACACAAACTGTGTTCTTGTTCTTTGATGACGGTGGCGCTGAAAACGATGACAACCATGATGACCTCGTCATCAGTTTGAGCGTCGGCTCTGGCAACACAGTACCAAACCCAGTTCCGCTGCCTGCAACAGGTCTTCTGCTGCTTGGCGCCCTGGGTGGCATGCGCATGATGAAGCGCCGCAGCTAATCTGCATCGTTTCTTATAGAATTCTGAAAAGAGGCCCCAACCGGGCCTCTTTTTTTTGTGCCCACCTTTGCCCGCCCTTTTGCAAAGCAGCACAAATCAAAAAGGCAGGCGCGTGATCGCACTCTGCCTCCCTGTCATCCTAAAATGTTCTGAAACAGGTTAGGCTTTGACGCCCAGACGTTCGCCCACACCGTGCCGATCTTGCAAAGCGCGCCACCAGGCTTCGTTTTCAAGATACCATTGCACCGTGCGTTCAAGCCCTTGTTCAAGAGTCACCGATGGACGCCAGCCCAGTTCGGTTGCGATGCGCGTGGGATCAATCGCATAGCGTTGATCATGTCCCGGACGATCCGTCACAAAGGTAATCTGATCTGCGTATGGCGTGGCTTTGGGGCGTTTGCGATCCAAAATCGTGCAGATCATCCGGACCAGATCAATATTCGTGACTTCGTTTTCACCACCAATATTATAGCTGCGCCCCAACGCGCCTTTTTCCAGAACGGTCAGCAGCGCATCGGCGTGGTCTTCGACATACAGCCAGTCCCGCACATTATCGCCCTTGCCGTAAATTGGGATCGGTTTTCCAGCCAGCGCGTTCAGAATGACAACCGGCACCAGCTTTTCGGGAAAATGAAACGGGCCATAATTATTGGAACAATTCGTCAACACCACCGGCAGGCCATAGGTTTCATGCCAAGCGCGCACCAAATGATCGGATGCGGCCTTTGATGCGGAATAAGGCGATCGCGGATCATAAGATGTGTCTTCTGTGAATTGCCCGGTTTGCCCCAGCGACCCAAACACTTCGTCTGTTGAAATGTGATGGAACCGGAAGGTTTCGGGTTTGCCCGCATTGGTCCAATGGGTCCGCGCCGCTTCCAACAGGTTATAGGTGCCGGTGATGTTGGTTTCGATAAAATCGCCCGGCCCGTCAATCGACCGATCCACATGGGATTCCGCGGCCAGATGCATCACCGCATCGGGGCCATGGCGTTCAAACACCGCATCCAATGCGGCGCGGTCGCGCAGATCGGCTTGTTCAAATGTATAAAGCGGGCTGTTTCCAACAGAGGCGACATTATCAAGGCAGGCCGCATAGGTCAGCGCATCCAGATTGATGACGCTATGACCTTGCGCCACGGCAAGACGCACAACAGCAGATCCAATAAACCCAGCCCCGCCCGTAACAAGAAGTTTCATCTCTGCTTATCCTTCATAGACAAAAGGGCTGTCAAAGCTGTCCAGTGTTGGCGCAGATTTGTCTTTTTCCGACAAAACCGGGGCAATCCCGCCCATGCCCCAATCAATCCCAATCTGCAGACAATCAAAGCGCACCGCGCCATCGCATTCCGGGGAATAATAATCCGAGCATTTATAGACGATCTCGGTGTTAGGTTCGCGGGTGACAAACCCGTGCAAGAACCCCGCCGGAACCAACAATTGCTTGCCGTTCTCAAAGCTGAGTTCGGTCCCGAACCATTTGCCAAAGCTGGGGGATCCTTTGCGGATATCCACGGCCACATCAAACAACGCCCCGCGTCCGCATCGCACCAGTTTGGCCTGTGCATGAGGCGGCGCCTGAAAATGCAGGCCCCGCACGGTGCCCACTTGCGCAGACACAGAATGATTATCCTGCACCCAATCGATATCGAATCCGGCGTCGACCATACGTTGGCGGCTCCAGCTTTCGCAAAAGAACCCGCGTGCATCGCCAAAGCGTTTTGGCGTCAGAACAACAACGCCGCTTAAATCCGTTTGCTCAATCAACACATCGAAATCCACTCGCTCACAATATCGCTGCCCCATTACCAATGCGCCCCTGCCCTGTCACGCCAAAAGAACAGATTGAAACGGATAACGCCCCAGACAAAAATAGGGGGAGCAAAGATGCGGCGTCCCGGTATATGAAGGCCCTGAGTCTTCGTAAGTTAGGAGCAAGTCTTTGAAAACCATTACTCCGGTTCTGCTATGTGGCGGGTCTGGCACACGGCTTTGGCCTTTGTCGCGTAAATCGTATCCCAAGCAATTTGTCCCTCTTGTTGGGGAAGAAACTCTTTTTCAAGCATCAGCCAAACGGTTGTCCGGGGGCACAGATGCTCTTGGCTTTGCCGCTCCAATGGTGCTGACCAATGCTGATTTCCGCTTTATTGTTGCGGAACAATTACAAAGCGCGGGGATTGATCCCGGTGCGATCCTGATCGAACCTTCGGTGCGCAACACTGCCCCTGCCATTCTGGCCGCGGCCATTCGTGCGGCTGCAGTCAACGAAAACAGCATCCTGCTTGTCGCGCCGTCAGACCACGTGGTTCCGGATGTTGCTGCATTCCATGCGGCCATGATCCGAGGCTTATCTGCCGTCGAACAAGGGCAGATCGTCACCTTCGGGATCAAACCAACCCATGCCGAAACGGCATATGGATATCTGGAACTGCCACACGCACCTGATGCAGACGGTGCCCCCATGGGGCTGACACGCTTTGTCGAAAAACCCGACGCGGCGCAGGCACAGACCTTACTCGAGGCCGGGAATTATCTGTGGAACGCAGGTATCTTTATGTTCCGCGCCGGCGATATGCTGGCCGCCTTCAAAGATCACGCACCCGACCTTTTGACCCCGGTCCAGCGGGCCGTGGACGAAGCCGAAGAAGACCTTGGCTTTTTGCGCCTTGCCCCAGACCCTTGGGCCGAAGCGGATGATATCTCGATCGACTATGCGGTTATGGAACGCGCCGAAAACCTGTCGGTTGTGCCCTTTGACGCCGATTGGTCCGATTTGGGCGGCTGGGATGCGGTGTGGCGCGAAAGCGGGCCAGATGCAAAGGGTGTGGTCACATCAAACAGCGCCACAGCCATCGATTGCTCCAACACATTGCTGCGCTCTGAAAGCGAACGGTTGGAACTTGTTGGCATCGGGTTGGACAACATCATGGCCGTGGCCATGAATGACGCGGTTCTGGTCGCGGATATGTCGCGCGCCCAAGATGTCAAACTGGCCGTGGCCGCGCTCAAGGAAAAAGGGGCGGATCAAGCCGTCGCTTTTCCCAAAGACCACCGCCCTTGGGGCTGGTTCGAAAGCCTTGTCGTCGGCAATCGCTTTCAGGTGAAACGCATTCTTGTGCATCCCGGTGCGTCGCTCAGCCTGCAAAGCCATTTCCATCGCTCGGAACACTGGATTGTGGTCGAAGGCACCGCCCGTGTGACGGTGGATGACGACGTCAAATTGGTGACCGAAAACCAGTCTGTCTATATCCCGCTCGGGGCTGTGCATCGCATGGAAAACCCCGGCAAAGTGCCAATGGTGCTGATCGAAGTGCAGACCGGCGCCTATGTCGGAGAAGATGACATCGTCCGCTACGAAGATGTCTATTCACGCAAATAATCCTGCAGGTGCGTGTATCTGGCCCCAAAGCAGAGTCTGATACGCGCGCCCGCTCACCCAACAGGCAGACAATATGCAGCGGGTTTTCATCACCGGGTCCGCCGGCTTTATCGGATTTCACCTCAGCCAGCTTTTGCTGAAAGAGGGATACCAAGTCCATGGCTATGACGGGATGACGGATTACTATGACGTGCGCCTGAAACAGCGCCGTCACCAAATCCTGCTGCAAAACCCAAGCTTTGCCGCCACCGAAGCGATGCTGCAAGACGACGACACGCTGCAACAGACTGTCGACCGCTTTGCCCCGGATGTGATCATCCATCTCGCCGGGCAAGCAGGCGTGCGTTACAGCCTTGAAAACCCACGCGCCTATATCGACGGCAATGTCACCGGCAGTTTCAACGTGATGGAAGCCGCGCGCCGCCTGAACGTGCAACATCTGCTGATGGCGTCGACCTCGTCTGTTTATGGTGCCAACACCGAAATGCCCTTTGCAGAAACGCAAAAGGCCGACACGCCCCTGACCATCTATGCCGCCACCAAAAAGGCGACCGAAGCGATGGGCCATTCGTACGCACATCTGCATGACCTACCCGTGACCATGTTCCGCTTTTTCACGGTCTATGGACCATGGGGGCGCCCGGATATGGCGTTTTTCAAATTCACCGATGCGATCCTGAAAGGCGATCCCATCGACATCTATAACAATGGCGAAATGTACCGGGACTTTACCTTTGTCACCGATCTGGCCCGCGCCATCCGCCTGTTGATCGATGCCGTGCCGTCCACCCCAGCAGACCGCCCCGAGGACATGACACCCATCAACGGCGACAGCCTCAGCCCCGTCGCCCCCTTCCGGGTGGTCAATATCGGCAATTCAGACACCGTACATCTGATGGATTTCATCGCCGCCATCGAAGACGCGACCGGCACACAAGCCAAACGCAATTTCATGCCCATGCAAACCGGCGACGTCCCGGCCACATGGGCCAATGCCGACCTGCTGAATGCGCTAACTGGATACCGCCCGCAAACCCATTACAAAGACGGTGTCGCACAGTTTGTTCGCTGGTTCAGAGATTATTATCAGCTTTAAGGGGCGAAACAGGCAAAGTCTGCTGTGCGAACATTGTGTGCTCTACAGACCCGTAAGATGGCTTTGGACACAGCCCATGTATGTAACACCCATGCTATACCCGCTCCGCGCGACAACGTGATTTTTGTGTTATCCACATTTCTGTCACGTTCTTACGTATGAAAAAATCTCTCTGCATCCCCGCATTCGCTCTGACGGTCACTTTGACAATCAGCTCTGCCATTGCGCACGCTGAAACCGCAAAACCTCGGGTTTTGACATTGCCAGATAGAGCAGATGCCACCTTGCCCGGAAATCAGACCCAAGCGCGCCACGGTGTGAAAATCAATCGCGGCTCTGGCTTTCCGGAACCTGTGGTCAAGGTTGTTGAACCAAAGCTAGAACCCGTAGTGCCCGCCCCAGCGCCACGTCGTCGGATTCCCCGCAACAGGTCGCGTTGGTGATGATGCAAACCTAGAGCATCGCACGAAATAACCGCGCCAATGGCTGGGGTTTTTAGCACCTATAGGTCGACGTAAATCCATCGACCAAGACGGGGTCACGCAGTTTGTTCGCTGGTCAGGGACTAACATCAGCCTTAAGCTTCTTTTGCGCTCAACAATCTTGATGCATCACATAACGCTATGTTAGAGGCGATGCCTGAGGATAGATCATGAAACAACGCTTTTCAGAACGAGATACCGAAACCAACGCCCGAGGAGGGTGCGTGGATTAGGTATGCGCATCTTCCAGGACGAGGTCTAATGGACCTTGTTTTTCGGGCGGCACCTTCCGGTGACCGCCTTTTTTTATGCCCAAATGAAAGGAGACCCATGCTGTGACCAATCAGCTTTTGGAAGAACCCGACGATAGCAAGGAGGCCGCACAATCTTGTGTCGTCTCCCTGCATTCATCCACACGCATACGACGCCAGCGAACTGTTGTCACCACTGCGCCACCGCGTAAGGGAACAGGTAAAATCAATCTAACTTAATGATTTAAAACAAATATTTGACAATACTTCATGCGAGATTTACAAGCGCCACATCCACTCTGGGGCGTTCGTCTAGTGGTCAGGACATTCGTCTTTCTAACGGAGAACACGGGTTCGAATCCCGTACGCCCTACCAAATGGACAGTGGTCGCGTAGCTCAACGGGAGAGCACCGGATTGTCTATCCGGGTGTTGCGGGTTCAAATCCCGTCGCGACCGCCAAACCCACGACCAAGACAGGATCGCGCAGTTTGCCCCCTGGTTCAGAAAACGATTTTCAGCTTTAAACGACGAGGTAAGCAGAGCCCGCTATGCGGACATTGCTGCCCTTTGACATTGACGGAAGAGCACCTTTCCTTAAGCTCAATGCATCATGAACCTTTTTCCCTACTGTACGTTCCTTGCCCTGTTTCTATTCGTTGCCGCCCCCACACTGGCCGAGACATCACAAATTGATGCGGATGCCGTTCGAAGCTGCTACGCTGAAACCCCACCCAAAACACCTCGACCTAGCTGTATGGGTCAGGCCGCCAATCTTTGCCAAACTGAACGCCCCGAGGGCAGCACCGTAATTTCGACGACGGAAATTGCGGGCTGCATTATGGCAGAAGCTGCGGTTTGGAGCACACTTGCAACCCAAGTATACGAGGCTCTGCACACTCATTTGGAAGCAAAGGCAGATGAGCATGCAGTGAGCCAAACGACGGCCTTTGAGAATTCACAACGCGCTTGGGTTTCGTTTAGAGACGCCGAATGTGAGCTATGGCTTGAACTTCACAAGCGCGGCTCCATCAGACCGATTTCGGTTGCAGATTGTCATCTCGTTCACGCAGCTCAACGCGCTTTGGTTCTGCGTGATATGTTTGAGCAATATCGGTAGGCATTTGAGGTTTTCAAACGCGACGGCTTAGTCGTTTGCACTTCATCAAAAGTTCCCATACCAGACCTGGCACACCGAAAATTTGGCGGTTGCTAAGGGCTCAAACCAGCCATTCATGGCCTTCCAAATTAACCCAAACTAAAGCCCTACGTACCGTAGTTTTCACCGCCCTGCCCGATGGGCCAAGATCAGTTATGCAGGGCATGGTTATGCTTCGGCTTTGATCTGTATGGAAAAACGCCCTAGTTTAAATTATGCGTAACTTGAGCGAACAGGCCCTTCTCATTTCTGGCCCCATTGGCGTAGGCAAGACCAGTATCGCTGAAACGATCAGCTCGATTTTACAGGCGGATAATGTTCCTCACACATTTATCGATCTCGATGCTCTTACATATACTTACCCGCGCAATGTTTCTGATCCATTCAACAGCGCCCTTGCCCTCGAAAGCCTGACATCAATTTGGGCGCATTGCCGCAAACGCGGCTCAAGAAACCTTGTGATTGCAAGAGTCGTTGAAAGCGCAGGCGACGTTGAAGATATCGCCAGCGCAGTTGGCATATCCCGACCAATATTGTGCCAATTAACAGCCCCCGATCAAACGCTCTTAACGCGCATCAGAAACCGCAACACCGGATCAAACATACCCTGGCAAGAAAGCCGCTCGCTCCAGCTTTCGGCTGCCATGAAAGACGATGGGGTCGAGGGCTTTTGCGTTGCGACGGAAGGCCGTACAATGGCTGAAATCGCAGCAGAGATCCATCAATTGGTGACGTGGTCACAAGAGTAATATCCCCTCTAAACCAACGTCCCTGCCCGTCCCGTTTCGCCCAAATCCAAGCCGCCTGGACCGATGGGCCAAGATCAGCTGTTTTCGCGCAGGATATCCAGCAGGCGGTCGGTGGCGTCGTTCCAAGTGTACCCTTCCGCAGTGGCGCGGGCGGCGTCGGACATGGTGCGCCAATCCTCGGGGGGCATTGCTGCGAAATCCGCAATCGCCTGTGCAAAGGCTGCAGGGTCTTTGGGCAAAAGCCGACCATTCTGCGCCGTCAGAATTTGAGGCGCTGCCCCCGCGTCGGTGGCCAGAACCGGCGTGCGACAAGCCATGGCTTCGAGGATCGGCAGACCAAACCCTTCGCTGTCTGATGAAAACAGCCACACGTCGGCCTGTGCGTAAAGCTTGGGGATCATGCCCTGTTCGGGGTTTTGATAGTATGTCACCCCTTTGGGCAGCGGGAGCTCGGGCAGTTCCGGCGTTGTGCCAAAGGCTAAGGCGTTCAGGCTTGGGTCATTGGTCAGAGCCTGCTGTACGGCATCCAATGCGCGCCCTACATTCTTGCGCGCCACCGGTGAATATATGAAGCCAATCGTAAACGGTGTCCCGCGCATGCGCTCGGGCGCCTTGAATTCAGTGTGATCAATTGCGTTCTTCACCACATCGATTGGCGCATCGATCTGATGTGTCTGCGCAATCGTGTCGCGGATGTAGTCGGATACTGCAATTTTGTGCAGATCTAAGTGGAAGGTCGCGATCACACGGTCGCGGGGCAAATAGGGAAACACTTCGTAATCTTGCAAAAAGTAGAACTTAGAGCCTTTTTCAGGAGGCAGGGCCGCCACCCATTCTGCGGTTTCCCACCAAGTGGCGATGATCACATCCGCATCTGGGACATCATCGGCATTCGGCACGCGAAAGGTCTCTAATTGGTGATGTGGGATGCCGAAATCGGCAAACCAGGGTGCTAAAGGTCGCTGAGGCGGGCAGGCTTCAAACCCCATCTTATATTTCAGCTTTTTCTTCCAACTGGTCCGGGACGGGGGCAGTGGCGTCGAGACAATCGTCACCTCGTGACCTCTTGCCATCATTTCGCGGGCATGAATTGCAACAACACGGTGCCCTCCGCTGTGCCCTGCAAAAGGAAGAACAAAAGTGATTTTCATGATTGTTTTGGGCCTGTCAGAATACGCGCTGGCACACCAACGGCTGTGGCACCTGCGGGCACGTCTTGCAACACAACCGCATTGGCCCCGATGCGCGCGCCTTTGCCAATGGTCACACCACCCAAAATCCGCGCCCCCGCCCCGATATACACACCGTCTTCGATCACCGGCGCTTTGCCCCCTTCAATCTCGCCAAGGGTCACATGTTGCATGATCAAGCAATTGACCCCGACACGGGCATTGCGATGCATTACGATCCCCGTGGGATGGGGCATGCGCAGATCGGCGGCAAGATCAGCGTCACGGTTGATGTCGGACCCGCTGAACAGTGACCAGATTTCGTGACCTAACTTGCCCCGTGCGCGGCACAGCCGCCCCCACAGCCCGCGCGCATCGCGGTGCTGTTGGTAGCGATGAATCGCCCGGATCAGTCTCTGGTCACGTTTCTCAATCAGCATGGGTCAGGTATCTACAAACCGCGTGGGCTGCGCTGTGTCCAATCCTTCGGTAAAGGCAGCCTCAAACGAGTCTAAAAAGGCAAACCGTTTGCGGTACAAAGAACGTTTCTTGGGTTTGACGGTTTCAATATCACGTATTTCGGGGGCCACATCCAACCGCCAGAAATCTGCATCTATCGGAGTGCCGCCTCGGTCTGTCCAGATTGCATCATAATTGGGGTTCAGTTCTTTGTCGCCCAGCTTGGCACCAAAGAAGGGATGCAGATGGTGCCGCTGTGCTTGGGCCACCGCGTGTATCTCTTGCACACCGATGCGCCGCGCCAACATGCGAAAGACATCCAGCAAGAAATCCCGCGGCCGCAAGCCATGCAAATCCTTGGTCAACTGCCGATACAGATCCAGCGCGTCTTCGCGATTGCGTCCCTGTAATCCACCAATCACCCCAACCAGACCCTGATCGGTTGGCCACAGTGAAAACGCCAATGAAAACGCCCGGAAATCCCCGACAAACAGGTTCACGGTCAAACCGCCTTCGCGCATGAACCATTTGGGTTGATCCAGAACCACACGCAGGCCTGCATGTTGTTCATCCAGTGTCACAACCACCAACTGATCATCCAGATCAAAGCAATAAGGCCCACCGATCTCATCAACCGCTTTGTAATGGGCCGCGATCCGGTTCAGGCGTGTTTCAGCCTTCCAGGATGCACATTGATAAGGCCAGATCAAAGCACCCAGCATTTCGGGCCGCTGTGCCATAACACGGGCCAGCATCGTCTCGGGCGCGGGTTCTAAAAACGGCTTTAGCGATTGCTTTTGCCCCTGAGCTGCAGCCAGCATTTTGGCCTTCAGCTTTACATTCGCAAGCGAGCGCCCGGGAAAGGCCTGCTCTGCGATACGCAACAAAGTGGGGGCTTGGGCCAGCACCATGATCCTCAGCCCTTCGCAAAGGGATCGCGGTAAAGCCCCAGCTTCTGCTTGAGAACCGCCCACAAAAACGGAGGTTCATGAACCACATAACGATGGAACCGGGCGCGCGGTTCTTTGATCAAACGATAGAGCCATTCAAAACCGGCCTCGGTGATCCAGGCCGGAGGCCGATCAAACGTACCACTTTCGTAATCAATCGTTCCGCCCAAAGGCAGCCAAAGTTTGACCCCCGGCATCCGATCGCGGTGTTTAATAATGAACTTTTCCTGACGTCCACCGCCAAGCCCTACCAACAAAGCCGTGGCACCGCTGGCATTGACCTGCGCGATCATGTCTTCGATCTCGTCGGGCTTGTCTTCGAAATCAAAAGACGGCGCATATGTGCCCACGATAAATTCGCGACCTACTTTTTCGTTCACATTGCTGGCGGCCAGCTCTGCCACACCCGGTTTGCCCCCCATCATGAACAACGTCATGTCGGGGTTGTCCTTGTGATGCATATAGAACTTGGGAAAGTAATCTGACCCGGACACCCGCTGGCGCACAGGCGTGCCCAGAAACTTGGTGGCGAAATACATGATCTGGCTGTCACAGGTGACCACGTCGAACTGATCAAGGATGCCATAGAATTCCTGATCCTGCTGCAGCTTCATGATCATATCGACATGCAACGTCAGCATCATGCCTTCGGTGAAGTTTTTCACCAGATCATCCATATCCAGATCATGCACAAACGCGTTGAGCATCGGTACGGTCTTAAGGTCTTGTTTTACATGCATTTCTGATCCGTCAGGCATAATAGTATCTTCCTACACCACAAGCTCCGTCGCGAAGAAAAGGGGAGTGTCGCAATGGGAATGTCTTATGAGTTAACTTCGTCAAATTCATCATATTCTTTCGACCCTATGTCGAATAGATCGCGCTATGTTCTCTATCGGCCATTCCGCCCATCGAAAGCCCAGTAATCCAAAACTCAGCGCAAGGCCGAGCGATACAAACACGAACAGCGAAGGATAGGATGTGACTGCAAGGCCTGTGTCTGTCTCGAATTTATGTGCTGCCAGCTTGAAGAAGATCAGCAAGGGCATATGCACAAGGTAAATGGCAAATGAGGCCCGTCCAGGGTTATAGAATATTGGTGCCATGGATATCTGTGTCAAAGGACCTTGCCGACTTGCAGTCACCGCAACCATCATCGCAAAACAAACAAGCGCTAACAACTCCAGTCTTAAACTGACGCACAGCGCAATCGCCACAAAGACAGGAATCTGCAGGCGCGCTTTCAGGGTGTCTGATAGAACGGTATGCGCTTGCGCAAGGTACATCCCCAACAAAAAGCCGGCCAGAGTGCGGAATATCGAGGGGGCGCCTTGAATGATATTCATATTCTGGAAAGACAACAGCAACACCGCATAAAGGCCGAATGAGATGATCAAGTAAAACATCGGTATTCGCAGCATCAGCAGCACCAATGGAAAAACCAGATAGCAGATCATCTCGGTCACGATTGACCAGAGAGGTTGATTGAGGCCGAGGCAGGTTCCTCCGGACAATTCATGAAACAGGAAAACATAGGCCACTGCAGAGTTGCTCAGACATTCTGACAGTAAGGTTTCGGACCGCAGACCGTTGATCAGTATGAATACGATCACTCCGATCAAAACACCCAGATAATAGTTTGGCGCGATTTTCAGGACGCGCCGAAGCCAATAATGCCTTACCGTTCGCATCCAATCTGCATTGACGTAGGACTGGCGCAAGCTCCGCCCATAGGTCTCCTGCATGATAAAGCCGCTTAGGATGAAGAACAGATCGACAAAGAGATAGGAGGAATCGATAAACGCGTAGACTGGGTTGTCACTGGGCGGCTGTGGGACCAGATGGTATCCATGATGTGCAACCACGCACAGCGCGGCAAGACCCCGAAGCGTCGTATGCGCATAGTTCTCATCCCGTCGAGGTTGGAACGCAGATGGAACTGTGTCTGACACTACTGCGCAGATCCCATATGCTGCGTAACCAGATCCCGTGTCGAATGGATATTGGCACGGCTGGAGGCTCCAAAGACGATGGATTCCAGATTTGGCAATTCTGACACCCATTCTATGGCTTCGGCCGGTGGAATGGCGCCGGATGCATAAACCGACATGGCCACGGCACGGACGCGCCCTGCTTCCATTGCAGCTTTATAAGCTTCGGCGCCGCCACACATACGGAAACCGATCTTGTTGATGTTGGAACAGATGATCGGGTTTTCGATGCCTTCACGTTCTAGCACCTCAAGACACAAGGGCATGTTCATCGTGATAAAGCCCGGCTCTGCATTATAGGTTTCGCGCACGTGATCGTGGAACACACGCAAGGCCCGGCCAAAGCCCAGACCCAATAACAGATCCGTAAAGACGTTCTGCATGAAGACAACAGGCGTCTTCAGACCCTTGAACATCTTCATTTCCGCATCGATCAGGATTTTTGCAATCCCGTCCACATCCTTTGTGGCCAGTGCCGCGCCGCCCCGCAAGGCAGTCTGCAGCATGCCACCTTCGGGCATGAAATGCTGAACCGCGCCCATCATGCCGAAATCTGTCACCGCATTGGCGTATTTATGGGCATAGGGCATGCAAGGATAAAACAGGAAGTCGGGATAGCGTTCGGGATTGTTGCGCACGATATCTGCGATTTCGGCGATGCGGTCATGGGTGGTGCACATAAAGGTGCGGATGCCCGCATCATACGCCACATCCAACACGTCCATGATTGCACTGCTGTCTTGAAACCGCATGGCCTGCGCGCGCGCTTTTTCTTCGGACATGTGATTGATGCCAAAGAACTGGTTGTCGCCAAAAAGAAGCTTGTCCATCTGATGTTCCATTGTCGCGCTCCCCTAGCGTCCAAACCAGCCGCGCCGTTTGGCGGGCTGAGGTGTCACAGGGGCAGGTGCTTCACCCACGGCCTGACCTGTTTCTGCATTCTGCAAGATCATCGCAATCGACCGGTCTGTGGCCGCTGCATCGCGAAAATCTGTGCCCAACGGGGCAGTTTCCCCCAGACAGCTGCGGATAAACGCATCGATCTGGTTGGAATATTCTTCGCCGCGCAAATAGAACCAGCTTTCTTGCGTCAGCTCGGTTGTATATTTCACATTCCACCCCGTGCCATAGCCGTCAAGACCGGGGACCTCTTCGCGCAGATAAGCCTGACATTCCTGCCGGTCCGCATACAGACGCCCGTTGGTCCCGATCATCGAAATCTTGGTCGACATCTTCCGGTGACTTTCGTCAGACCAGTTCACCGACATCTGTGCCGTCTGGCCCCCCTCAAAGCGCAACGTCGAGAACACCTCGTCATCGGTGCCTTCCGAAAAGATCGAATTCAACACTGATCCAGTCACTTCGGCAGGCGTGCCAAAGAACCAGTTCAACAGGTTCAGCGGGTGCGCGGCATAATCATAAAGACACCCGCCCCCTTCCGATTTGGTTGTGCGCCAGCTTTGCTTTTTGGGGCGCAGCACCACCGGCCCATAGGCTTCGGCCATCACATGGGTGATCCGCCCAATCGCACCCGCATCCACAAGGCGCTTCATCTCTTGGAATGCGCCCACATGGCGGTAGTGATAGCCCACCTGATTGATCAGACCTTTTTTATCGGCCAGATCCGCCAGCTCTTCGGCTTCGCGCCAATCCAGACAAAAGGGCTTTTCGCAAAAAACATGCACACCCTTTTCAAGGGCCGTGCGCACCATCGGGGCATGCAGGCGGGACGGCGTGGCAATCACCACAGCTTGTGGTGCGCCTTCGGACAGCAACTTGTCGTAATCTTTCCAGATCGCGTGTGGGACATTTTTGGACAACACATCGACCATGAAACCCGCAGCATCGCAGGCCATCGTTTCGGCTTGAGGATGTGCCCCAACCAACGAAAAATGTGAAAGACCCATCTTACCGAGACCAACCACGGCGATCTTGAGACGTTCGGTCATATATATAAACTCTGTATCTGTTCTTTGTTCCGCCAAAGGGGCGATCTAATCGCGGCCTCACATAGCGGGCCTTGCCATGCCCGTGCAATGCCAATGGGGTGATTTCATGGCAATGAAGGCTTTTCATGAACAATACACTGAATAAAGGGGTAATTTCGCTCTGTTATTCCCCAAAATATCTTGGATCAGGCCCTGCCAGTGCGTTTCAAATCAGGTACAGCTATCCTGAACCCGCCCCAAAGGCAGATAGAGCAAGGACAACCCCGCGTGCATTGCGTATTTATTCAGACCGGCCATTACGCCGATGCCTATCGACGTTTTGCCGAAGGGGGGGCAGAAACCTATCGCGATCAGCGCGCCTCGGTGCAGTTTGTGGCCGATCTACTGGACCGGTCAGACCTGACACGTGTCACCACCGTGTCGACCACAGGCCCACATCAAGATGAATTGGCGCCGGGGCTGATTTCGGAAGGCATTGCGCGTGATCAGGATGCAGGTGCGTTGCTGGATCGTCTAGCCCCGGACCGGCTGATTTTGCGACTGCCCCATTTGCCCCTGATCAAAGCCGCCAAGGCCCGCAACATCCCGACCCTGCCTTGCTTTGCTGATCTGTTCCAACAGGGCGGCCCGCGCACACGCTGGACCAATTGGCAATTGATGCGCGCCCTGCGAAACGGCCCGTTTCCTTGTGTCGCCAATCACAGCTTGAATGCCTCGCAAACCCTCAAGGATGTGCTGCGCCTTGATCCGTCCCGGATCGTGCCCTGGGATTGGGCCCGCTTGCGCAATGTCGCGCCCGCCCGCACGGGGTTGCACGATGCCACAGCCCCTTGTGCGTTTTATGCAGGCGCCCTCAGCGAGGATAAAGGCGTCGGTGATTGCCTGCGTGCAGTGCAACAAACGCCGGGTCTGCGCATGACCTTTGCGGGGGGCGGTGATCTGGATCACTGGCGCGCTGAGGCGGCCCAAATGGATATAGCGGACCGGGTCGATTTCATCGGGCTGATCCCGCATGATCAGGTGCGCGCGCAAATGGCTGCGCATGACATGGTCATCGTGCCCTCGCGCCACAGCTATCCCGAAGGGTTGCCCAATGTGATCTACGAAGCGCTTGCTTCGCGCTCACCCCTGATCCTGTCAGACCACCCAGCCTTTCGTGGTCGCCTGACACCGGGCACCGATTGTTTGGAATTTGCCGCATCCGACCCACAGGCTTTGGCGCAGGAAATCACGCGTATCACCACGGATCAAAGCTTGTTTTCGCAGCTTTCCAATGCCGCAGAAGCGGGGCTTGAAGGGCTGTATATCGGTATGGAATGGAACGATCTGGTCACCCAGTTTCTGGATGATCCCCAAAACCAAACCGGCTGGGTGACGGCCAACAGCCTGACCCACCTGTCCTGATGACAGAGCGATTGCCACTTGGGGGCGGTCGCGAATGGCTGCTCTGAGCCCTTCTAGACATTCACGATGAAGATGCTACGCCTCTAGTCCGAGCCGATTAGGTCTACGTAGGTAAGAAGATGCTGACAGTAAATGTTCTTCACAGGGTGAAAAAAATTGGATGGCAAGACAGCACCGGAACTGGATTCACACTTGAACACAATTCAAAGCAATACTTCGTAACCGCTCAACATGTTTTGGATGATTTTTCTGGAGGCAAAATTGATCTTTTCGATCAAGGTAATCCCATTCCAAAGACTTTTGAGGTGGTCGAAAAATCTTCTGTGGAAGACGATGTAATCGTCTTAAGAGCGGAAGAACAATTGTCCCCAACCTTCCAAATGCCAGCAACCTGCGCCGGGGCCGGTTTTGGACAAAGAGCGTATTTTCTAGGCTTTCCATACGGTTAC
The DNA here is from genome assembly GCA_039975755.1 of Paracoccaceae bacterium. Taxonomy (GTDB): domain Bacteria; phylum Pseudomonadota; class Alphaproteobacteria; order Rhodobacterales; family Rhodobacteraceae; genus JABSSA01. The sequence continues at coordinate 32,198 of JBDWGM010000096.1, read as the reverse complement.
TCGCTGGATTGTGTTTATCAAGTTAGCTTGCCATTGGTGAAATCTGCAACGCTAAGTCATATAACAAAAGACAACATTCTGCTTGACGGATTTGCGAATCCGGGCTTCAGCGGCGGCCCGGTAGTGTTTCGACCACAGGAGAAAGCGAACTCAGTTTTTTGCGTCGCGGGGATAGTAACTTCTTACCCTGTTTTTGATGAACCTGTTTTTGAAATGCGTGGGACAGAGAAAACTGAAACTGAGTATTTCGTTGAAAACAATCCAGGGATGGTCCACGTAACGCCGATAGAAGTCGCAATGCGCTTAATCGAACGAAACCAAACTGGACTACCGGTTTGAACACTCAAACACTGTAGATCAGATTGGAAGCAATGTCCCGCAAAGCGCCCCTAGGCGGGTCGTTTCTTGATCCAGCCCAGAAAGGCTTTGTCTGGGTTGCGCAGGCGGGGGCTGCCGCTGGTGTGCCACATGGTGCGCCATTCGGCCTCTAACGCATAGACATCCCAACCCGGCATCAGATCGCGTGCGGCGTCCAAGGTCGCAATGCTAAGCTGAGGACCACCCTGCCCCACCGGCTCCACAACCACCTGCGGGCGCACCACAATCAAATCACCCGGCTCTTCGGTCAGGTCGTAATCAGGCAAATGCCCTTGCTTGATGATGTCGCGCACCATCGCTCGGAACACCCGGCGCGGGCTGGCTGATCCGGTTTTCTTAAGCAGCGTTTCCACCGACACCCGCCATTCCGGTTGGCGCCCGCAATGTTTGCGCGCCAATTCGTACAGCCGCCGTTCCAGCGGGCGGCGCAGGGAAAAATACTCCCGGCTGAGCGTCAGCACGCTTTTGGACAGCACCGCACGATATAACCATTCGCTGAGCGTGACGCTGACACTGACCATCCGCCCGGCCCGTGTGCGCCGCACAATCTGCCAGCTTTCGATCAATCCAAACCCGGATGTCGTGTCCTTGTCGCCGGTCACGATATTGGTGGTGATCCGCGTGCCTGCCAAACGTTCGAACGCATCGCGCAAACGCCGATAACTGTCGCCACTGGTTTCGCGCCCCGTTGCAATCAACAGATCATGCGCCGTCAGCGTCAGGTTCCGCGCCACCGGTCGCCCCGCATTCAGGGCCGCCATCAGCTGACTGATACAAAAGATCAGGATATCCGCATCAAAGATTGTCGCGCGCCCTTTCACGGACGGGGTCACGGTGACTTCGACATCATTGTGCACGTAATTCAGGATCCGCCGGTCCGGACGTGTCGACAGCGAAAACAGCGGATGCTCCATCGAGGCCAGATCATGTTTGGGCACGGCCGCAAAGAAATCGCAGACGAAAAAATCGTCGACCGCGCGTCCCAACGCACCCCCCCTGCCCGGGGTTACTGCTGCTGTCATGGCCTGCTCGCCTCTTTACCCTTGGGCGTTTTCGCCTCTGTCAGGGTTTCGTCGTTTCATTAACACCCAACGCTAAGACCTCGTCGCGATTCTGTCCACAAGCCTTCACGGTTTCATCGGGGGATCAGAGTCGGTCATTCGAGGGATCAGAGTCACCCTATCGGGGGTTCAGAGTCACTCAGGTTCAAAAAAAAGCTTTGGACGGCTTTAATATCAATGACTTAGCGAATTCGCCAGAGATCCGTAACTAATAATATAACAACAATATAACAGATACACCGTAAATACCTGCCTCAGAACAGAACCCATACCACCTGCAGAACCCCTTGATTTGCTTAGAAAAGGCTAAAGGTGAGATGTGTATGCTTGCATGTGACGTGTTTTAGAGTACTATACCAAAAACATGATACACAGAGGGTGAGATGAGCAGTTCAGACCTCCCACCATATTTCAATATCAACGCCGATTCCGCGATGGCGGCGATGGATGCACCCAGCTCTACGGGTGATTTTGCACGGATTGCAGCCGCTTGCCAACAAGGCAGAAGTGATCTGGCCGGGCGCGGATTGGATGATCTGGGCCAACGCCATCTGCGGCGCTTTTCGACATGGGAAATCACGAAATATCTGATCCCTGTGGCGCCTGCCCATTTTCGCCGCGTGCTGCGCCAAAACCCGGATTTGCCCCAAGGGGTGACCGAAACCGATGGCGGGGCCAAATGGTTCACATTGGACGAGGTGCTGCGCCTGCGGGCCCATTTCGGGGCCGAAGGATCAAAGACCAAGGAATACTTGCCCTATCGCCCCAAAGGACAGCCAGCCAAGGTTGTGACAGTGGCGAATTTCAAAGGCGGTGTTGGGAAAACATCCACCTGTGCGCATCTGGCCATGTCGGCGGCGCTGGATGGTTACAAGGTGCTGATGATCGATCTGGACAGTCAGGGATCGATGACGTCGATCTTTGGCGCACGCATCGAAGATGAATGGCAAACCGTGTTTCCGCTGTTGGCGCGTCACTACGGCGAACACTTGCGGGCGGACAACCAGCGTCGTCTGGACCGCGGAGAGCCGCCCCAGCCCCTTGATGAGACGCTGAGCGAAGCTTTGGGCGTGCAGGCCCCTGACATCATCCAGAAAACGCACTGGCCCAATATTGATCTGATTGGGGCGCAGCTGAACCTGTATTGGTCCGAATTCCAAATCCCGGTCTGGCGGATGGCGGCACGCGGTTGGAAGCTGTGGGATGCGTTGTCGGATATACTGGCGGCGGATGGGGTGTTGGATGAATATGACATCGTCTTTCTCGATACGCCCCCTGCCCTTGGGTATCTGACGATCAATGGGTTGGCTGCGGCAGATATCTTGTTGGTGCCGATGGGTGCGTCCTTTGTGGAATTTGACAGCACGGGCCGGTTTTTCGACATGCTGCATTCGACCTTTCAGTCCATCGAAGAGGGCGAGAACATGGCCGCACGCGCCTTGGGGCGCGAAGAGCTGCGGTTTGAATGGGACGCGGTGCAGGCGGTCATCACACGCTTTGACGGCGCACAGCAGGCCGAGATGGCGGCGTTGATCCAAGCCTATCTGGGGCCAACCCTGTGCCCCTACCGGCAGGATTATACTGCCTTGATTGGTCAAGCGGGCGAAACCGTTCATGGGATTTACGAGGCCGATTACCGGGATTTCAATCGCGAAACCTATGCGCGTGGACGGGCCACGTTTGATGAAACCTATGCCGCGTTCAAAAAACTGCTGATTGGGGCGTGGCGCCGGGATGTACAAGAGGATGCAGGGGCCGCGTAACAGACTCTATTCGGCAGGCACGGCTCTGAGGAGGAACATAGTTATGGCAAAACGCAAACGTTTGGCTCCGGCACAGCTTGAAGTGCCTGCAGGGCTTGAGACCAAAGCGTTCAAGGATGGCTGGGCTGGTGTGCGGCGCAGTACACCGCCGATTGCGGATGTGGCCTCGCAGGCGGCGTCACAGGCGGCGTTTGAAGAGGTTGCAGGCGTGTTAGAGACCGCGCGGCGCGAAGGGCGCTTGGTGCAGGCTCTGCCGATTGCAGCCATCGAAGTCGATCATCTGGTCCGGGATCGCTTGGTGCTGGCGGATGAGGATATGGAGGCCTTGACCCAAAGTCTGGCAGCGCGTGGGCAGCAAACCCCCGTCGAAGTCGTGGCCTTGGCCGAGGGACGATATGGGCTGATTTCAGGGTGGCGCCGGATCGAAGCCCTGAGGCGTTTAGGGCAGTCGGATGTGCTGGCGATGATCCGTGCGCCGGAAACGGCGTCAGATGCTTATGTGGCCATGATCGAGGAAAACGAGATCCGGGCAGGTCTTAGCTTTTATGAGCGCGCCCGTTTGGCGGCCGAAGCGGTTCGGATCGGCGTGTATCGTAATGCGGGTGCGGCTGTGGCGGCGTTATTCGCAAATGCCCCGGCTCCGAAACGGTCAAAGATCTTGAAATTCGTGGTGCTGCACCGCGTGCTGGACAGTGGCTTGCGGTTTCCGGCTGCGATCCCTGAAAAACTGGGATTGGCTTTGGCCAGTGCGATCGAAGCAGATGCACCGATGGGCAACCGGTTGCGCGATGCGTTGCGCAAAACACCTGCATCAGATGCAACAGAAGAACGGGCCCGTCTTGAGCGGGCATTGAAGAAGGGCGCGACCCCTGCTCCGCGCAAATCAGCTGACCCGGTTGAGATCGCCCCGGGGGTGATGCTGGAGCAAAAGCAAGGCCGCATGGTCCTGCGTGGTCGGGGTGTGGATGATGCGTTGGCCGCAGATTTGCGTGCATGGCTGGCAGTGCGATCTGGGAATTCCGCCCAAGAGGCTGAAAAATAGTTTAATCTCAGCCTCTTGGGGTTTTTCGTTTCGCGTGCGAAATTACGAAAGCCTAAGTTCAGAGAACAAAGTCGCTTTCGGTCAAGTTGATTTCACCCTGGATCGTGATCGACAGATCTGCACCGCCACCATCAATGTCAGCCATCACAGTTGTGATGCCGTTTGAGTGTGTGAAGGACAGTGTGCCGGCACCTTCGGTGTCCCCTTCGCCGACGAAGGAGAAGCTGTTGATATCAGCCGTCAGGGTGTTTGCGTCAAATCCACTGAGCGAGATCAGATCCCCTTCGTCTTGTGAGAAGTCGAGGATGTGGTCGTTTTGTCCGTCGATGGATTTGCTGTGTTTGGCTAAGGCTACAGTGAAGATATCCGCACCTTGACCACCGATCAGCACGTCGGCCCCGCTACCACCCAAAAGGATGTCATCGCCGTTGCCGCCGTCCAATGTGTCTCTGCCGCCGCCGCCATAAACGGTGTCGTCGTCCTGGCCGCCAAATAGCTCATCTCGACCTTTGCCGCCTTTGACCTGATCTATGCCGCGGCCGCCATAAACGCTGTCTGCGCCCTTACCGCCAGCCACAAAGTCGTCGCCGCCCGCGCCAGAGATCGTATCATTACCTGCGTAGCCTTGAGCAAAGTCATCACCATCGCCGGCGCGAACCGTGTCATCGCCCAGACCGCCTTGGAGGTAGTCCGCGCCATCAGTGCCGGTTAAGGCGATGCTTTCGATGGCTGGTACGTCGCCTGGTGTGTCATCGTTAGGAGCGTCACCTTCGTCTTCGGGGATGTCGGTAATGATGCTGGTGCCATCGTTCACGCCGTCTGCGGTTATTGTGCGGGACGTTACAGCCCCTGAACCACCGTTTGTAAGCGTGATGGTCACCGTGTCGTTTACGTAATCAATCTCCAGATTGGCATCTTGGTTGTTTGGAAGCCCCTGCACCTGGATGTCGCGGAACTCGCCGACAAGCTCGTCAACCGTGATCAGATCGAATGTGCCAGCCAATCCAGCTGCATCGGACAGGTCGATAACCAGCGTACTGTTTCCAAAGTCGACTTGTGAGGCCACGTTGGGAGCGTCTCCGAAGGCAGCGGAGCGGAATTCGCGAATGGTTGAGAAACCGCCGCTGTCTGCATCGAAATGCAGTTCTGCATTGGTGTCAAAGGTCAACAGAGCCAGGCCACCTGTTTCGCCGTCAAAGCCCAGATTTGCCGCGCTACCGTCAACGGTCAGGATGTCGCCACCGGATAGGTTGAGCGTCGCGCCAGCTGTGGCCAAAATGGCCTGCCCGCCTGACACGTTGATGGTCAGCGGATCTGCTGAACCTGTATCGACCGTGTTGACAAAGCGCCCGCCTGACACGTCAAAGTGCAACGCGCCCGTAAGATCACCCGCCAGCCAGAGTTGTCCGGCGTAAGACACGTTGATGGCGCTGTCTGCGCCCCCTGCCAGCGTGCCGTCTATGGTCAATCGCCCTTGTGCGACGATCAATGTGCCATCTTCGCCCAAGGTCATATTGTTGATGCGGAATGTGCCGCTGTAATTGACCAAGTTTCCGGCCAGATCGATTGAATCGCCGTTCAGGACGTCGTCTTCTGTGCTCCAGTTCAGGCGGTTGTCCCAACGGACCCCGTCCCCCCGTTCATCCGGTTCAAAGGTCAGAGTCTGGTTGGTTGTGCGGATTGATCCATCATTGACGCCGAAGCCCTGTTGGAAATAGGCGATCAGTTCCTGCACGGACACATCGTTGTGTTTGACGTATTCAGCCAGATCGTGCTGGTCCGCATTCGGATCGTTCAGGACCAGTTTGGCCAGATTTTGGATCGTGGTCTGGTCGGCCAGGGCTGTATCGAGCCCCTCTACGTTCAGTTCGAAATCAGCTGAGTTGCCAATTTCAACGTTCCGGCGGCTGTGCCAGTTGTAGATGATCGTGTCGTCATAGAACGGATCGCGCAGATAGATGCCGCTGCCCGAGTTGATTTCCTTGGCTTCCAGATCATCGGGATCGTTTGGATCGGCCAAGTGAGCGACAACGTTGCCAATAAGGGTTGAATCGTTGCCCGCGCTGTAAAACCCATTGGCCAGGGCCCCAATCTGAAACGCACCCTTATGCGCCGCTGAGGTCACAACATTGTCGAGGACAAGGCTGTAGTTGCCCTGTGCATCGTTATAACCGTCAGAGTTCCCACCAAGAGCAGAGAAACCAGCGTTATTTTCAAAGATCAGGTTGCCATCCAGAAAACCGCCGCTTTTGGCTTGCAGGCCAAAGGAGGCCGCTTTTGCGGAGATGCTGTCACGAATAGTGAAATCTGTCACATCGCGCTGGATGTAGATATTATGGCTGTACTGGCTGGGGGGTTGGTTATAGGCGGGGTCCCCATTGGGATCATAGCCTTCTTCCCAGCCGGTCTGGCTGACGACGATGTCTTCTAGCAATACACCATCCACATTGCCCACATAGAGGCCACCGGTGCGGTGGGAATGGGGTGCCCAGTCCTCAAAGCCTTCTCTGAGTTCTTCATAGAAGATGTCATAGAATTCCGTATGTCTGACGGTCACGCCTTCGGCATGTTGAATAGACGCGCCGGTTCCGGTGAATTCGATGTCTTCAAGCAAGATATTCTTACCGGTCTGTACATTGAATCCACCCTTCAGGTGCAAGTCGGACAGAACGATGTTTTCGGATTGCTTTTGCCAGATTTTAATCTCGGAATTGATGATTGGCTTTTCACCTTCACCCCAAGATGTGATGTGGACGGGGTGCAGGGGGTCTTCGCCGAAGGTCTCGCGGGATACCAACTGGCCCAGATCGTCGTATTCATAGCCGCTTTCAAACAGCAACCAATTCGAGTTGGGCTCGGACTGAGACCACGTGGTCGCATACCAAAGAGCCATACCAGCGTCCGGCGCCAGTGCCATATCTTCGGATGCGCCGTATTCTTCCAGCAGTTTGTCGATCTTGCGACCGACCAAGATAGCTGTGCCTGGATCGTTCAGGAAATCAGCATCCAGGTCGCCAAAGTCGATCCCTTCGCGGGCTGCGATGTCATCCAGCGTCAATGCGTCTTCGCTGTTCGAGATGAAGATCTTGCGGTGATTTTCGCCGGTTTCAACGATGACGCGATCGTCTTCGTCTGTGGCCAGCATGTAGTGGTCGCCCTGTGCCCATCCGGCCACCTGCGTGCCTTCTTCGATGTCTAGGGTTTCATTCACAACGTCGATAGCGCCGTTGGCCTGAATGATCTGGTAACTCAGTGAAACTGGCCCGGTTTCTACAGCATCCGTCAGGACCAGTGAAATGGTCCCATCCGGATTGACAGAGGCATGTCCGAAATCGGGTTGTTCGACGATTGTGACGGATTGCGCAGTTTCATAGCCCTCAGGCTGCAGAATGGTGACACGCCCCGCCATAACGTTGCCTGTGCTTAGATATTCGGTCTGCGCTTCTTCCTGAGCAGATGCGGCGTCAAACTCGGGTTCTGCTGACATGACTTCGACAGAGGTTATGGGTTGATCTATTCCGACATCTAGGCCCGTGTCATCCGAGTCCGTATCAGTCTCTGAGGCGCTTTCAGACTCTGGTATGGCGGTAGGAAGAGGGGTCGAAAATAGGGTCGAAGAAAGAGAGTCAGACATTAAGCGCATTTCCTCATACTTGCTCGCACAGGCGCATAGCGAACCCGCGTTCCGAGCAAGGAGACACGAGTAAAAAACGACATGGTTCTATCACGCACTGCTTAAGCAGCAGTTACACAACCATGGGTTTTAATTCTTAAGATTGGTTTAGGTCCTGAGTGAGGCGTGAAGTGGAGTAGATGGGGACGAAAATAGGGCAGGGTTGTGTCAGATGTAATTCGCCCTCCGTAAATCGGCAGAGTCCTGCGTAAACTACGGTGTTGAAGTGGCTAAATTATGACGAAAAAAAGTTTGTTTTCCCCCTATCTTACGGATTCCCAAGGCGTTTTTGAACTCGCTTTGATAAGCATTGTTCCGCCTGAGTGGACGGTAAACTTCGCGCTCGGAGATTGGCGAATTGGTGGGAGTTTTCCCATCGGCAAGATCCCGTTTACGTATCTTTAGAGTGATTTCAAAAGTGCCAAGGGCCCTTCGCAATTGTTTTGTGGCCCAATCGGGACAAAAGCGGGTCGCGATGGACCAAAACGCACTACAACGCTGGCGGGTATTTTGATCCATGGGGCCGCCATTTATTAGCGGACCTATTAACGAATCCTTTATCCTTTTGAGAAAGTTTGAGCTAAATCATTCCATACGGATTTTTTGCTCATGCGGTATCGCCGGGACATTGATGGCTTGCGAGCTATCGCTGTTTTACCTGTTATTCTGTTTCATGCCGGGTTCGCCATTTTTCCGGGCGGATTTGTCGGGGTCGACGTGTTTTTCGTTATCTCCGGATATTTGATCACGCGTCTTATCCTAGCGGACCTTGATACGGGTCATTTCAGCCTGATGCATTTCTATGAACGGCGGGCACGGCGTATTCTGCCAGCCTTGTTTGTTATGTTGACAGTGTCAGTGGCCCTGGCGTGGGTGACGTTGATGCCTCGCGATATGGAGGCGTTTGCCAGAAGCTTGCTGGGCACGGCGCTGTTTGCGTCAAATATCGTGTTCTGGAAAGAAGCGGGATATTTCGATGTGGCGTCACATCTCAAGCCATTGCTGCACACATGGTCACTGGCGATCGAGGAACAGTTTTACATCTTCTTTCCGCTGTTTTTGATGTTGGTCTGGCGGCAGGCGCGGCGGTTTGTGGTGCCTGTTCTGATCGTGACCTTTGTGCTGAGCCTCGGGCTGGCGCAGTGGGGGGCTGTGCACAAGCCGAGTTCGGCTTTTTATTTGCTGCCGACGCGGGCCTGGGAATTGTTGGTGGGGGTCTTTTGCGCCTTTTATCTGCATCGCAATCCACAGCCGTGGATTGGGGCAGGGCTCTGCAGTGCTTTGGGATTGTCCATGGTTGTTGGGGCGATGATCTTTTTCCATGACAGGATGATCTGGCCGGGAGGGTATGCGTTGGTGCCGACCTTGGGGACGGCGTTGGTGATTTTGTTTTCCAACCCGCTGACCCAAACGGGGCGGATATTGCAAACCGGGCCATTGGTGGGCATGGGGCTGATCAGCTACAGTGCTTATCTGTGGCATCAACCGGTGTTTGTCTTTGCCAATTATCGCAATCTGACGGCGCTGTCGCCGCTGGCGATGACGGGATTGGTGGGGCTGACACTGTGTCTTGCCTGGCTCAGCTGGCGATATGTGGAACGCCCCTTTCGACGTCAGACCATCGCACGTCCTGTGCTGTTTCGACTAAGCCTGTCGGGATTGGCGGTCTGTGCTGCGATGGGGTTTGTGGGCGTACAGCAAGAAGGGGTGCCTCAGATGCGCATCCCGGCAGATGTGGCCGCTCTTGCTGCCTATACTTATGATGATAATCCGCTGCGCCCGCGTTGCTTTTCTGCGCCCGACCGGCCTGTGGCTTTGGATGCGGCTTGTGTGCTGGGCAAGGCTGAGGCGGTGCGCGGCGTGTTGTTGGGGGATTCTCACTCGGATGCGATTGCAGGGCGTTTGCATGAGGGGTTGGCAGAGCAAGGCGTCGGGCTGAAACACATGTGGCTAAACGGATGCCCGCCTGTGCCGGGCTTGCGTCTGTTGCATGTCCCCTCAAGTGCGCTGTGTCAGCAGTTCAATGAAGAGGTCTTTGAGAGGCTCGCAACGGATTCCGCATTGGAATATGTGGTGATCGCTGCGCGTTTCACGATCTATTTAGAAGGGGAAACGTACGATAACGGCGAAGGCGGCATCGAAGAGCCGGGTGTCTTTGCCACTGGTCAGCCGGGGCGTCCGCCAGAGGCTTATCCCGAAGCGGAACGCAGGGCGGATGTTGCGCGCCTTTATCAACGTAGCGTGCAGACATTACTGGACGCAGGAAAGACCGTGATTGTGGTTTATCCGGTGCCGGAACAGGGGTGGGATGTGCCGATGCATATGGCCAAGGATCTGTTTTACCGTGACAAGGTGACAGACGTGTCGGTGTCACACGCGCATTACCAGTCACGCAATGCCCGCACGATTGCAGCGTTTGACGGGCTGGGGGATCACGCAAAGCTGCACCGCGTCCGTCCCGCGGCCATCTTTTGTGATACGTTTCACGTCGGCCGGTGTGCGGGGTCACATAAGGGCGTGCCGCTGTATTATGACGATGATCATCTGTCGCATACGGGGGCGGGGTATCTGACCCCATATGTGCTGTCGCATCTGCCGCGCGCCTATCTGCTGGCAGGTGAAAACAGCCGGTGATTGCGTTTATTTGCGCATGCCCAAGACAAGGCGGCGTGTCAGGCCTGTTTTCTCGGCAAGCTTGTGGACGACGATGGGCAACGCGATTCCAGCGATCAGGCCTAAGATCGTTTTGAGCATCAATGCATCCACGCCAAGCTTTTCCAGCACTTCGCGCATGCCCGATGTGCCAAATATGTGGTAAAGGTAGATGGTGAATGCAAAGGGTGCCAAACGGTCCAGCAGGGCAATCCGCGGCATGGCCAGAAACAACAACGTACAGGCTGCTACACCAAAGACCAACGCGCTTGGCGTGCGGCGGCCCAACATCAGCGTGCCCTCAGCCCAGTAATGCTGGGCTTGCAGGTAAGACACGCCGACCACCGCAATCAGACACAGGCCCAACACCACGTTGCGCGCCTGATGAAACAGACCAAAATTGCGATAGAGCACCACGCCAAACAAGAAGAATGGTAACAAGAACGGTACGGTGCGCAAAGAAAAGAACACAGGTGGCCAGACGCTGGACAGCGAAAAGGCACAGGCCCCAAGAAACAGCCAATGTGTGTGGCGCCCCTTAAGCAGGGCATCCGCCAAAGCGCTTCCTACAAAGATCACCATCATCGTTTGCAGGTACCAGTAATGTGCATAGGGAAAGAAAAAGATCTCCCAGATGTCGGCGGGGGTGCGGCCAAACCGATTGCCCATCAGCGTTCCCGCTAAGGCAAAGACCAAGGCGGCAATGGCGCCGGGGATCAGAAGACGGCGGACCTTACCTCCGATAAAGCGCCTGTAATCGGGTAAGTGTACAGGGCGCATCCCATACACAAACCCGGCGATCACAGCAAAGATCGGCATCCGCACATGGATCAGATAATCTGCATAAAAACGCAGGAATTGCGGGTAATCAAGGCCAAGCCCACTGGTGGTTCCCAGACCCACCACATGGTAGCTGACCAGCATGGTAAAGGCGATGGTTCGCAGCGAATTGATCGCAACGAGGTCGCCCAAGACCTGCCCTGGGTGGCTTATGTGTTCTGTCACTGTCACGCTTTGCCTCTATTGGCAAAAGCGCTCCAGATCAACGAATTTGGTCCTTAGATCAACCTTTTGGAATGAAGCGTGGCAGTGGACCCTGCAATTCTTTCAACACTTCGTTCAGGCGGGTTTCGGCAGCGGAGTCATCTTCGCCAGGTTGAATCGATGTCGTCAGACGCACCAGCGCCCCATCGGTCCGGCCTGTGCGAATGCCATCGACCATCAGCCAGTACTTGGCCGCAAAGTCCCAGGCAATCCGGCGTTCTTTCTGTTCGAACCAGTAATAAACCATCATCCGGGATTCACCCTTTTGGATGATCGCTCGGTTGATCTGGAAAGGGGTGTCGCTGTTCATTTCAGCGGTGATGTCCGTCCGTTCCAGCCATGCGATTTCCCAACCTGCGCCGGGCAGACACACTTCGGGGCTGTGTACGCCGCCTGCGGATTGGTCATAATACCAAGCCATGAACAAGCCCACAGTCGTCTCAACACCGGGTTTGGCCAAGTTCACCTGATGATAATCATCTGCCGCCAACACCCGTTCCACATGGGGGTTCAGGAATTCGCGCGGGCCTGATTGTGACCATTCCCCCAGCGTGCGTGGGAAGATGGCAAAGCTGTCGCGTGGGACGCGTATATCGCCGCGATCTGGCAAAGCAGCCCATGTCAGTGTCCCGACCACAAGAACCATTGCGGATACGATCAACGCTTTTGATGGTTGCACCAACCGCAGGCGCATCGCTTGCGTCATCAGGCCATCCGTATCAAGATCAAGCGCTTCGACCAGGCTCATTTTTTGGCGGTTGAAGAACAGCATGATGCGGGCCAGCGCAAACAGAAGGAGGATACAGGCGACAAAGATCACCCAGCCTTCGAAAAAGTGCGTAAAGCCGTCCAACCAGCTGACACCCCAGTGGTTCACAACATATCCGGCAATACCAATCCGAACCGAATTCATCAGAACCGTGATGGGGGCCGCCGAAATCAGCAGCACAGCCTTGTGCCACATTGGACCGCGATAGAGGACAGCGAAGATGTAGGAAAAGCTGAGGATCGGGAACAAGTAGCGCAGGCCTGAACAGGCCTCGGCCACATGCAGTTTGGTGATGCCCAGATCGATGATGTTGCCGTCCAAAAACACCGGCACCGCCATCAGCTTCAGGAACCAGACCCCAAGTTCAGAGGAAATAAACTGCAGCCATGTGGTCATCTTGTAATAGATCACGCCGGGCAGGGGCAGCATATAAACAAGGTGCACAACGGGGGGCCAGAAATGCTTGCCGGTTTGCCAGCCAAAGCTGACCAGCAGCAGGCCACCGACCCACAGGATCAGCGCATAGGCTACGATATCATCGATATTGGCGAGCTTACCCAGCGTGCCCATCAGGACCGCAAACAGGATCAGCGCGACACCGGGCCAGCGGTTTTTGATAGCGCCGTGGTGCTCGGGCACCATTTTGAGTTGGCGTAGGAACAGCAATCCTGACAGAATGGGGATCAGGGGACCGTGACTGTATTCGGGCAGTTGCCACGCAACCAACAAGGCTTCGATGCCTTCATAAAAGAAAACAACGGCTCCAAGCGTAATCACGATCAGCCAGAAGCTGCCCCAATGCAGGAAATCGTTTGCGATCTTCGATTGTTTTGAGACTTGCTCAACTGTCGACATTAACCCACGCGCTCTCAATAAATTTCAACTAAAGCATTTGACCGAACGATATGGCCTAAAAAAGACCATTTGCCAATTTATTTTAACAGATCAGGGCCAATGTAATCCAGTGTACCCTTATGTAACTATTTGTAACAATGGCATGATCTCGAAACTGTGATCTTAGTTTATGCCCAAAGCACTGCGAATGGCGTCCGGGGCGTCCGGGGCGACGGCGACATAATCATGGGCTGTCGCGTGTTCAGAGAGGGGGGCCAGACGCACAGTCCACAGTGCACGAGGCAGGGTGTATAGGGTATAATCTCGCGCCTGTAATAGCTCGAGGGCAGGGGACAGACCAGTTTCCGGGTCAGGGGCGTTTTCCTCAAGCAGGATAACCGCAGGGCGGGTCTGCCCCAGAAAGGTATGCGCCCCTTGCAGGACTTGGGCCTCGAAGCCTTCGACATCCATTTTGATCATCTTGACCTGTGTGATCCCGGCCGTTTGGGCATAGTTGTCAAGCGGTTCGACAGGCACCTGCACGGTTTCTGTGCCGGGCAGGTTTTCAAACTGGGTCGACAGCGACGCAGAGCCAGAATTGTTGAGCGGGATAGCCAATTCCAGTGTGGTGCTTTCAGGGCCGAGGCCGATGGGATGCAGGGTGATCGGCAAATCCGGGTTCAGATCCAGCGTGCGGCGAAAATAAGCCTGCATACGCGGTTGCGGATCAAAGGCATGGACCTGCCCCGAAGGGCCGACCCGCGCGGCCATGCGCAAGGACACAAGCCCAAGATTAGAGCCTATATCAAGGGCGATATCGCCAGAGTTCAGTACTCGGTCGACCACCCATGACACTTTGGGATCAAGGTCCCCGACAAAGCGCATGGAGCGTCCGACATAATCACCCGCAGGGACCACGGCGCGCCCGCCTGTCACGCAGGCAATGCCATCCGGCCCGCCCGCTGGGTCAAGCCATCGAAACAGCCTGGAATTGGCAAGGGGCCCACACCCGGACTTTAGCGGATAGAGATGTCCGATATGTGCGGCGAGCCCAGCCAGCACCTGATCAGAATCCGACTTTGCGCAGGTGATATCCGATCCGGCGGTAAACGATGGGGGGCAAGATGTCCTTCATGATGGCACGGCGTGCGATCACGCTGTCTGCTTGATCTTCGGTGCCGGGGCGCGGTTTGAACAGCGTCGTGTGGGATTTACGATCCGGACCCCATGTGGCGGTATAGTAATACAGCGCGATCGACTGGCGCGCTTCTCCGTCGGGATGGTTCACGGGTTCTGGATTGCCGTGGAACGTGTTTGACCCGGTTGAAAAGCAAACCATGCGGTTGAAGGTCGGCGTAAAGCTTTTGACCTTGGCCGACATGTCGTTTTTCCAGATTTCAAAGTTGCCGCCCCATTCGGCCTGCCAGTCGCGGTTCAGGTAAATCAGAATATTCAGGCGGCGCTCGACCTGCATCATTTGGTGCAGGTTGAAATCCGCATGGATATCCAAATGCCCGCCATTCTGGGTTTTATGGATGCCTGCACCCATGAAGTAGGGATCGGGAATCAAGCCTTTGATCCCTGTCATTTCTTCGAGGAACAGGATGAAGGGGCGTGAATTGAACGCGTAAAAGAGGTTCTTCGTATAGGTCGGAAGACGCTCTGGGATATAAGATGATTTCAGGTTTTCCTGCGCGCGGGCAAAGCTGGATTCCGGGGCGGGCAATGTGCCCAGATCCGCGATCACGTTCTCTAGGACGGGTTCGGGCAGGAAGTTATCGATGCAGATGTGATTATAGGGCTGACCGGCCTGATAGGTCTCGGCATAGGATGTGCCGATCTCCTTCGCTTTGTCGGATGGGATTAGGAATGTCTCGGGATCAAAGGAAAAAATAGGATCGGTCATAGGTCACTGTCTATCTGTTCAAATGCTAAAGGGTACCAACTGTAACTGGTTGTTTTATGGCAGAAGCGTGTTCTTTTTGAAAGCCTGCGCACCCAGTTGTCTGGTGGTTTGTGTGAGCAAAAGGTTAAGTTGCGACCGGATATCCCAACCCTGTCAGGTCCAATCCAATGCGATCACTTAATCGTTGGTTGGATGCGGCGTATTCGATTCCGATGGTGTCATCGATAAAGCCGCGGATCGCGGCGATTTGACGGGCGCCGATTTTGGTGTGGCGCGACAAGATCGGATCGATCCGCTTGATCAGTGTATTCTTGAGCTTGACCAGACGGGTGTTGTCTTCGTAACGGGCCGGGCGCACGGCAGGCACAGGCACCCAGCGGTTCAGCCAACGCTCCAGCAGGATCGCAGCATCGCCGCGCCGGGCATAGACAACCTGTTCAAGGCGCGCTTCCTCAAGCGTTGTGCCCAAAAACCCATTCAGGCGCTGTATATAAGCCGCAGGGTCCGCACGCATCAGCTCGTGGGGCATGAACAGAACCTGTTCCCTTGGGAAATGTGCGCAGGCCAAATCGTAGCTTAGGTCATATTCGAAATGATCCCGGCGCAGAACGGGGCGAAACCCGGGGCGATCCATGTTGCCCGTCAGCATGGTTTGGATCGTTTCAGATCCACCTTGACGGATATATTGCAAATACTGGGCCATCATCATGCTGCGTTGTTCGCGCACACAGACCAGCAGACGGGCTTCGGGAAACGCCTTGGCCATCCGTGTCAAAGCCGCTTCCGCGTGATAGCGTCCGTAAATTGGATAGCCCAGCAAGTCTTCGTGTGAGATCACCGGGATGCGCCCATCCGTATTGGCAAAATCGGCGCGGATCGCGTCGGATTCAAAGCGCGCCGGATGACTGAGAATGAACGCCTCGATTGCCATGGCGGATTGTGTGCCCCACGGCGCGGCAAAAACCGCCTGATCCGAAAAGATCTGGTTTTGCAGAAACGTCGAAGCCGTTTTCTGGTATCCCGCGTGGATCAGGATAGGAGGCGTGGTCGCCATAAGAAGCCCTTTGCCGTTTTAGACCTTGCGAACCCGGTCCATATCAAGTCCGCGTTTGGCCATCACATTGCGGGTGTCGATGATCGGGCAATCCAAATCCAGCAGGGCAGCATAATCGGTGGCGTCGTGATCTGTGGCGATCAGCACGGCATCAATTTGGTCTGCGGTCAGGGTTTTGGGATCGGTCGCACTGCGCGCTACGTATTGTTTGTATTCGCGCATGGGCGGGATTTCAGGCACATGCGGGTCGATATAAACGACCTCTGCGCCCGCTTCGTCCAACAGCTCCATCAGCTTCATGGAGGGGCTTTCGCGCATATCAGAGACGTTTTTCTTATACGCCACGCCCACCAGCAGGATGCGCGCACGGCTCAGGCCCTTGCCGACTTCGCGGTCGACAATTTCACGCAGGCGGTCGACGACATGATGCGGCATGTTGGTGTTGATTTCGCCAGCCAGCTCAATAAAGCGCGTTGGCACTTCGTGTTCGCGGGCCTTCCATGTCAGGTAAAACGGATCAATCGGGATACAGTGCCCGCCCAGACCGGGGCCGGGATAGAAGGGCATATAGCCAAAGGGTTTGGTGGCGGCCCCTTCAATGACCTCCCAGACATCGATGTCCATTTTGTCATAGATCAGCTTGAGTTCGTTGACCAAAGCGATGTTGACCGCGCGAAAGATGTTTTCGGTGATTTTGACGGCCTCGGCGGTGGCGGGTGTTGGCACGCGCACAACCGTGTCCACGATACCGGCATAGAGCGCTTCGACCAGATCGCCGGCCAGATCGCCCATACCTGCAACCACTTTGGGGATCGAGCGGGTGTTATGACTGGTGTTGCCGGGATCTTCGCGTTCGGGGGAGAAGCCCAGAAAGATGTCTTTGCCCAGTGTCAGACCCGATGTTTCAAGGATCGGGGCGAGTACTTCTTCGGTTGTGCCGGGATAGGTTGTTGATTCCAGCACAACAACGGTGCCGGCGCTGATATGTTGCGCGATCTTATGTGTGGTCTCTTCCACAAAGGACAGATCGGGTTCGCGCTGTTTGGTCAGGGGCGTGGGGACACAGATCAGGATGGCCTGACATTCGGCCAAACGGCTGAAATCCGTGGTCCAGTCAAACCCGTCCTTGACCGCGTTCAGATCGGCATCTGTCACCGCCCCGATATAGCTTTCGCCTGCATCCAGACGCGCCATCTTGCTGTCGTCGATGTCAAACCCGGTGACGGGAAATCCTTGTCGGGCGGCCGTGACGGCCAGCGGCAGGCCAACATAGCCCAGACCAACGATGCCCACACGGGCCTTACGGGAGGAAATTACATCCAGAAGCGCCATGAAATAGTCCTTTGAAGCTTAAAAATTTGCCCGGGCTGCTCCTGCCATGAGAGCGCTTGCGGCGCAATATCGAGGAGGTGGGGCGATTTCGTGAAAACACTGCGACACGCTTAAGACAGAGCTAGATCTGTCTCGGCACGTTTATAAAGAGCAGCGCGCGCTGTGATATCGAGGTTATGTGTGGATTGCACCGCCATGGCGCAATGTTTGGGGTCAAGCCGTGTGCGCAGGGCGTCAAAATCCACCGGGCCTTGTTCATCGGCGGGCCAGTAGGAATTGCAAAAAGACACAGGGTCTACAGCCAGATTGGACTCTTGGGCGAAGGCATCTGCATAGACGCCGTACAAGTAATATTCCGACATTGTTTCGGCTGAAAACAACACCTCGTGTAACGGTTTGCCTTGTGTGGCCTCAAGCCGGTCGACCATGGCGCGTGTCACGTCACGGCTCCACATCACACAATTCTCGATGTAATGGGCCTGATCGTCGGGGGCTTGATCCAACCCCAGAAACTTGGCCGAGCCATTCAGCCATGGCATATGCATCGGGTTGGCCGTGGGACCGGTGACGCGAAAATAGCGGACTTTGCCATCGCGAAAGCCGTCCGCATGGTCGAAACGGCGAAAAAAGCACACATCGCTGTCGATATGCATCACGGCGTCTGCATCGTTCTGCCGGGTCATCTCGATCTTCAAAATCTGCTGTAACATCCAGCCCCGCACCACAGCGAGATTGGGGCGCAGATAGATAGGCCGTCGGAAACCCGCCTTGAGAAAGCTGAGATGTTTCAGCCAGCGCGGCAGCTTGCGGATCGGTTCGGGCAGAATGTCTTCTTGGGCAATGATGGTGCGGTTCTCAGTCTCGAACTGGCGGAAGGCGCCTAAATCTGACCCCGGGACCACCACCTGATGCAACACGCCGGGGGCTGCATGGCGGTCAATCGAAGCGGCCAGAAGGGCAAATAGATCAAGGTCGTTCGCCATCGAACAGGTCAGTAAACCGACGCGCCCGGGGGCGGGCGCCGTTCCCTCGAGATGTCCCGAGGACTGGGTCTTTCCATCAGTCATTGAGGTATGCATCTTTCAAACAAACTTAGATAATCGTCATAACAGGATAAGGGTCTTCTTGTCTGCGCTGTCTATATCGAACATAGACCAGCTATGAAACACGCAATTGATACCCGCGCTTATGTGGTCATTTCGCCCGGACGTAACGAGGCTGACTATATGCGCCGCACGCTGGACAGCATGGTGGCACAGTCCGAACGGCCCGCCCTTTGGGTTATTGTCGATGATGGGTCGACAGATGACAGCCCTCAGATTCTGGCCGAATACACGGCCGCACATGATTGGATCCGTGTGGTGCGCCGCGAAGACCGTGGTAAGCGGGCCGTGGGCCCCGGTGTGATCGAAGCCTTTTATGCCGGGCTCGAGACAGTCACGCTGAGCGATTACACCTATCTGTGTAAGCTCGATCTCGATCTGGATTTGCCGCCGACTTATTTTGCGGGCCTGATGGACCGGATGGAGGCAGAACCCCGTGTCGGCAGCTGTTCGGGCAAGACATGGTACAGCGGACCGCAGGGTCAGCAGATTTCGGAAGGCATCGGAGACGAGATGTCGATCGGGGCGTCCAAATTCATGCGCGTGAGCTGTTTCAATCAGATCGGCGGCTTTGCCCGCGAGGTCATGTGGGATGGTTTGGATTGCCACAAGGCGCGTCAGCTGGGTTGGATTGTGGGCAGCTGGGATGCGCCTGAACTGGCCTTCGAACATCTGCGCCCGATGGGATCCAGCCAGACAAATATTCATGTGGGCCGCCGCCGTCACGGCTTTGGTCAGTATTACATGGGCACCGGTCCAGTGTATCTGGTGGCGTCTGCCATCAACAAGATGCGCCAGCCGCCCTATGTGACGGGCGGGCTTTCCATCCTGCAGGGATATTTTGGTGCGATGCTGCGGCGAGATCCGCAACATGGAGATGCCGAATTGCGCACCTTCATCCGGGCCTATCAACGCCGGGCTTTATCTGTGGGCAAAGCGCGCGCCGCCTCTGAAATCGAAGCAGAACGGGCCGACCTCTGGTCCCCCGAAACCGTCTAAGCGAGCGGCACAATGCTGTTTACCGAACTCCAGTTTTGGGTCTTTTTCCTGATCGTGGGTGCGCTTTATGTGGTGTTGCCGCATAAGGGCCAGAACCGCATGCTTTTGGTGGCAAGCTATGTGTTTTACGGGGCTTGGGATTGGCGCTTTCTAAGCCTGATTTTGCTCAGCACCTTTGTTGATTATTTCATCGGTGCTGCGATGGGGCGCGCAGCCAATGACGTCCGACGGCGTCGATTGCTAAGCCTGTCTTTGGCGGTCAATCTCGGCATGCTGGGCGTCTTTAAATATCTGGGCTTCTTTGTTGACAGCTTTCAGGCTTTGCTTGGGAATATGGGCTATGCGGCGGATCCGTTTGTCTTGTCGATTGTGCTGCCGGTGGGGATATCATTTTATACGTTCCAAACGCTTAGCTACACGATTGATATCTATCGGCGCGATCTGGAACCGTCGCGCGATTTCTTTGATTTTGCCCTGTTTGTCGCCTTTTTCCCGCAGCTGGTGGCGGGTCCGATTGAACGGGCCAAGAACCTGTTGCCCAATATCAGTCAGCCGCGCCAGTTAAGCTGGGATGCGTTCCGGCGGGGGGCTGTGTTGTGTTTGCTGGGATTGGTCAAGAAGGTTGTCATCGCGGACGGGCTCGCCCCGGCAGTCGAGGCGGTTTATGCGCATCCTGATCCATCGCGTTTGGATATCATTTTGGCCACTTGGGCCTTTGCCATCCAGATTTATTGCGACTTTTCCGGATATACAGATATCGCTCGAGGGATCGCCAAAATGTTGGGCTTTCACCTGATGCGGAATTTTGCACAGCCCTATTTTGCAGCCGATCCACAGGAATTCTGGCGCCGTTGGCATATTTCGTTGTCCAGCTGGTTGCGCGACTACCTTTATATATCGCTTGGCGGCAATCGGGGTGGACCGGGGAAAACCTATCGCAACCTGATGGCGACCATGACATTGGGCGGGCTGTGGCATGGTGCGGCGTGGAACTTTGCTTTGTGGGGTGTGTATCAAGGCGCCTTGCTGGCGGTACACCGGGCGTTTGCCGGACGTCACAAACATGTCGGCGAAGGGATCGTGCGCGGGGCAGGGGCGTGGCTTTTGCGGATTGGGGCGATTGCGCTGTTCTTTCAGGTGGTCTGTTACGGCTGGCTGTTATTCCGGGCCGGTTCGTTTGAACAAATCCGCCAGATGACCGGACGCTTGTTGGGGCTGATTGATGCGCCGCAAGGGATGTCGATGCCGGTGCCCCCTGCGGCGGCTTTGCTGGGCGTCGGGTTCTTGCTGGTTTGGGACGTGCTGGTGGAACGGGCCGGTGATGTGCAATTCTATGCACATTGGCCGATCTGGCTGCGGGCCGGTCTTTATGCCGGTATGATCTATTTGTTGGCTTTCGGATCCACCACGGCCACATCGGCCTTTATCTATTTCCAGTTCTAAGGCGGGACGGGCATGCGTAAAACAGTCTCTATCTTTGCTCTGACCTTGCTGAGTCTGGTTGTGTTGGATTTGGCTGTGGCTGGGGTGTTGAACTGGGTCGAAACCCGTGGACGCCTGTCTTCGGTGGTGCAGTATTTCGAATATGGGCGCAGCGTGCCGGGCAAACACGCCCGCTGGGAACGCGATCCATCCGTGCGCGGGAACCTGTCTGCTGTGGCGTGGTGGGATGATATTCTGGCCCAGTCGGCAGAGGATTTCGCAGCCGCGCCAGACACGCCTGCGGTGCGGGTTTATGGCATGTCCTTTTCGGGCAACATCATGAAAGCTGTGCATGCGATCGCCCCTGAGATCACCGTGGATCATCATGCTGGCCCGGCCGCCCCGCCCAATTTCACATATGCCCTGTTTCAAGACGACCAACCCAACCGACGCCCGGGCGATGTTGTGGTTTTGACCATCTTGTCGTCATCTGTGCCGGCGATGGCGGCCTTGTCCAACCGCACATGGTCTTTTGAGCAGCCCGCGCCTTTTACCTATCCGATCTTCCGTCCCGAAGGCGTAGAGGGGTTGCGGCGTATCGATCCTCTGATCCAAAGTCAGGCAGACGAAGCGCGCCTGTCCTCGGACCCGGACCTTGCACAGGCGTGGCGCGACCAGCTGAGGACCGAAGACGCGTTTTATGGCCCGACCTCTTTTGGCCTGACGACGCTGGATCATTCCCCGTTTTCACGCATGGTGCGCCGGTCTTTGGCCACAGGGCATGTGGCCCGCATAAAAGAACAAGTAAAAAACGGCGAATATCCTTTTGAAGAGGTGCTTAAACGCATGGCGCGCGATTTCGCCCGCAGCGCAGAGGCGGAGGGTCAACGCCCCGTGGTGTTGCTGGTGCAGACCCGCACGCGCGGCAACGTTGATCTACATGCGCTGCTGGTGCCGTTTCTACAGGCTGAAAACATCCCGTATTTCGCCACAGCCGACCACGCCGACCCCCGCAACCGAGGCGCCTTCCTGCCCGATGGCCATTATACACCTGAATTCGACGCGCAATTTGCAAAGGCAATACTGCCCTTGATCAAACCCTGAGTGTTGGGTTTTTCGAGGATGGGTTGCGCACCGATGCCGATGTCGGCTGAGCGGTCTTTCGCTGCGGATGTGCCAATGTCTGCTGTCAGCTTGTGGCGAAGATGATCTGCTCCGCACCAAATCTCTCTACCCGTTCAACCTCCACCATTCCTAGTTTGCACAATAAACGACAGGAAGCTGAGTTGGCGCTCTGTGTTTCTGCAATGATCCGCTCCAAATCAGTTTCATTTAGAGCATGGCTGATGACCGCCTGAACAGCCTCATTTGCAAAGCCCTTACCCCAAAAGGTTGGTCTAAACTGGTACGAAATTTCATAGTCTTTTCCGTCTTTATGGGGCCCAAGTTCAACCAGGCCAATGGGCTGGTTGCGTTCTGCTAGACTAACAACCCAAACCCCGACAAAGTCCGGCGCAGCCAAATATCGCTTGAAGCGCGGAAACCGTTGGCTCCAGGCAACGGGTCCGCCCAGATAAAACCTGACGCTTTTACTCCCTAAGAGTCTGCAGAAGAACCAAAGATTTCGCTTTCGCAACGGTTGCAACAACAGCCGTTCAGTTTGGACTTGTTGAGCAAATTTCATGACCCTAACAAAAGCCGAATTTCGCTGCGATGCAACGTTAATGTAATCTGGGCTCACTACTGCCATTGACCTTCCTACCGCAACGGTGCAGCGGAAGGCCCCCAGCCCTCATGTGATCTCAATCAGCACTGGTCTTTTAAAACGTATCTCTATCCGGGCGCGGATGATCTGGGTGGGTGCCGCGGAACAAGGCTGCCAGACGGTGGGCTTCGCCGTCGATGGCAAAATCCGCTTCGATCTGCGCGCGTCCTGCTTGGCCCATAGCCGTGCGGCGGGCGGGGTTTTGGGCCAGTGTGACGATGGCGCGGGCCAATGCATCAACGTCTCCGGGGGCCAGAACAAAGCCGCTGGTGCCGTCTTGGACCAGTTCGGCCACACCGGCCACACGGGTGGCGATCACTGGGATTTGGCTGGCCATCGCCTCCATCAACACCACGGGAACGCCTTCGGCAAAGCTGGGCAAGACCATCATGTCAGAGCGGGCCAGAATATCGGCCACGGCGTCTTGTGTCTGGTATCCGGCAAAGGTCACCGCGTCCCCCAACGGGGCGGCTGCGGTTTCTAATGCAGCGCGATCGGGGCCGTCCCCCACAAGGGTCAGGCGCAGATCGGGCACGGTTTCGCGGGCGGTTTGAAACGCATCAAACAGCAGGCGCACGCCTTTGACAGCGGCCAGACGTCCGACAAAGACGATCTCGGGGGCAGTATTGGGGGTTTCTGCGGGGGCATAGCGGCTGGGTTCGACACCGCAATGGATGATTTTCAGCTTGTCCCAATGGTCAGGATGCGCGGCCAGCATGGCCTGACTGCGGGCGTAATAGCTGATGCAGGACACAAACGCCGCGCGTGCGACCTTGAGATCCAGCCGCCAACGGGCAGGGTCGGTCAGGTCGGACGGTCCATGCAAGGTAAAGCTGAAGGGGATGTCGGCCAGTTCTGCGGCCAGCATTGTTACGGTGGCCGAGGCATTGGCGAAGTGCCCATGCAGATGTGTGATGCCTGTGGTTTGTAAATGACGTGCCAGCACGGTGGCTTCGGCAAAGTAGATCAGTTGATACAGAGCGGCCTTGATCCCCGGTGCGCGCATGCCCCAGGCCCGGCGCAGAGCGCTGAAATAGGTTTTGGGTTGGGTCAATGCGGGCTTTTGGGCGGCCAACAGCGCCTTTGGATTGCGCGCGGTGTTCAGCACGTGAAAGGTGCGTTTGCCTTCGGCGGCTTCGGCGTCGCCTTTGTGGTGAACCGGATCGGTGCGGCGGATGGAACAGGTTTCGACCTCAAGCCCAAGGCGGCGCAGGGCTGCGACCTCGCGCAGGATGAACGTATGCGAAACCGCCGGATATTCAGCGGCCAGATAAGCGATACGGGCAGGGGCGGTGTGTGACATGACTTCCGAATACATAAAAAAACGCCCCGCTTATGCGGGGCGTGTGCGCCGAAGTAAAGCCTGAGGGTCGTGATGATCAGGGCAGTTCATAGGCCCCGATGGACGGATAGGCGGGTCTGACCCGGCCCAACATGTCGTCCACAGCGGTCAATCCGCTGAGTGCGGCGCCTACTGCAGTTGATGATGGGGTGGGCTGGGCCCGCACGATAGACCCCGGCGCACTGCCAAATTCTGGCCTGATGTGAACGTCTGAGGTGACGGGAACAATGATACGATTGCCCCCTGCAGGCCATGTGGCTGTGCCTATGTTGTCTATCGTGATTCCGGTCTCTGAGAAGCTTAAAACAAAATCTTCTTCATGTTTGCGGTTGCCGCCCGCATTCAGCTCGGGTTGATACCGTTCATCTGCACTGCCGGTGGTGAAATCAGATCGGGACCAAGTGGGTCCGAAATCTGAGTAAGGCACAAAGACGGACTCACCCGGAGCGACATCGCTGTCGAGGGTGCTTTGATGCGGATGGAAATAATCGCGGTAATCTGTGTAGCGCGGTTCGAACATGGTCGATAGGTCGATTGCATGATCGGTTTCACCACGGTTGGGCAGATAGCGCAGGTTGTTGGAGGCCTCAACGGCGGCAAAGGTCGGATCGCCAAACAAACGGAAGTCTGGCACGTCAGCTGCGCCTTCTGAGGTGTCTGAAAAATCAACAAGAGCGTTGTTGTAGATTCGGATCGGTGCCTGAGCCGTGCCAGGTGTTGCATCATCGCGCAATTCGCATTTGACGAAGGAATTTACACCAAAAGCCCCACGTATTGATCGGTCGCAATCAGGATGCACCAGCACTGAATTGCGCACCGTCACCCCACTGTGCTGACAGAGAATGATCTCCTGAGTCATCACGCCGCCAATCAGGTGACATTTATCGACAATGGCGTTGTGCGCTACTGGATCTGGTGCTAGCCCTGTGATTGCCAGTGGCAAGCCGGGGCTTTCGACAAAGGTCCGCTGCATGTTCAATTTGGCGTCTGAGTAAGACACCTGGTTCCAACGGATACCGGGCTGCACGGTATGCATGCCTACGATATTGGGGAACCAGCCATTGCGGCTGAAGATATCACAGGCATCAATAACACATCCTTGTCCGCCATGAATACGTATAGGCCCATGTTCATTGTGCCCAAGGCCCTTGCCGCCCCCTGACATTGCCTCGACATCTTGAACGAAGGAACAACCCACCATCCCGCAGGAACTCCAACGATCCATATAGATTGCAAAATTCTGCCAGTTGGTGATTGCGAGGTCACTTAGAACGTTTGTGTGTACGTCAACAAAAGTGCCTTCAGGCATTGAACCTTCAGCGCTTTGGTCTGCCACGAAGGTGCTAAAACCACTGCCGGTGCAATCATGTATGCTCAGATATGTGCAGCGGTTTGTGCGGTGGATCAGAAAGTTGATGTTCTGGTCCAGTGGTTCTTCGAGCCGGCTGTTCCAAACGCCCTCAAAGTCTATCCCAGAGATGTTGATATCGGTCATCTTGCCGATATTGCTGTGGCTGGTTTGATCCTCTATCGCGGATGGTCGATCGCCACTCTCATAGACACATTGAACCAGCGGACGCGCTCCGGCCCCTGGAGCGGCACACCAGTAAAAATTTTTCCAGCTCGAGCGCATCTGCGCACCGGTAAAGCCAGAATATACTTTCCCTCGGTTCAGTATGATCCGGAAGTAATCCAGATCACTTGAGGTCTGACCCGTACGTTCAAAGGCAGCTTGCAGATCATCAAACAGTTGTGCCCCAGCGGGTGCGCCGGAAAAATCTCCGTCCGGATCGACATAGAGCGTTCGGAACCCGGGGAATTGTGTGTCTGGATTGCCAATGGTCACGTCCAGAGTGGCTTGGGCTGTTTTGCCCGAGACGGGTTCGATGATGTCGACCGTGACGGTATAGGTCCCCGGAGTGTCATAGACATGCGTGGCAAGCGGTCCGTAAGCGATATTGGCGTCGCGGTGTTCGGGCAGAATGTGGGCAGGCCGGTCATAGGTTTTGCCGGGATCTCCGAAGTTCCAGACGTAATGAATGTCGTGGAATTGTGGATCATAGCTTCCCGTTGCAGAGCTGGGCCCTGGGGTGTCGAAGTGTTCAAGGACAACCTCGAAATTCATACCTTCAGGGGCGACCTGTAGATCACTGCGACGCACCTGAATCGTCGCGTTGGGGCCATTTGCACCCCACCCCTCGGCCCCTGTCTGTGCTTCGCGCGTGCCTGCCGTTAGGCGCACGGAATCGCCGGTCGAAAGTCCAAAAAATCCAAAACGTGCCATTTTACATGCTCCTTTATACTCAACTAGTGTTTTTTAGGTGAGCGAGATTCCACGACCTCCGAGCCGTGCGAGGCTGCGCTGATAAATGGCTTCCATTTCGACGGCGCCCGTAAAATTGTTCGATATCATCCATTCAGCGCATTCGAAATCATTTGTGAAACCCGTGGTGTAGTTTGAACCACCCAGACATAGCATCTGTGACGGTAGGACACCGCGCCCCGGAGTGCCACTGATTACCTGTGCTCCGGATTGATCGCCGACAAAGAACAGCTCATCTCCGGCCGCGCTGGCCGAAATACCAAGGAAGACCCATCCATCTGGCAGGGACGCTGTTATAAGTTCGGTTTGATCGCCTGCGCCATTTAGGCGGCGCACATAAAGATCATCCGGGCCGATCAGGAAAGGGACAAACCCGGCTGATCCGTTGGGGGGTGTTTTTGTGCCCCCCAGAATGGTGTTGGCATTTGTGCGGTTGATGACGGCGATCCAGGTGCAATCTGCGGTTTCGGCCACATTGGACAACAACCCCGATCCGGCGCCTGTGAGGCGAATGGCATTGTCGCTGGTGCTTTCAATGCCGCTGCCGGTGATGATGGGCGTTGCTCCGGATTTTAGATCTGCAAGACCTGCGTTGTCGTTTCCAAAGAGCCAATGTGCGACCATGGCCGCTTCGGGTTGTATGCCCGCCCCTGCAATGCTGAGCGCATTGGACGGTTCCGTGCGTGCCCCAAAGCCCGCTTGGTCGACTGTCACCTCTGCCGTCAGCAGACCTGCGGCTTCGGCCTGATAACTGTCAGTGGTCACACCAAGATTTTCACCGTCCAATTGCCACTGATATCCGATCGTGGGCACAGGGCCGGTGTCGTCATAGGCCCAGACCCCGACAGTGACGGTGGCAGTGTCCCCAATATCCGCGGCGCCTGATGCCAGAGGGGCAATCAGATTGACCGGACCCGTTGCCAGATCTGCGGGGTTGAAACTAAATGGGCCATAGGAGGTCCCTTCGATTTCCAGAGTGAAATTGGACCCGTCGTAATTTTGGAAGCTGAAGGTTCCGTCGCCATTGCTTACAATGACAAACTCACCGGTTGGCGTGCCGCTGACGGTGTTAGATACAGGACCGGTCCCATTCGCATTCTGGGCCGAAACGCGGTAGCTGTATGTTGTATCGTTGGTCAGACCGCTGTGAACAAAACTGGTCCCGACGCCTGTTCCATCTGCGAGCGTGTTAAAACCAGAACCGCTGTCGACTTCGATGATGTAGTCCGTCAAAGGCGAACTGCCAGTGTTAGGGGCCGCCCAGTTCAAGGTGTTCTGGGTATCGCCTGAGGAAACAGCCAACCCAGTAACCTGACCAGGCGTTGTTGACTGAGCCGCTATTGTAATCGTGGCGCCTGCTTCATCAGATAGGGCGCGCACAGCATAGGTGCCTGCGGGCAGCATGCCACTGACATCAAAGGGCACGGGGCCAGTCAGTTCGGTGATCTCGTCTGTTGCAGTGTTGCGGAATGAAAATATAGGCATGTTTGGATCCTTAATTGATCACGCTGCCTGTAACTGCCGGAGCAGTGACAGAAGGCGCGGATTGGATTGTGGTCCCGGTGATGTGCCAGGTTGATCCGTGGGGGTCTGTATTGGTGCGGGCTGCGTCCAGTGCACTTAAATAGCGCGTGCCCAAATCCCGCAGGGATGCTGCGTTAAAGTGAATCCCGTCCGAATTGGCCGCAAGCCCTGTGCTTGGGGCAAAGCCTGTATAAGCCAGTCGTGCAGGCGTTGTTCCAAGCGCGTCTTGTACGGTTTGTCGATTGACATCACCGGCCACCCAAGACGGGACCATGCCACCTAAGACGACAGGGGTTGTTGCATCCGCAGCGCTCACATCCAAACGGATCTGTGTCAGCATAGTGTCGAGGGCTGCGGGGTAGGCGGTGGCATCAGCTGCACTGCCTGCATCACTTTCTCCCTGATGCCACAGAAAGCCGCCCATGACGAATTCGGGATGGGCGGCAAACAGTGTATTCAGACGCGCCACCGCCATGTCATAGTAGACATCACCGGGGTTCCAATCGCCTGAGGCCAATCCGGTTGACCCCCGAGCATCGGGCACAAGAACCACCGTATCGTGAGGGTGCGCGGCCTTGTAATCGATGCTGAATTGTAGGGCGAGACCCATGAACGACGCATTGCCATTGTGATGATCCAACAGATGGTCTGCGGTAACCAGTTCACCATTAATGCCGCCAGACGCACGTCCCGTCCGGGCGACTTGCAAGGTGCCGGATGGATATCCAGCGCCGTCGTCAAATGTGTCCCACCCCACCATGTTTGATTGTCCCAGCAAGCTGAAAACAATCGTCTTGCCTTGCGCAACCACAGTGTTTGAAACCAAGGTTACGGCGTCGCGGTCGGGCTGCGTGGCCGTGATGGAACACGCCAGCGTTTGACCGACATCTGCTTGTGTCACCACATAGCTTGGGGCGATCGCACCGGGAATGTCACTGCCATTGCGGTGCCATTGCAAGGTCAATGTAGGGGCAGGGCGGGTTGTGTCATATGCCCAAAGCCCCGTGTCCAGACTGATGCTTTGCCCTTCCCCAACCGGGCCGGACAAATGTGGGGCAACCAGATTAACTGGTGCGATCGCCAACGCAGACAATGTGGTGGCATAAGGCCCGGCAAGGCTGATCGGGGCGTTGACATCGATCTGAACCGCGTCCCCGTTGATTTGCAGATCAGCCGCAGCTGATGGCACAAATAGCACGGGGGGGGCTTGCGGGCCCAGATCATCGGGTACGATTGATTGCGCCAACCCAAGGCTGATCCCGATTGATGACATCAGTAAAGCACCACCAGTGCTGCAGCTGTTGTCCCGGTGGCCCACACACGTGTGGCCCTGATCGGGAAGGCCCCACCGGCTGCAATATAAATCGTTTCGGTTTCTCCGCCCGTGGTCGTTAGGCGGACATACCCGCTTTGCCCGACATTGATGGCCCGGCTGACAAAGGTCAGATCGACCGTGTCACTGGGGGTTACTGCAACGAGATGTGTGGCTGGGCTTTCAAGACCCGGTGCGTAATCAGCGAATGTATCAGCCAATGGAATAATTCCCTTCCCTGAGATGGCAGCACCCGAGAGAGCGGATGCGACGCGTGGAAGGTCTTTTAAAAGCCTTAATACCGCCCTAGACCTGCGAACGTTGCGGATTACTTTGATGCGGCGTACGCATGCCTATGAGGGGCTTATTTTGCAGGATCCGTTGTCTCTGAGGGGGCATCTGGTGTAAGACGGCACCTAGGCAGACCGTGGATTTAAGTCTGCAAGGTATTTTGTTTAGAATACAGAGGGTTGGATCGCCTGCCATGGCTAATTCAGTTGCGACACTTGCCTTGTTTTCTTGGCCTGTTGTTATCTTGATCCTCTTCCAGAAATTTGACCGCCCCCTGGCTGTGATGTTGGGTCTTTTGGGTGGTTTTCTGTTGTTGCCGGTCGAGGGGGGGATCGATTTCCCCTTGTTGCCGTCATTCGAAAAGTACTCGATTCCATCGCTTGCGGTATTGGCTTTTGTCTACATGATGCGGCCCAAATCAAGTGATCCGGCATCGTTGCCAGGCCTGTTCCCGGCCGGTGGATTGCCAAAATTGCTGATTGCGGGCGTCGTTATCGGTAGTTTTCTGACCGTGCTGACCAATCAGGATCCGTTGTCTTATGGGCCGCGCTACATTCGTGGACTCCGGGTTTATGATGCGTTTTCCTTTGTTATGCAGACTGGCATTATCTTGTTGCCTTTACTGTTGGCGCGCAAACTTCTGGGCCACCCCGATCAACAACGCCGGTTTTTGATTGTCATATGTGTTGCGGCCTTGGGGTATTCGCTGCTGGCTTTGTACGAAGTTCGTATGTCGCCACAGCTTAATCGCATGATCTATGGATTTTTCCCGCATTCCTGGCTTCAGCATATTCGCGGAGGTGGGTACCGCCCGCTTGTATTCCTATCGCACGGACTCGTTCTGGCGGGGTTCTTTATGGGCACTATTTTGGCCGCCACGGCTCTGATGCGGATGCACAAAGGAAGCGAGCGCAGCAAATATTTGTTGGCGGCGCTGTGGCTTTTCATGACGTTGGTTTTGTCCAATTCGCTGGGTGCACTGATCTTGTCGATCCTCTTTACGCCTGTTGTGTTTTTCCTGGGCACGCGAGGTCAACTTCTTGTCGCGGCCGTTGTCGCGGTCTTGGTGATTTTTTATCCCATCAGCCGCGGCGCAGGGATCCTCCCAATCAACTGGCTTCAGACCACGGCCACCAACTTTGATGCATCTCGCGGCGCGTCTATGGGAACACGGTTATTTAACGAGGAACGTCTGCTGGATCATGCATCTAAGCGCCCTCTGTTCGGTTGGGGCGGCTGGGGGCGCAACAGGGTCTATGAAGAAAACGGTGCCAACACGACCATCACCGATGGCTATTGGACGATTGCCATCACAGGTGGCGGTTGGGTGCGATATCTGTCTGAATTTATGTTGCTCGGTTTGCCGGTTGTATTGCTTTTCTTGCGCCGGCGACGATACGAGATTGGGCCAGAAGGGGCGGCGCTGGCCTTGATCACTGCGGTCTGGATGATTGAGCTTGTTCCCAATTCATCCCTGACCACGGCCCTTTGGATGGCGGCGGGGTCTTTGTGGGGACGTCTGGAATATGCCCGTGTCACCGAGAACACTCCGGATGAGGTGGAAACCGATCTGATCGAGTCCGAGTCTCCCTATACGCGGATGCCACATAAGTACCGCCGGCGAGGCCCAAAAGCGCCCGCGCCGGATATGATACCCGGCTCATCATATGCCCGCAGTCTCAGGACCAATTTGTCCAAAAGTTCATGACCCAAGATATGTCTCCCCCGCAAATCTCGGTTTCGATTATCAATTACCGAACCGCCGAGATGACCCTTGATTGTGTCCGCTCTGTTCTGCAAGCGGCCGCAGATGTGCCTGATATCACCATTCACACATATGTCGTTGATAACGCGTCCGGGGATGGATCTGCCGATAAGATTGAAGACTGGATCACTGCAGAAGATGTCAGTGCACAGGTGACCTTGATCCGCTCGCCGACAAATTCTGGCTTTTCTGGTGGACACAATCAAGGCATCGCCGCCAGCCGCAGCGAATTTGTTCTCGTGCTGAATTCTGATGCATTGCTGCGTCCGGGCTTTTTTGCACCCTTGCTTGCGGCCACACAGGCGCATCCCAAAGCAGGGCGTTTTGTCCCTCGTCTGGAAGAGGCAGATGGGACAGCCCAGATCAGTTGCTTTCGCTGGCACACAGCCTTCAGTGAACTGATCCGCGGGGCGCAAAGCGGGCCCGTCACACGGGCGTTTGACCGTTGGAACGTGCCTTTGTCGCTTGATCCAAAGCCAGCCGAGATCGACTGGGTCAGCTTTGCATGCGTTCTGCTGCGCCGTGAAATGATCGATGCAATTGGCCCCATGGACGAGGGCTATTTCCTCTATTTCGAAGATTGCGAATACAATCTGCGCGCCGCACGCGCAGGATGGACACCTGCTTTGGTGGCGCAGGCACAGGCCGCACATGTAGGAGGAGGCAGCGGCACGCTGGTGTCTTCACAGCAAACCCGTGCACGTCTGCCTGAATATTACTGGCGTTCACGCTCGCGGTTTTTCTATCAGGCACATGGTCGTTTGGGGCTGCTGGTCGCTAATCTGTGCTGGACGGCTGGATGGGCCCTGGCGCGCTTGCGCCATCTGATCCGTCGGCGGGCGCC
>JBDWGM010000095.1:0-50670 GCA_039975755.1 Paracoccaceae bacterium | reverse complement strand
ATTGCCACCTGTCTGAAAAAGGCATTCCCTGCTTACAGCAAGAAGGTGCCAAAGTTTCAGGCACCCGATTGGGTCATCCGGCTTGTCGCCTTGGTTGATTCAGACGTGCGAGGAAGCCTCAAAGAGTTGAGCTATAATCCGACTTTGGACGAAGCAACCGGCCGCGCACTATTGGGCCGCGCACCTATCCCCATTGCGGACAGTTACGTCGCTACGGCGAAAAGTTTGATTGAGCGCAAATTGGTGTGATACGCACATGTTGAGAAACGGGGTGTGGCCCAGATAAGGCGTCACACCTCAATTCTCACAGAACTGCATCTATAATTCAGTGCCGAAACCGGCCATTGGCGCACTCGCAGCGAAAGCTCACTTCGTCCCGCGAAGCGGCCATCGACCGTGTTTTTGATCTTCCGATCTGGATGCAGATGCAGCGAATGGCGGCTCAGAACCCCGAAGTGACATTGTTCTGCGCCGCAGCTAACGTCTGCTTTTCAAAACTTAAGGAAAAATTGTGCCGCAAGCATCATCCATGCAACAAGGTCAGGGATTAGCGTCACGAGAAATGCCATTGCCGGAGGCAAGATGTGTAGATGAATGGAATTCTCAGATATTTGGTTTTCACAGTCCTTTTAGCCTCTCCAATAGCGGCGGCTGAGTTAGAAAGCATCGTCGTAGACGTGACAGAAGATGGACTTCTGCACCTTCAGGATGGAACGGTTATATTGCCGTGGGGCCTGAACATACCCAAAACAGCCGCCGTCGAAGATCTATTGGTAGGCAAAAGGATCATCTGCCGAACCATGAAAACCATGGAAGCTTCTGTCTTAGCGGATTGCCTCATTGCACCGTCTGACCGTCGGCCGGATACCGCAAGCGAGTACTTAGATTTGTTTACATGGTTGCCACTTATGATGGATGTGAAAACAACATGCGATCCTTATGAACAGTATGCCAGACACAGCATTTGGGTGCGAGGCATCGGACAGCTCGGATTCGGTTGCCGATCTGGTGTCCCGTTGCGTGGCGTGGCTCGTCAGTAGTGAAACTATAGAAATTGTCGGTAGGCGTTCAAAAAGAACCGTTTGTTGAAGGGCTCGCCGAACCGGACATTGGTGTACGTGCAACGAAGGTCGGTTTTGTCCCGCAGTCCGGTCATCTAGCTCGCACCAATTGCTGCACGCTGCGCGAACGTCCGCAATGCGGGCTGCGACCGCAGCATTCAGATGTTGTGATCAACGGCAGCAATGGGCCGTTCTGGCTTAACCCAAATGGCCGCCGAGGCGGGAACCGCTGCGATATTTGAGGTCTACGCGCTTCCCGCCTCGGCTACCGTTGCGCCTGTTGAAAGGGACCCCAAGCAGAGCGCTTTTGAAATTCGTAGGTTTTGCCCGTTTGCTATCTCTCAGACATTGCAACGGATCAACAAACGGGAATCTCACTGAGAGTGAGCGGCAATGTCAAAGAAAAACATCCGGCAGTTTGCTGGGAATACGCAGCTCATCGTGACAAGGGTTTTACCCGTGCCCTCTGGTGCATTTGAAATGATGTCGGCCAGTTGATCTGTACTAAAGACCGCAGATATTAAAATGTCGCTTTGCCAGAGGCCTTCTGGGGTGGAGGGACTTCCACCCGTCTCCTGTAGCTGCTCAATTCGTGCTTGATCGACGTCAAACCCTAGGATTTCATACCCGGCATTCAAAAATCGACCGGCGAGTGCTGTTCCAATCAATCCAAGCCCAAAGATCCCAACTGTTTTGGTCACGACACCCCCTATATTGCAGCTTTCATATCGGCCAATTGCACCATTGCGTGATTTGACAGCGGAAGCGTCACAGGTTCCCCAATTTCCGCCGAGAGATCAGCCGCCGAATAGGTCTCCATCACCATTCGTGCATGTTTTGCTTCGACCATTACAGGACGGTCCATCAGGCAATCCTCGAGGAAATGGATCGTCTCTGGTCCCATTTGACCTGCAAAGACATGATCTACGTGTTCCCCCGGCATCGTCGACATTGGGTATTGCGTCCCGTCTGATACCGTATTCAGCCAGTGATCGCGGGCCGTGTCATCCAGGATTAACGCACCTTCGGTTCCTGTTATTTCGATCCAGGTGCCACAATAATTCGGATAGCTGGGCGGAAGGTTCCAGCCGCCCCCAACAACAACCAAAGTGCCATCTTCCATAGTGACCGTAGACCACATGCAATCGAATGAGCCGTTCAAGTCCTTCATGTACCCGTAGGCGCCTTGGCTATAGATTTTAGCGGGTTTGGTGTGTTCAAGCAGCCAAAAGACAAAGTCGAGGTCATGTGTAGATTCCATCGCCGCCGGAGACAGCTTCACCCGGTTGGCAATTTTGGCGCCTAGGTTGCGGGAAAGGTGGCGGCTGACCATCACATTGACGACC
This sequence comes from Paracoccaceae bacterium, assembly GCA_039975755.1. Taxonomy (GTDB): domain Bacteria; phylum Pseudomonadota; class Alphaproteobacteria; order Rhodobacterales; family Rhodobacteraceae; genus JABSSA01. The sequence goes on along the minus strand of JBDWGM010000095.1, from coordinate 48,263 downwards.
TTGCCTAATTTACCCTCAGAAATGGATTTCTTTGCATAGGCGATCTTTGGATTGAAACGCTGCGAGTAGCCGATTGTGAATTTCAGATTTCCCGCCGTAGAGATCGCGATCAAGTCATCAGCTTCCCAAAACTCCAACGCGATGGGTTTCTCCAACAAAACGTGTTTGCCGGCTTTTAGGCAGTCGCGCGCAATCGGGTAATGTGTGCCCTCGGGCGTCGTCGAGATGTAGACGACGCTGATGTTGGGGTTTTTGACGATATCTTGGTAATCAGTCGTGGCCGTCGCAGGATTAGTCAACTCGCGGACCTCTTGAAGACGCTCGGGCTTGATCTCGCAGATATGCAAGGCGTCCACGAGGGCCGACTTGGATAACGTCTCGGCTCTAATGCCGCCGCACCAACCCGCTCCAATCACTGCTACTTCTGTAGAGGCCATAACGCATCTCCCATTAGGTTCGGCTTATCAACCAGTTATCGCGGCGCCTGAAAGTTCTGCAACAATTAACTCTGACGCGTGCCATCAAACAAATCCAATGACATGCCACCAAAGATAGGTGGCTGGAATGCCGATGATCGTGACAAAAACGGCGAGCCAAAAACACAGGCGCAGAAAGACAATATTTGGCACCTTCGAAATAGACATCGCAACGATCAATGGTGGTGCCTGATACGGAATGAGCGGTGTCGATATCCCAAGGATTTGGACCATCGAAATGGCCTCCAACGACAGACCAGTTGTCTCGGATAAGGACGCCGCAAAAGGAGCTAGCACGGCAGGGGCAGCTGGGGCGGTGGTGAGGTGTGACAGCGCAACCGAAAACCCATAAACCGTATAGATCGACGACAAACCACCTTCTGAGTTTAAAGGAAGGAGCCCGACAATTTGACTGGCCAAAAGCTGGTCAATACCTGCACCCCGCGCGACGGCAACGACGGCCAAAATAGACGCAAAGAAAATTGGAGGCGTCAGGTCAATCTGTTCACGCATCGCGGTTGGTTTCATCAGGCCAAACCGTGGCCAGATCACGATCGTGGCTGCAGTTAATGCGACCCATGCTGGCGGAATGCCGTGAACGAAATCCGTCATCCACATGAATATCGCAGTTCCTAGGATCGCAAGAAGACGACGCTGCTCTGGGCTGACGGGACCAGCCCGGTCATCGCTGCTGTTGGATGCCTGAATGGGGTCGCGGATGAAATGGGTCATCAAGATAACGAGCATTGTAAATCGCAAAATATTCACTGGGAATTGCAACAAGAAATATCCCGAATAGCTGCTTTGAACCCCGTATAGTTGATCCATCGTGCCGACCTGAACAATCGTTGGCAGGTTCGCTGTAAGGATCGTATACGTCGGCAATAAAGTTGCCGTTGTGGCGGTTGCGACAAGCCCGATTGCGCCTTTCCCATTGGCCGCAAGCCCCAACCGTTCGGCAAGGGCGGCCGCAATTGGGATCATGACGATGATCCGCGGCATGGTCGATGGGATCAAAACACCGAGCGCCATTCCAGACGCTGCGATGATAAAGATCGCGCGTGGATAAGATGGTCCCGTAAGTTCGATCAGCCGTTCCGAGATGCGCACAGCAAGTCCGGTTGATGTGATTGCAGCCCCGAGGATGATACCGGAAACCAAAAGCCAGAAACCGCTGGACATAAATCCCGAAAAGACCGCTTCGCGCGACACGACCCCAAGGGCAAGAGCAGACAAAAAGATCGCGAAGGCTGTAACAATTTCAGGGACAGCACGTGTTGCAAAAAGCGTCAGAGCCGCAACACCGATACCGGCCGCTTTCCAGATATCGCCGCCCTCTGCAATCGACACCCCATAAAGAGCAAGCGCCGCCCCTATGGCGACGCCCAAAATTGCTATGTTATTGCCGTTTAAGCTGCGCAAGTGAAAAGCCTCAAGGCAAGAAAATTGTCGAGCCGGTTGTACTGCCGGCTTCCAATTCAATATGGGCCGCTGCGACCTCTGAAAGAGGGCGACGTTGATTGATATTGATCGTCATATGGCCTTGCAGGATCATTTCGAAAACACGGGATGCCGAATGCTCGAGATCGGGGCGCGGTCCAACATAATTGGCCAATGTCGGGCGCGTGAAGTAAAGCGATCCGCCATGCTGCAATGTGCCCGGAGAAACCGCTGGGGCTTCGCCGGTAGTAGCGCCAAACGACACGAACATACCGTATGTGCCAAGACAAGCCAGCGAGGTTTCATAGGTGGCTTTGCCGATACTATCATAGACAACCGGCACCCCGGCCCCGCCCGTAATCTCCTTCACCCGTTCCGCGATGTCTTCGGAATTGCGATCAATAGCATGGGCATAGCCTTGTTTTAAAGCCGTGGCACAATTGTCCGGCCCAGACGTCACGCCAATCATTTCCGCGCCAATATGTTTGCCCCATTGACCGGCGATCTGTCCAACGCCACCAGAGGCCGCAAAGAATAAAACCTTTTCTCCAGGTTGCACCTTATAGGTTCGTTCCAGCAGATATTCGGCCGTCATACCTTTCATCAGCGCCGCCGCCGCCACCTCATCAGAGATACCTTCAGGTATTTTCAATGCCCGTGCTGCCGGGATATTGCGGTGCGTGGCGTAGGCCCCAAGAACGCCGCCATAGACAACGCGATCACCGACAGAAAACCCGTCAACACCTGCTCCAACAGCGGTAATTTCGCCAGCGGCCTCAAGCCCAAGCGGCGACGGCGTGTCCATCGGATAATATCCAGAGCGCTGGTAGATATCCATGTAGTTCAACCCAACGGCGGTTTGTCGGATTTGCATTTCGCCCTCGCCCGGAGGCGGCAGATCAAGCGTCTCGAATTGCATCACCTCAGGCGCGCCGGTCTGCTGCATTATTATGCGTTCAGCCATGATAGATCGTCTCCCTACTTCGTTGCGTCGCCGCTTTCGACAACGACAGTTTGAACTTCGCCAGCTCCGTTGGCACGGCGAAATGCAGCTGCGGAATTGTATTCATCTGACTTAAAACAAGCGGTGCCTTGGGCCAAGCTTGGAAACTCGATCACGACAAACCGTTCGAAATAATCCGGGCCTTCCATGATTTCGAATTCCCCGCCACGGGCTAGAACCTTTCCGCCGTGTTTGGCGATGATGTCGGGCACAAGGTCTGTGTAACGCTTGTATTCAACAGGGTCGTTTATTTTGGCGCGGGCGATCCAATAGGCAGGCATAAGCGCTTCCTTACATCAAAAGATTGGGTAACCAGTTGGCAATGCCGGGGAACGAGATGATCACGAGGACCGCAAAGAGCATGACAAACCAGTAGGGTATTGAGGAATAGAAGATGTTTTGCACCCCGACCTTGTCGTCATTGATCGCCGCCTTCACGGTATAGACCAAAAGCCCAAAGGGCGGCGTCAGTAACCCGGCCTCAATGGCGATGATGCCGACGATTGCAAAGGCCAATTGGTCAAAGCCAAAGGCCAATGCAACGGGTTCAAGGATGGGCACGGTCAACAGCATGATCGAAATGGAATCGATGATCATGCCGAGGATGAACCAGATCAGGATGATGATACCAAGCACGACGAACGGCTCAAAGCCCGAGGATACAAAGAATTCTCGGATCGCATTGGTCACGCCCGTCATTGCTAGTGTTCGCGAATAAAATGCAGCCATCAGAAGCAGGATCAAAATTGGCGCAGCAGTTTTTCCCACCGAATAGATCGACGCGATAAATTCTTTCCAACGCATGCCCTTGATCCATGCAAGGATCAACGCCAACGCAGCCCCTGCTCCTGCGCCTTCGGTTGGGGTGAAGACACCAAACCAAATGCCGCCTAAAACCGCGCCGATAATTCCGAACACACCAAACATCGAAGCGAACAGTTTTCCAGCTGGAAGCTCAACGTTGGCACTGTCAAAGCCGTCTTCGACTAGGATTTGATCGTGATCGACATGAGCCGCACCTTCACCCACTAGCTCCGGTTTTGTGAGTGCTCGAAACACAATGTAGAGAATGAAAAGTGTGGCAAGCAGCATGCCCGGAAGGACCCCGGCGAGGAACAATCGCCCAATGGATTGTTCGGTTAGAATGCCCCAAACGATCATAAGAACAGACGGTGGGATCAGCATGCCAAGGCAGGACGACCCCGCAATGGCCCCAAGTGAGAACCCACGGTCATAGTTGTGCGCTTTCATCTCAGGGTAAGCGATCCGGCTAAACGCAGCGGCTGACGCGATTGAGACGCCTGTCACAAACGAAAAGACAGTGTTGCCAAGCACAGTTGCGATAGCCAAACGCGCGGGGATTTTCTTTAGGCTACGATTGATCGCAACATAGATATCCGTGATTGCCCCGGATCGACCAATAAATTCGCCCATCAGCATAAACAATGGGATTACGGCAAAGGTAAAATCTCGAAGTGCTTCGGCAGAGGTTGACGCAATGGTCGCCTCAACGATCCGCATTTTTCCGGTGACCAGATAAATTCCGACAAGACTGGTGACCCCAAGCGCCACCGCGACGTGGACCCCCAAGAAGACCAAACCCAACAAGAGGACAATAATTAGAGTAGCAGTTCCAAAATCAAACACGTCAGAGTTCCATCCGCTCTACCCGAAGGTCGAAAACTTCAACGATAGCCAAGAGCGTGTAATTTATGCCTGCCAGCCCTGCCCCAAAGATGATCATCCAACGGGTTGGCCAAACCGGCACGCGCAAGGACCCTTCCCCGTCGAACTCTCCATTCACGAAAGAGCGGACAGCGGGCTTGATGCCAGCCTTTAGCAAAAAGAAGAACAGCGCGGCACCAAGGGAGAAGGCAAAAATGAGAAGGATTTTTTGGACAACCTTGGGCATCGCCGCGACGACAAAGTCCGCGCGCAGCATCGAATTGCTGCGAACCGCATAACCAATTTGCAAGAATACGATCATCACCACTGAATTGGCGACGATTTCTTTGGTGCCCGAGATGGGCATGTTCAGCGCACGGGTGATGATATCAGCGAGGATGAAAAAGCACAAAAAAAACGCCCAAACTGCGCCTAAGATCATCAAGAATTTTGTAAGCTGATCGCTTAATCGAACCAGTGCCATATCAGAGGCCTCAGCAGTCAAGGGTTGGGGCGCTTCGCTATGACAGCGAAGCGCGAATAGCTTTGATTACTTGATTTCGTAGCGTTCAGGCCAAGTATAACCATTGGCTTCTGCACGTTCCAAAACGAGGTTCAGAACTTGCTTGGCAGGAAGTCCCTGCCCCTCAAGTTCGTCAGCAAGAGATTGCGGCCATGTGGCTAAGCTTTGAGCCCATTCTTGACGCACACCTGGGTCGATCTCTGTCACAGTGATGGTGTCACGTAAAACATCGACCAACCGGTCATATTCCGAGGCATTCACGCTGCCGGTCTGCTGTTCGAAATCGGCAGAAACTTCATGCAAAATCTCTTTGAAATCATCCGGCAGTTCGGAATAGGTATCTTTGTTGATCGTCAACCCATGCCATGTCATCGAGCCGAATCCGATCAACGTGTAATATGGGCCTGGTTCATAAAGCTTGAGGTTCACCCAAGCTGAAGGGAACATGATCCAACCTTCATAGACGTTGGTGTTCATCTCAGTATAAGCCGTTGCCAACGATGACTGAACCTCAGACACACCGGCCAGCTTTAGCCAGTTCAGATTCAAACCCGCGCCTGCGATCTTTTGACCTTGAAGGTCATCCAGATCGTCCCACGCAAAAGACGTCCCTAAATTATAACCACCATCCGCGATCCGGCTCAGTAGAACTTGGTTAAATTTATCCTCAAAGACGTCAGTGAGGTATGGCACTTCGGCGTACACTTCCTGGGCGATCTTCAGCGATTTTTCAGGGTCCATCGTGCCAAACGGCATCATGACTTGAAACGCATGAAGAGGAAGGTTCGATGGTTCGAAACAATAACAAAATCCACCGATATCCAAAATGCCGTCTTGAACGCCCTCAAGAACCTCAGTCACCTTAACGATAGAACCGGAATACCCTTCGACGAAATTCACCGTATGATCAGTGCGCGCCTCGACGCGTTCTTTCAGCTCTTTTTGGAAATAATCGATCATCAGGCCCGCATAGACAACTCCGGGCGGATGCCCCGAGCCGATGCGCAGCGTGATGTCCTCTGCAGTTGCTGCCGACCCGAAAGTCAAAGCTGTCAGCGCCGCAGCGCCGGTTGCAAAAATCTTTTTCATGTCTTCCTCCCTAGTGTGTCTATCTCCGGCGCTTTGTTCCCGTTTCGGGTTATTCGTTGGTGCCGGTATCGTGCGCTCTGCTCCTTTTGATTAAAACCTGCGAGGTGGCTGTCTATTTGGTTTTTATGACGGCTCTGCAGCCCGTAAACCGTCAATATCTGCTTTAAGGTTAGCCTTTTGATCGGCACTTAATGAAACAAGAGGCGGCGCCATTCTTGTCCAGCTGTCATCGCCTGTGCGCCACGCTTCAATCTGTTTCATGGCTGCCATCAATGGGTATTTCGACGCCGTCGCACGTGCTGATTTCACAAGCTCAAAAGACGCGCTGCCTGGGCCGTCTTTGCGCCCAGCTTGAACATAGTTTGCAAACGCATTGGTCGAGCCCGAGATGATGCCAGCACAGCCACCATCCAATCCTTCGAATAGAAAGGACTCGCTCGACGGGTAGACGTCGAAATCCGCATCAACGCCCCCGGTCGCCGACGCAAACGCCAAGGCCTGCGACATGTCTCCGCTTGAATCCTTCAGTCCCGCCACAATCGGCCCGAAGTCTTTCTTTAAACGCACAGCCACATCCACGGGGATCGGCGTCGCTGACATTTGTGGGAAATGGTAAAGATAGACGCGCAAACGGTCGTCCCCAATCGTTTCGATCAATTGCGCAAAGTATCGGTACAACCCTTCGTCGCTGGGATTTTTATAGTAGAATGGCGGCAGAACCAGAACGTTCGGAAACCCTGCATCAAGGGCCGCCTTAGACAGATCGATGGCATCTTGCGTCGCACACGCGCCCGTTCCGAAAATCGCCCGGTTGGGATCGAACCCTGCACTCGCGAATGCCCCTGCAAGCTCGAGCTTTTGGCGAAATGAAATTGAGTTTCCTTCACCGGTCGTTCCTGTCGGGGCCACGCCGTCGCAACCGCCGTCAGTGGTCAGGTGTTTGCAATATGCGACCAGTTTCATCGTATCAAGCGAGCCGTCGCTCCGAAAAGGAGACACTGCCGCTGCATAAATTCCTCGGATTGCTTTCGTCATTGTTCATCCTATTTTCAGGTCGCTTTGGAGGCGGTTTTTTCTTTGTTCGAGACCACAACCTTTATCGCGTCATCGACCCGTTCCCGCGCGTATCGCAGCGCTTCGGGAAGGTCTTGCATTGGGAAGGTATGGGTGTGAATTTTCCGCGCATCAAAACGCTTGTCTGCCATAAAGGCCATCGCCCGGTGCGTGGCAGATCGGCCCTCGCCTCGGATGCCATACAGATAGATGTTATTTACCGCGAGATACCCCAGATCGAATTCAACCGGTTTCTTTGGAAAGGCCGCGAGGCAAACCTTGCCACCTCGATTGGTCATATGGACGGCTTGGTTCACAGTTGTTTCGCTGCCCGCGCAATCAACGACATAATCGGCCCCTTTGGGTCCGACAATTTCCTTCACCCGCGCCAAGACGTCTTCGTTGCGGGCATCAATCGTCACGTCCGCGCCCAGTTCCAGACCGATTTTATTTCGGTTCTCCCGCGTTCCAACCAAAACAACCGGGCTAGCGCCTAAGGATTTGGCAACGGCAACCGCCAACAGCCCAATTGGACCGGGCCCAATCACAACCACGCTTTCCCCAGCAACCAAACCACCCAGTTCTGTGAGGCCGTACATCGACGTGCCCGCTGTGACGACCAACGTCGCTTCAGCATCTGACATTTCATCGGGCACTTTGATCATAGTGTTGATGTTATTGATGGCGTATTCGGTGAATCCACCATTCGTCGTGAATCCATTGGCACGGTGGCCTTTATCCACGTCACCGTAATTCAAACCATAGTTGTGGCAAGACGTGTACATCCCCATTCGGCAACGTTTGCATTGACCGCAACCTGCGTGAATTTCGACAGTGACACGGTCACCAATCTCGAATTCGTCTACACCAGGCCCAAGAGCTGCGATGGTGCCCATATATTCGTGACCTGGTGTGAAATTCTTATTGAAGGGCGGACCTCCTTCGAAAATCGCCGGAGTACCGTAACTGATAACCTCCAGGTCAGTCGCACAGATCGCAACGGCATCGATTTGAACCAAAGCCTCTGCGCGTCCGGGCACTGGGACCGGTTTGTCGATTAATTTCAACTCATCAGGATCGCCCAACACCCAAGCTTTCATTTGCTCAGGCACAGGCATCGCGTCGGAATATTTGACCCCGTCTTGATTGCGCATCGAACAGCGCCTCCCCCCATTTTATTTGACCAAAACTATCAGTCAAATTTGGTTAACCAATTGGGGTATCTTTTGCCCAATCAGCCTCAATGCAATAATGATTAACGTCAGGACAGTGCTTCGTAAACAAATAAATTATTGACTTCTTGCAGCATCTGCATCTTTCCTTGCACGATCAAAGGAGGTAAATTGGTTAACCAATGAATGTCTTTAGGCCAAATTTAGCATCGCGCGAATTGCTCGCGGGCTGGCTTGCAAAGAATGGCACGATGCCAGGTGAGCGGCTTCCTCCGGAGCGCCAGCTGTCTGAAAAGCTTGGAATTTCCCGGGGCGAATTGCGCAAAGCGATGACTGCACTCGAAGTGGAAGGTTTGGTCGAACGCCATGTCGGACGCGGGACCTTTTTAAAGGTTCCCTCAGCGCCTGAGCCCAACGACGAGTCGTTGATTGCCCGTTTGTCCGAGGACACAAGCCCCCACAACGCGATGATGGCCCGCCTCTCGCTTGAACCTGAAATTGCTGGGCACGCTGCGATCCATGCGTCTCAACGACACCTCGTCGAAGCGCGCAATCTTACGAATGAAATGCGCGTTGCGAACAGCTGGGAAGAATATGGAAATCTCGATGCTCGTCTACACGAATTGATTGCAATTGCATCGGGCAACCCATTGTTGGTCGAAATGCACCGCATCGTAAACGCTGTTCGATTATCCGTTGTTTGGTCCGGTCTGAAAATTCCCCAAAGCGGCCCGCCCAAAAATTACCACTCTTTCGCTGAACACGATGAAATCGTTTCGGCGTTGGAAAAGCGGGACCGCAGTGCCGCCCGTTCTGCTATGCGCAACCATCTAAAATCTGTTCGCTCAAACCTACTGAAGGACGACTAAATCGTGATCGACTTATACACTTGGACGACCCCTAACGGACGTAAGGTTTCCATTCTTCTTGAAGAACTGGGTATCGACTATACCGTCCACTCCATCGACATTTCAAAGGACGAGCAATTCGATCCCGGTTTTTTGAAAATTGCGCCCAACAACCGGATCCCGGCCATCGTCGATCAAGACACTGGCGTACAGATGATGGAGACCGGTGCCATCATGCTTTATTTGGCCGAGAAACATAACCAGTTCATTCCAAAAGATGATCGCTGGGCCACAATCGAATGGTTGATGTGGCAAATGGGCGGGCTTGGCCCAATGCTTGGTCAGGTCCACCATTTCGTCAAGTACAACGCTGGCAAGTCAGAGTACTCAGAAGTGCGTTATTCAAACGAAGCCAAGCGTCTTTACGGTGTCTTGGATCGGCGCCTTGAGGGTCGCGACTTTATCGTTGGCGGTGGACGTGGGGAGTATTCAATCACGGATATGGCCTGTTTTCCTTGGATCGCCCGTCATGATTGGCAGCAAATCGATCTGAATGACTTCCCCAACGTCCGTGATTGGTATGTCCGTATCGCTGAACGTCCCGCTGTTCAGCGCGGCTATCAAATTCCAAAATACGTGACCGATATCCCTATGCCTTAACCAAAAGGAGTTCCAACAATGCCACATATCGCACCAGTTGATCTGTCCGCCTCTGACGATGCCAAGGCGGATATCGAGTGGTTGGCTTCGGCGACAGGCTTTGTTGCGAACTCGATGTTGACCTTATCGCACAGGCCCGAAATCGCGAAAGCGGTTTTGGGCCTTATTCGTGCAGTCGTCCGGTCACCGGGCACTGTTGACCCTGCCCTGCGCTGGATGGTCGCCCATGTGACGAGCTTGGCCAATGGGTGCCAGTACTGTTCCGCCCATACGTTTAAGAATGGCGGTGATAATGGGGTGCCCGAAGATAAGCTAGAAGCGCTTTGGGAATTTGAGACCAACCCAATTTTCTCAGATGCAGAACGTGCCGCCTTGCGCGTTGCGGTCACTGGTGGGGCCTGCCCATCTTACGCAACACCCAAAGACATGACGGACCTGCGCACACATTTCTCGCCCGAACAGGTCGTCGAAATCGGCGCAGTTATCGCTCTCTTTGGTTTTAACAATCGCTGGAACGCATTGATGGAAACAGACATCGAAGACAGCGTCACATCATTTGCAAAATCAAGAAATTACAATGGGCCCGAGAAATTTGAAGCGGGCCAAAGCTGATCTCAAGGAGATCAAAAACTGGGAGGAAGACATGTCAGACTCACTTAAAAAGGAACCGAACCGCAGATCGTTCATCGGCGGCGCAGCAGCTGGGTTTACAGCGCTCCAGATAACCATGCCGACGGCGGCATTCGCACAGTCCTTTCCGCAACGCCCGATCAATATCGTGGTGATGTATTCAGCGGGTGGCGGTACGGACACCATCATGCGCAAACTGGCCGAGGAAATGGCCGCAGCCAAAGGTTGGAACATCAATGTTCTCAACAAACCCGGTGCAGTTGGTGGGGTCGCAACACAGTTCGTGGGCGCATCTCCCTCTGATGGCTATACCATTCTAGGTGGCGCCAATTACAACCGCTTTGTCCGCGTCATGGGCCATGCAGAATTCACACCGTGGAAAGATTGGCTTCCGTTTAAGGCTGGCGCTGCATCTGCGTCTTGGTCTGTACGCAAGGATAGCCCATTCCAAACAATCGATGACGTGATTGCCGCGGCAAAGGCCAATCCCGGCTCGGTTTCAATCTCGACCTCAGGCACAGGTGGTGTCTGGCACGAATTGGCGCTGATCATCGCGAACGCTGCAGAAGTTGAATTGAAATACGTTCCCTACAAGGGCGGCAAACCTGCGACTCTGGCTGGCTTGCAAGGGGAGACCGACATCGCAGGCGGCGGCTTGCATGAGCATATCGACCTAATCCGGTCGGGTGAGCTGCGCAACCTTTTGCAAACATCTGGCAACGACATCACGCTGGATGACGGGACTGTTCTGTCGACGCTTGGAAACGCGATTCCTGCAGCCAAAGGCTTGCCCGTCGGGGCCACGTATAACTTCATGGTGAAACGAGATCTGCCACCAGAGGTTTTGCAAGAAATCGCTGAAGCGTTCGAGGCTGCGGCTACATCGGACGGGTTCCTTGAAATGTTGAACTCCAAGTTCTTCATCCCGGATGTGAAAATCGGTGAGGAAGCGGATCGTGAAGGTGCGCTGATGGAATCGATCACAACGGAGATCTTCAACAAGTTCCAAGATCAAATTGGAGCTGAGGTGAAAACTGCAGAAGAACTAGGGCTCCCTGCCCCTGCCGATTTCGACGCATGGTGGCCGCCGCAAGACTATGTCGCACCACCAATCGACTCCAAGTCCTGATCAAGCTCACGAAGCGCGTTCTTGCGCGCTTCGTTCAAACCGCAGGCAGGTCATGACACAGATGGATCAAACAGACATCAAATTTGAGGGCGAAGAAGCCGGGTCAGGTTTCGCCTCACCCACGCTTGATCTCATTGTCTCGGCGATCCTGATCGCAATTGCTGGTGTGACGATGCTGGCATCCGTTGCATTGCCAATGCCCGGCGCAATTCACACCGCACCTGGCCTCTTGCCCTTCATCGTCGCCGCCTCACTCTTGGTCATGGCACTCGGCCTCGGAGCATCCGCGCTCGCAAGGCGCCGCTCAGGCGTGCACCTTCCGATTTTGGCGGATCGCGATGTGACGACCGATTTTCGCACGCTGATGCTGGCTATCGCAGTTGCCATCTATGTCGCGGCCCTGCAGGTTCTTGCCTTTCAGCAGAATTACGCGGTGTTTGGCACGAACCTCCGGCTAACCGCCTTTGAACCCGCCACAATCATCACCTTGTGCACGATCATCCATGCCAGCTGGCGCGGCCCGTTCTGGATCACGGCCAGCATTTCCATCGCTTGGACCATCGTTTTGTCCCTCGTCTTCCAGTTGGTGTTTCGCATCCCCCTTCCGGGGAGTTTTTGAATGATTGACGGACTTCTGCTCGCGCTGACGCCTGCCTTGCTCGCGATGACGCTGGCAGGCGTTTGCCTTGGCATTATCTGGGGCGCACTGCCTGGGCTTTCGACAACAATGGCGATGGGCCTTTTGATTGGCCTGTCAGCCGGGATGAGCCAGGACGTCGCCATTTCCTTTATGCTGGGCGTCTACACAGGCAGCGTCTTTGGTGGCGCGATTTCAGCGGTTTTGATCAACATTCCCGGCACGCCAGACGCCGTTCCCACAATGATCGAAGGTCACCAGCTTGCGCAAAAAGGCGAAGGCGGTCAGGCCCTTGGCATGGCCATCGCCGCCAGTTTCATCGGCGGTGGGATCGGGATCATTTTTCTGGTGCTTTTCATCCCTTTGATCCTCACCTTCGCTTTGAATTTCAAATCTTGGGAAATGTTCTGGCTCGCCGTCATTGGCATCATGGTCGCGGGCACAATGGCCGCAGGATCGATGCCGCTAAAGGGTTGGATCGCTGGGTGGCTCGGCATGTTGGTTGCGTTTGTGGGCTTGGATTCAATCCATGCTGTGCCACGCTTCACCCTTGGCACTTTCGAGTTGTTTGACGGCATTTCCTATGTCGCCGTTTTGATCGGCCTCTTTGGTCTTGCGGAAATCCTGCGCACCCTTCCCGCACGCGATATGCCGACGATCCCGTCAAAGGTCGGTCGTGTTGTGCCTCCTTTGGGTCTTTTGGCCCGCTACACACCTGCGGCGATTAGATCGGGCATCCTTGGGACATTTATCGGTGCCATTCCGGGGGCCGGTGCCAATGTCGCATCCTTTCTCGCCTATGACATCGGACGCCGCCGCGCCTCACCTGAAGAACGCGCACAATGGGGTAAAGGCAGCTATCAGGCCCTTGTTTGTGCCGAGACTTCGAACAACGCCAATATCGGCGGGTCGATGTTGCCAACCCTCGCACTGGGCATACCCGGCAATGCAGCCGCAGCAGCGCTGTTGGCAGCACTCACATTAAAGAACGTGGTCGTCGGCCCAACAATCGAGATTGATCACCCGGGTTTGATCTACTTCATCTATTCGGCCCTGATCGCCGCAAACATATTGATGTACATGGCCGCCTTCGCGTTGATCGGGCCGTGCGTGAAACTGTTCAGCCTGCCCCGTGGCATCCTGATGCCCTTGATCTTACCGGTCTGCGTGATCGGCGCTTACTCTGTAAAGCTGTCGATATTCGACGTCTGGATCATGTTCGCCGCGGGTATTGTCGGCTGGCTCTTCTCGGTCTTCAAATTCCCGGTGGCGCCGGTCGTTCTGGGCGTAATCCTCGCACCATTGGCAGACGAAAACATCCGCCGCGCCTTGCTGATCTTTGAAGACAAATCGCTTGGTTTCATCCTGTCGCAATGGATCGGAACCTTCCTCATGCTGGCTGTTTTGTTCGTCGTGGTTGAGGGCGCATTGCGCGTCTACAGAGGAACGCACACCCGACCTGAACCACTGCCGCAAGAACAATAATAGGGTAACGCTATGCAGAAACGGAAAGAGATAGGCCTCGCGATCATCGGCTGCGGTACCATCGGACGCATCCGCGCCGAGCTTGCGCGCGCCTATCCCGGTGTCGGTTGGATCGGCCTGTGCGACCTGAAATCAGATATCGGTGAAAAGCTGGCCGCAGATATCGACGCGGATTTTTTCACCAACGACTACCGCGAATTGCTAAAACGTCCCGAGGTCACGGCGACAATTGTGGCGACGGATGAGAATTTCCACTTTGACCCCACAATGCTCGCCGTTGAGAAGGGGCATTCGCTGTTTATCGAAAAACCTCTTGCCACTGACGCACGGCAATCGGCACAGATCTTATCTGCAATTCAAGACGCAGGTGTGGACGCTGCGATCGGATATACCAATCGCTTTCGCCGTCGGTTCCTTGCAGTAAAAGAACGCCTGATCACAGGCCAAATCGGTGACGTCCATACCGTTGTGACCCGCGCCTTCATGAACAAGATGGTCCCGATTGCCACAGTCCAACGCACACAGGAACGCGCGACGCTGACGCCTATGGTTGTCTCGGGAACCCACAGCCTTGATATGTCGCTTTGGTTGATGGAAGGCAAAACCCCAGTCAGCGTTTACGCCCAATCCACGGACAAAGTGCTGGGCGAATGGGGCACCAAGGATTCAACGCTTGGCATCTTTACCATGGATGACGGCACCGTCTTTTCCATGAATATCTCGTGGGGCCTACCCGAGGTTTGGCCCGGCGCGGTTTACGGGATCGAAATTGGGATCGTGGGGTCCGAAGGTGTGATCGATATTGAAGACACCCACCGTGATCTGGTTATGGCGACCAACGTAGCCCAAGGGGCTGGTTATGCGCCTGAAGGCTACACTGCCCCACCCCGCCATGTCGAATTCCTCACCAGTTATCCACCCGGAGACCTGCATGCTGGTCAACTTTGGGGACCGATGCGCGAGGAAACCAACGCGTGGTATCAACGGCTCTACACTGGTGCGAACACACCGCATGCAACCGCCGCAGATGGTCACAAAAACCTGCTCATGACGATGGCAATGGACCTGTCCGCACAGCGCGGCGTGCCCGTCTCGCTGCCGCCTGACCCTGACGAATTGATGGATGAATTGAGATGATAGAACTGAAATTCGGCGGATACCAAGGCGACAAATCTGTTCACACCCGTGGGGGCCGTTTCTTGGTCGATGCCGTCGCAGAAGAAACAAACGGAGCTGTCTCGATCAGCTTTGATGAAAGCATCGTGGCGCGGGGTCATAAGGCCGCCGATCTTCTCACAATGACGGAAAATGGCGAACTCGATGGGTGTTATTTTTCCTCCAGCTACCTGGCCAAACGCGTGCCCGAGTTGGGATTGTTCGATCAGCACTTTGTCGTTCCAGATCGCCGCCGCGCCTATGCCCTTTTGGATGGCGCCTTGGGTGACAGGCTTCGCCAAGAAGTCGCCAAAGCAACCGGATACGAGGTGCTGGGCTATTGGGACAACGGGTTGCGTCACATCACGAGTGCGGCCTCAATCAAATCCGTTGCAGATTGCGCCGGCCTGAAGCTGCGCACATTGGCCAATGATGATCACCAACGCGTCTTCCGTGCACTCGGCTTTGATCCCCAAGCCATTGATGTGCGTGACCTGCCCGATGCGGTGAGATCTGGCCGTGTTGATGCACAAGAAAACCCTCTGACCAACACGCTAAATTTCGGTATCCATGACACACATCGCCATATCTTACTGACACGTCATCTGCTTGGCGTGGCCCTTGTTCTGTTTAATGCAGACAACCTTGCGCGCCTAACCCCGGAACATCGCGCGGGGCTACAGCGCGCAATAGATCGCGCAACGTTAGAACAACGCGGTTTCGCAGAAGAGGATGACGCAATATGCAGCGCTGAATTGCGCAAGCAAGGTGTCGAGATCACTGAACTTAATGATACCATGCGCGCTGCCTTCGCCAAAGCGTCACGTCCCGAAGTCGAGATCACACGGCAGAATTTTTCGACAGAGCTACGAGAGCTTTTCGACAAAGAACTAAGCGCGGCTTGATGCGCTAAAGGAGAAAGAATGACACAAGACTTGCCCACCCCGGATTACGTAAAAAACATGAAGCTGCTGGGATATTCCGATCAGGGCGGGCGTCCGGACGGCGTGCAAATCATGGTCAACAAGAGCCATGCGATCATCGGACATATGTTCTCTGACGGGTTCAGCGTTGTCGATTGCACAGATCCGCGATCACCCAAACCCGTGGCCTATATCCCTGCCCCGCCAAACACCTGGAACATTCATCTCCAAAGCCACGAAGACCTGCTTTTGGTGATCAACGCCAAGAACATGTTCGCCTCTGCGGAATTTCAAAACGAAGAGGAATATTACAAAGGCAAGCTGGGCAAAAAGGTAGGCACCGCTGACAAAGCGTCAACCGATCGCAACTGGACCGCCGGAGTTGACGTCTATGACATCTCAAACCCCGCGCAGCCGCGCAAAATCGGGTTCATGGGGGTAGAAGGCGGTGGTGTTCATCGGCTTTGGTATACTGGTGGGCGATGGGCTTATGCATCCGTCCTGTTGGATGGGTTTACCGACTACATCTTTGTCACCATCGATATGGCCGACCCAAGCAACCCCAAAGAAGTGGGCCGTTATTGGTTGCCGGGCATGAACACAGCCGCCGGTGAAACACTGTCCGAAGATCAAGCCCGCGCCGGTTTGCATCACGCCATCGTCCATGGTGACACGGCCTATGGCGCTTGGCGCGATGGTGGGCTGGTGATCATGGATGTCAAAGATCGCACCAACCCAGAGCTGATCGTGCACCGCAATTGGTCGCCCCCCTTTGGCGGCGGCACCCACAACGCGCTGCCCCTTCCCGACCGAAATCTTTTGGTCGTCGCGGATGAAGCGGTGCTCGACAATTGCGCCGACGGGATCAAGCATATTTGGCTCTTTGACATCCGTGACCCCGCCAACCCGATCAGCATTTCCACCGTTCCGATCCCCGACGATGCCGACTACGTCAACAAAGGCGCACATTTCGGACCGCATAACATCCACGAAAACCGCCCCGACAGCATGGTCAGCGATCAGTTGATCTTTGCGACACAGCAAAATGCGGGTGTTCGGGTCTATGACATCTCGAATGAATACCAACCCAAAGAGGTCGCCGCCTTCGTTCCACCAGAACCCGCCAAACTCATGGACCGCCGCCCCAACCGCGCCAAAGTCATTCAATCCACAGACATCTGGGTCTCCAAAGAAGGCTTGGCCTATGTGTCAGACTACAACGCTGGTCTTTATATTTTGGAGTATCAAGGCTAGGCCCCGGTGCACCTTCCATGCCCCCCACAAATTTTTTGCATGATAGTCGATGGCTGCTTTGCGGGCATTGCTGCCGTTTGCGATTATCGAACAAAAGACCGGTTTGGCGAGCCGTACACGGAAAATGAAAAGTCGGCCGATCTAGCGTTCAGATATCGGAGGCATCCTTTCGATTTGCCCTTTCAAGAATTCCACTGTGCTTTTGCTCGCAAAAAATCTGGGCTTGTCAAGATCGGCAATCTCAACTTCGTCTATCGGCGAAGTGTTCTGTGTTATCTGACTGACGACCTGTGTGCCGCCATTGCGGATTGCGATCTGAAAAACCAGTTCCCAGTTGTGCAATCCGCCTAAGAAGTAGCGGTCAGGCTCAACAACTTTGCTGCTAAATTGACCCTTAAAACTATCCACGACATGGATCTCTGACGCCTTGGTCTTTCCCCAAACTCTGTGAATAAGAAGCCTATCTTGCATGTATCGGGAGAAGATAGCCAAGGTCGGGTTTGTAGACCCAGACTGCTCAACCAGGTCAAGGTCATAGTAACATACCGCATATGGCACTCTGCGGAACACCCCGTCTCTGACGATATTAATCTCGTACCATCCCCCCGCCCTGAATGGATCGTATGTGTATGCTCCCGCTTCTCCTTGATAAAGCCTGTTGAGGAGGTCGCTTGTCTCATCATCAATGAGTTCTTCGCCTTCAACTTTATCATTGAACATCTTGTCCCCTGGATGGTTGTCGGGATCGACCAGCCATGCCCCGCTACCGCTAACCCATTTAATGCCTTCACTGTGCGAAGTTGTATTTCCGTCGTGGCCGAAGAACTCGATGCGGCCTGAATTCAAACGTATGATACTGAATTCGACGGCGTCGAGTTCCTTTTCCGAAAACTCGCGGCACAGACTTGCTTTTATTTCTTCGAAAGGAGCTCTCGCACGTTGTTTAACAAAGTAGTAGATCGACCGCGCCACTACCATTTGCCCTGCCCACTGGAAAAGACAACGTCGGCTAATGAAAATGGTTTTTTGCATGTGGCCGACAGTGGAGTAGTTCATTTCGTCAACTCGACCTTCGGCGATAAGCCACAAAGACTTCTTTTTTGGAGAGGGATCGTCTGCCGTTAACAGAATATCGGAAACAATGGCTGCATCGTTGTTGGAAAATAACTTTGTATGGATAAGCGTCATCAAACTAGGCTTTCTGAAAACGGAAATTTCGGCAAAGGAACTCCACAGAGTAGTGGTGGAAACACTTTCTCTGGGCAAGGCCTTCGACCAAATACCGGACATTCGTGCACGGCGCCGCATCTGTCACTCTGGGCTCGAAGCGGACCTTCACCTACCCCAACACCCGCCGCACATTTTCGGCGGCGACTTCGGCGATGCGGCGGTTGGATTCTTTGGTGACCCCAGCCACATGCGGCGTGAGGATGAGGTTATCGATACCCTGAAACAGCGTCCCAACCTCCGGCTGGATCGGTTCAACATCCAAGGTGTCCAACGCCGCCCCGGCGATTTCGCCAGACCGCAAAGCCGCCGCGCAGTCGGCTTCGTTCACGATCCCGCCGCGGGCGGAGTTGATCAGAACGGCCTCTGGTTTCATCCTCGAAAATTGACGGGCATCAATCAGATCAATCGTCTCGGGCAGCTTGGGACAATGCAGCGAGACGACATCCGACTGCGCCACCAAATCGTCAAGCTCAACACGTCGCGCATGTGCCCATGCGGGATGATCATCTGGCATCATGGCGTCATAGGCGATGACCTCCATACCCATGCCGCGCGCCTTTTCCCCAACGACCTGCCCGATCGACCCAAAACCAACGATCCCCATCACACGTCCCGCAATCTCTGTCGAACCGGCAAATTTCGGACGGTCCCAGGCCCCTCCGGCCACATCAGACGTCGCGAAATAGGTCGGCCCTCGCAATAAAACCATTGCGGTGGCGATCACATACTCGGCCACAGAAACCGCATTTGCACCGATGGATGGGCAAACCTCGATCCCCCGCGCCTTGCAGGCCTCCACATCAATCGTGTCCAACCCAACACCCATCCGCGCCACGACTTTCAGGTTCGGCGCAGCGTCCAACAGATCGACATCCACCTTTGTGCCGTTGCGCACAACGATGGCTTTGGCACTGGCGATCTGCGCTTTCAACTCGTCTCGTTTGCCCCAAAGATTAGGATCCCAATGGGTGTCAAACTCCGCGATCAATCCTTCAGCCACGCCTTTGTCCATAAACTCGCTGATCAATACGTCGGCCATCACAATTGCTCTCGTTCTTTGTTGTAGGGATGTTCCATTCCATAGCCATGCACAGCGCGGTATCCGTCATAGCGGCGTTCAAAGAATTCCATCACGACCCAAAAGGCGAGAAACAGAAACGGAATGACGAAAACGATCCGCGCGAGGATTGGCATGGGGTATTGCATCAGCCCCGACCCAATCGCACCGATGGCGCAGAACAAGGTAAAATAGCCTGCGGTCTTGTGATACGCCTCGAAAATCCGGCGGCGGGTTGTGCGACTATAGTGATCTCCATGCCAGGTTGCCGGATCGTTCTCTTCGTTGAACCTGTAGTATTTCCCGCCATGTGTGCCGCGCAACATCCCAAACAGAAGCTGAATGATCCCAAGGGTCACAGTCAGACTTCCTAGGATTGCGTGCACAGATCCGCTGAACCCTTGGCTAGCGACCAAAGCCACTCCGACACCAGCCAAAGATAAAAGCACGGCGAATGACAGGCCGTATTTGTGCGAGGTGAACCACCACCATTCGATGTGCCGAATGTGGACTTGACGCTGCAACCCTTTTACGGTCGGACGTGGTTTTCCGTAACGAATGATGGTGATGCATAGCGGCACGATAATCAGCCAAATCGTGACCATCAGAATGGCGTGATAGTTCCAATGAACCTCGATTGTTCGGTCCAGAAACCCGAGATACACCTCTTCTTTGATATGCGGCATTTTCTCAAACATTTTGCCCCCCGAGTCGTCGGTTTTTACGCCTCATTTATGCGGCGCGATTGTAAAATGGAAAATGATCAGCAACTTGACTCCAACGTACCAATCATGGACAGTTTTTGCAACTGTCAGTCAAGGCAAACGCCTTGTTTTTTAGGGGAAATTGGTCAACCAATGTGCCGATGCCCCCTTGTCCTATCTACCTTGTTTTCGGCCGCTTGATCCACCGGCACAAGACATAGCAGAGGAGTTTGATATGACGAAAACCGTAGGGGTTATTGGCCTCGGCAATATGGGGCGCGGAATAGCAAAAAACATCGCCCTTGCAGACCATCAATTGCTGGTCTGGGATGTCTCTGAAAATGCCCGCGATGCGCAATCGCATATCGCCCAGATTGTACCCCCATCCGTGATGGCGGCACAGGCGGATATCATCATTTTTGTTGTGCCCGGCTCTGAACAGATTGACGAAATTCTCGATGACATTCTGGCCCATGCGCGCCCGAATTCGATCCTTTGGGACTTCACCACGTCGGACCCCGTATACACCAAAAAACTGGCCATTCGCGCCGGCGAAAAAGGCGTGCCTTACATGGATGCAGGCATGACCGGCGGCGGTGCCAAGGGGGCCGATGAAGGCACGATGACGCTGATGATCGGCGGTGATGCAGAGGTGCTTGAGCGGTCGAAATCCGTGCTAAACGCCTGCTCTGGCACGCTCATCCATCTTGGTCCGTCTGGTGCAGGTCATACAATGAAAGTTGTCCATAACCTGATCACACACACCAATTTTCTCGCCTGTTCCGAAGCCGGACGTTTGGCAGAAGCCGCAGGAATTGACCTTGCCGACATGATAAAAGTCTTCAACGCAGGAAACGCGCGAAGCTTCATCTCGGAACGCAGATTTCCCGATCACATCTTGTCTGAAACATGGGACGGACGCTCGCGTATTTTCAACCTTCGCAAGGATGTCGGCATGGCCGTGGCCTTGTCCAAGGAATTGGGCAGCCCGATGCGATTGGGTCACCAGACGCTCGCTTGGATTCAAGCCGCAGTAGATGCAGGCATGGAAGACGATGATTTCACTCGGCTTTATCCAGCCTTGGACAAGCTGCAAGACATAAGTTGAGAAGGAAAAACTATGACCGCAAAGATGCTTGGCGCGCTGAGTGGACCTATTCATCGGTTCGCATTCGGAGAGTTTGAGATCACAGCAATTCTGGACGGGGCCTTTCCAATGGGTGTCAGCCCGCCCTTCCTGCTGGAGGAAAGTGATGAGGACATCGCGCAGTTTGCCAAGGCTGCAAACCTGCCGGCGGATCAGCTTGAAAACAGCTTTGTGCCTGTTGTGGTCAATACGGGCGACGCTTTGGTTTTGATCGACACAGGCTTTGGGCAATCACGCAGAGGATCCGGTGCCGGAATGCTGCGCCCTCGCCTAATCGAAGCCGGCTATCAGCCCGAAGACATCGATGTTGTCGCGATCACACATGTGCACCCCGATCACATTGGCGGCTTATGGGAAGACGGCGCGCCTGCGTTTCCAAATGCGCAATTGATGATTGGTCGCCGGGAATTTGACGCGTGGAATTCTGGCGACGACATTCCACCTCAACGCGCCGAAAACCGCGAGATGTTTCTCAAGGTCGTCACCCCGTTAGAGGATCAGTTTCACTTCCTTGAAGATGGCGATCAGATCGCGCCCGGCGTCACTGCTCAAGCCGCTTTTGGTCACTCTCCCGGACATATGATGTTTGGGGTCGAAAGTGACGGCAAACAGGCTTTGATCTGGGCGGATGTCGCAAACCACTATGTCTTTTCGGTCGAACATCCACATAGCAAGGTTGGCTTTGACGACGACAAAGAACGGGCAATCATCACCCGCAACCGCGTTCTTGCTGAGGTGGCTGACGGTCACATTCTGGTTGTCGGACACCACATGCCCTTCCCGTCCGTTGGCTATGTAGAACGTGACGGACAGTCCTATCGGTGGGTGCCCGCATCGTACCAATTCAAGGTCTAAGCCATGGCTCAGGTTGGGATAATCGGGCTTGGCATCATGGGATCAGCTTATGCCAGAAACCTGATTGAAGCCGGTGTAACAGTCTCTGGCGCCGATCCTTCAGCTGATGCTCAGGAAAAACTTCTGAACATGGGCGGCACACCGCATGCCGCTGTTGGGGCCTGGCTCATTGATTGTGATCTTGTGATCTTTGCCCTCGTGTCACCTGCGACCCTACATGACGTGTGTACCCAACTCGTCCAGCATTTGAATTCTGGTCAAATCGTTCTGGAAACGGGCACATTCGCGCTTGAGGATAAGTTTGCGGCACGTAAGGCATTGGCAGCAAGGGGTATTCACCTCCTTGACTGCCCCGTCAGCGGGACCGGCGTTCAGGCCGAAAAAGGCGACATATTAATGATGGCGTCGGGCGATACCGAAGCGATTGCCAAAGCCCGCCCCCTCATGGCCCATTTCACCAAGGCCATTATTGAGGCTGGCGCATTCGGAATGGGCAGCCGACTGAAATACGTCGCAAACCATGCTGTTGCCCTGCACAACGCAGCCGCTGCAGAAACGTTGGCCTATTCCGACGCGCTTGGCCTGGATCGCGACACCACCTACACCATGCTCTCAACTGGTGCCGGACAATCGAAAATGTCTGATCTCAGAATGCCATTGATGATGTCAGAACGATACGATCCCCCAACCGCGAGCCTTAAGATGTTCGAAAAGGATTTGTCCGTCATTGGCAACGACCTTCGCCGCCTCGGTCTCAAAACGCCGCTATTTGATGCGGCCGATACGCTTTACGAAACAGCATCAGCTATGCTGCCACAGACCTATGACACCGCCTCTGTCTTCGAGGTCTATCGCCAAGATAAACAGTGAAGGGCCGCGTTGTGAAAGGAATGCTGCACTCAAAGTGATCGCCTTGTAAGTCCCGCAATTGCCCCATACCCTAGGCCCGACCCGGTTGCCTGCGTCGATACCTCCCTTATTGAAAGTCACGAGCTGAATTCGAATGCAGGCCCTCCTCGACATCATCCTCCCAGTTTTCGTCGTCATTGGCTTTGGCTATCTGGTCACGTGGAAAGGCATGATCAGCGAGGCGGCCATTGATGGGCTGGTTCGGTTCACGCAGAACTTTGCCATTCCTTGTCTGCTTTTTCGGGCGATTTCACAGATCGACCTCGGCGCAAGCGCCAGCGCGCCATTGATTTTCAGCTATTACCTCGGCGCGTTTTCCAGCTTTTTCTTGGGCTATCTGGGCGCTCGTATTCTGTTCAAACGCAACCCGGTCGACGCAGTAGCGATTGCCTTTACCTGTTTGTTTTCAAACACTGTTTTGCTTGGCCTGCCGATCACCGAACGCGCATTTGGCGCGGATGCCCTTGCCGCTAACTTTGCCATTATCGCGTTCCATGCACCGCTTTGCTACATGCTTGGCGTCACCGCGATGGAGATTGCGCGCAATCAATCAAAAGGCCTCAAAGATCGCGCTCAACGCGTGGTCAAAGCGATGTTCCACAATCCGTTCGTGATCGCGATCTTTCTTGGCTTGTTTGTAAATCTGACGAACCTGCAATTGCCGGGCCCATTGGTCGAAGGCATCGATCTTATGGCCGCAGCCGGTTTGCCAACAGCGTTGTTTAGCCTTGGTGGCATTCTGTTCCGCTAT
Source organism: Paracoccaceae bacterium (assembly GCA_039975755.1). Lineage (GTDB taxonomy): Bacteria > Pseudomonadota > Alphaproteobacteria > Rhodobacterales > Rhodobacteraceae > JABSSA01. Next base: position 24,468 of record JBDWGM010000095.1, on the reverse strand, counting down.
CGCCCCGAGGGGGACATGAAGGCGATCTTGATGGTCTGTGCCATTTCGCTGATCGTACACCCAACAATCGTCTACGCGGCCGCGACATTAACTGGTTTGGACCAAGCCGCCTTGCGCTCTGCCGTGTTGACCGCGGCCATGGCACCGGGCGTAAACGCCTATGTTTTCGCGCATATGTACGGTGCCGCACGCCGGGTCGCCGCCTCTTCCGTCTTGATCGCCACGGGCGGCTCGATTGCCTCCGTTTGGGTTTGGCTGCTTATCTTATCCTAAGGCATTCGTCATTGAGCGATTTGTAAGGACTGCCGCATTGCGGAATGTCTGTCCTTAGTTCAAAATACGCAGATAGGCCCGAAAAATAGAGGCGCTGAGCTTGTCCGAACATCATCCACGACAACGCACGATCCCAATGAAGAAACCAAAAGGGCATGTCGCTGGCGCACAGCGCTATTCAGCACGTCTCGCGGAATCTACGCAAAAGATCAATGTGTTATACCTCGGCGCGCAGGCCAACGACACACCCGCTCAAGACCTAGATGATTTTCAAACCCTAACCAAATCGCTCCTCTCTTTGAAGGACGGAGCGGACCATTTTGACTTTGCCCGGTACATTGACCCACAAGGCGTTCCAACCCTGTTTGCGACAGCTTATTGGACCAACCCTGACCAATACCAAGCGTGGGCATCCTGCGAACAGGTTACAACCTGGTGGTCAAACCCCGCGCATTTAAATGGACCTGTCGGGTATTTTTGGGAAGCCTATTGTGTCTCAAAAGATCACAGTGAAACAATCGCTTTCACCCACCCTATTCGCGGCCTTTCGGCCTGCCCGATGCATACGATCCACCCGGTCGATGAAAGTGGGTATTGGGGCGCCGCACGGGACCGTATTCCCGCGTCGGCGTTTAATGAACTGAAGGGCGAAACAACGTCCCCAATTGCTTATACCGAACGCACAAACACACGGGGTCAGTTGATCAATCTGGACCTGCCCAAGAACACATGCATCATCAGATCTGGCGTGTCTTGGGCCGATTGCGGCCCTGAACAGCATGACAGTTACAATACCAACATCAAACCCAAGCTCGATCTTGGCATGGACTATTTACGGGACAATCCGGAGGAGTCTGGTTGCCTAAATCTGCGTCAGGTTGATGTGATCGATGTCAGCGGAACTCCGATGCCCGAGGGGTATTCCATGGGTCATTTCCAGTCTCTCGCGCATCTGGAAAAATGGGCACATGAACATCCAACGCATCTCGCGATTTACACACGGGCCTTAGCCGAACGCACAAAATACCAAGATAGGCTAGAGCTTCGCACCTACCATGAAGTGTTTGTTTTAGATCAAGAAACAGACTTCAGATATCTCAACTGCCACGGCAAAACTGGCCTGCTTCCAGTGCGCTTTGCTCCGACCTAACGATAAAACCTCTTTAGAACGCCAACATTCGCGTTAAAACAACAGCTTACACCCCAGAGTGTTACGAAGGGCAGCCGTCAACTGGTCAAGCGTTTCGGCGTTTGTATAAGTGCCGCCAGTATCGTCAGCCAAGCATTTTGACACACTTTCCGGAGCTTGATCGGCGTCTTGACGGTTCCACGAGAAAAAATCGCTGCGCACCTTAAACCCAATAATATGAACAGTCGTGTCCGCCCCTTCGGTTCTAAGTTCCGTCGCAAGCGCGCAGGGCTGCCCGCCGCAAGTTTCCTTGCCATCCGTCACAAGAACGATCGTCGCCGGACGCGATTTGTAATCGAGCGTCTCGGCGGCTTGTTGAATGGCAGAGGTTAATGGCGTGCTGCCCGCGGGTTCCAATGCATCAACGGCGTCAATAATACTGCGCGCCGCATTCGCCTTTGGTGGAAACCGCAAATTCAAGCCCGAACATTCATCCGGCCCATCCGGCCCATAAACAATCAGGCCCAGCCGTCGCAGCTGCGCAATGTCCGGAACAGCCAAAGCAATCGCACGTCGCGCTTCGAAAATACGAGGCTCTTGGATGTCGTTGAACCCCATTTCAGCCATCGAACCAGAGCCATCAAAAACGATCATTGCGTCGGCCGAACAATCATCCGTCGCAGCCGCGTTGTTGGCAAAACAAACGGCCAAGACAGTCGATAAAATCAAACGCATATCCATTCCTCACGCGTGCTTTGGCATCTGTTTAAGCACCTAAAAGAACCATATGTCAGATTGGGCGAAACGGACCTGACAAGAAATTGTTAAGCTGCTCGGGCTGTGCGGGGCTGCTGATCAAGCTGATAGTTTCGTCGGGCACTTTGCCCTTTAGACGCGATTTTTCTTCCGTAATTATGGCAAATGGCACTGAATGATACATCTCTTTCATGGTATCATACACGTCCAACCCACTCGACCCTGTGCTTGCGGTTTCATTGATCACAATAGCGTCTGGAACCAATTGGATTTCCGCCAAGATCGACAACGCCTCTTTGACATCATGGGCGTGAATGACGGTCACGCCAAACCCTTCGATGATGTCAGATAGATCATCAGATTGCTGGGCATCATCAGAGATCAGCAGTGCGACTTCGCATCTTGCGTGCCGGATCATCGGGGTTTGGGGTGCGCCAACCGCAGACACCTCTGGGCGGGCGTGATCCTCCAATGGAATCTCTACGGAAAAACAGCTCCCTGCCCCCAATTCCGATCGCAAATGAAAGGTGTGGCCAAGCCCCTTGCAAGCGCGTTCAACGATCGACAATCCCAACCCAAGGCCCATATCAGACTTGGTTGGGGATAGACGTTCAAATTCCCGAAATATCGTTGCTTGATCTTCCGGCGCAATGCCGCGCCCGGTGTCCCAAACTTCTATGCGCGCCATATCTTCACAACGCCTCACCCCAACAAGGATGCGCCCACCGTCGGTATACCGAATGGCATTGGTCAAAAGGTTTTGAACAATCCGGCGCAGATAGCCGGGATCGCTTCGCACAGTCAGGCTGCTGTCGACAACGGTCAGATCATTGCCTTTTTGCTCAGCAATCGGTGTCAGCTCGCTGCGCAAAGGCGTCAACACTTTCGACAAACGCAGCGGCTGAATATCGAACTCAACCTTGTCGGCATCCAGTTTGGAAATATCCAGCAGCGCAGAAATGAAATGCTCGACGCTGTTCAGCGCTGTTTCTGTCTTGTTGATCACGTCATGGGCGTCTGGGGTGTCGATTTGTTCTGACAGCGCAGACACAAATAGCTTTGCCGCGGACAAGGGCTGCAACAGATCATGGCTGGCAGCTGCCACAAACCGGGATTTTGAGGCATTGGCTCGCTCTGCCTCTGCAAGGGCCAGGCCCAGTTCGTTGGTGCGGTCTTGCACGCGCTGTTCAAGCGTTTCGTTCATATTGGACAGCTCACGGGTTGCGATACGCTCAGCCGTGACATTGGTGAAACTGATCACAAACCCACGGTCCGGCATCTCTTGGGCAAAGACGTTGTAGATGCTCTTTTGTCGGCTACTGACTTCAAACAAGATCGGTTCGCGCTTGGTTTTGCGCTGCGCCCAGTCCTTCAGAACGGCAGCGTCCATATTGCTCTCGAAAAGCAACTCGTTCTTCAAATGCTCCAAAAGCTCAGAAAAATCTGTCCCTAATCCAGCTTTTCCAGCGGTTCTGACCATCAGCTCTTCCATTTTGGAATTGAGCCCAACCAGCCTTAGATCATTGTCAAAGATGCAAACGCCTTGGTTCAGGTGGTCCAGCGTCGCCTGTAAAATTTCCGCTTGTTTGTCGCGTATCTTGTCGCGTTCTTGGCGTTCGCGGCGAATAATTGTTGTCACATCCGTTTGCAGAATAACCGTCCCACCGCGCGTCGTTCGATGCTCACTGACCTGAAGCCAACGGTCCCATTTGAGCCTGACGTTAAAGACAACATGGTCCTCGCGGTGCACGCTTAGTCTTTGCGCAGCCCATTCAGAGGGCGTCTGGTCCTCGGGCAACGCCAGAAAACTGCTTTCGGAAATCAATTCCACATAGTCTTCAAAACTCAAACCCGGAACAAGTCCGTTCTCGATATCCACAAGGTCACGGCAAAAGCGACTGTTGAACAAAATCAAACCGCCATCATCTTCAAACAACGCAAACCCTTCGTTGATTGTTTCAATCGCTTCCGTCAGATTCGATCGTGCTTTTTCCGTCTCGTCATTGGCAATCGCAAGGCGCGCATTGGATTCTTGCAAAAGATCAAGCGCGCGTTCTAGGTCGTGCGTGCGTTCACGGACTTCAGATTCCAAAAGGGCCGCACGTTCAAATTGTTGATACGCAAGGCCCGATTGATCGTTTTTTTGCTCAACCCGGCGCATCAGCGATTGCGCAATTATAACCAACTTCTCGTTTTGACGCTCGACGGTGTCGTTTGGGTTGATCAAGGACATGGGGCAGCTACACCTTATCGGGGTAAATCGCGACACCGCTCATCGTGTGATTGACATGCAGTGGCCCGATTTGTTCGCCATAGGTCGAAAACCCGGTGACGTTATGGGCGGACAATATTTCAGACAACTCGCGGGTCATCTGGGTTTGTTCAGCTTCAATGCGGCGTAAAATGCAATCACACCCTAAAATATGCGCTGGCCGTCCCTTTTCTGAAAGCTCTTCCATTTTTTGCAGCAAGTGCTGCGCCATGTTCTGTGCGTGCGCCACAGTCAGAACCATCCCCTCATCGACCGCTGAAAAGAACACAAGTTCGCCCGCGTCATTCACTTGCTGGATCGCACGAACATGGTGTGATCCGCCGATACGCACGACCACCGGATGGGACGCAAATGTAAATCGATCCAATTGCTCCGGGTCTTTTCCCACAATCCGGGCGTATTCGCGCGCAGCGGGTTCGGCGTTGATCGATTTGACAATGCGTTGTCCGGGATCGGCCTCTGTCACGATCATTTTCTGATCTGACGGGATAAGATGATCCAAGCTAAAGATTTTGGTTCTGTAATGGCTGCGGATCATGGTCAAAACCGCTGCGGTCTTTTTCACCTGGCCATTCAAGGACACCAAGGTTTCACCGAAATCCGCGCCGTCGCCAGCAGATCCACCAAAAATCGGCATATCCCGCAACGCCGGAGAGATCGTCGCCATCAACGCATCTTCACTCAGTGACAGTCCATCAACGACCAAGAATGCAAACCCATCCTTTTTGTCGAGATGACGCTCCTGCAGTCCAACCCGCTCTAGCGCAATTCGATCGATCAACGGCTGCGGCTTTAGATCATCGATCTCTTCAATCAAAAGTGACTTGGTCGCAAAGCCCGAGGCAGGAAAACCGACCGCAATAATCTGACCCTCGTCATACCCAAGGTCGGTAATTTCCCCAGCGGTCGTACAGGCCACCACATCAATATCGGGGAAAAGTCGGCTTGCCTCCAGTGTGACACTCACAAAGTCAGCCTTTGGCGAAATGAATAACGCAAGCAGACTCAGCTCTTCATCCCCAAACCGGGCTTTGATTTCCGTTATCGGAGAGGTGTGTGACCATGTGACATGCGTGGTTCGCAAGATGTCGGACTGCACCGCGCCTGCCATCGCCGCCATATCAATGACACCGCCGTTCGTTCGCATTTTTGATAGTCTCCCTTAATGGGAGGATATTGCCGTTACGCCGAATTTGGCAAGGGTTTTGAATACTTGGCGTTTTGTGCGACAAGAACCGCCTGCGTTCGACTTTGCACACCCAGTTTTCGCATAATCGCTGTCACATGTGCCTTAACGGTTGTCTCTGCGATGGTTAAATCAAAGGCAATTTGTTTGTTCAGCTTACCTTCGCAAATCAGATCAAGGATGCGCGCTTGCTGATTTGTTAGTGATGACAATCGCGACATCGTTTCATCGCGTTCACTGGTTTCATTGCTGTCCACGTAACCGGCTGGCTTAAAGATACCGCCGCTTTCGATATGCGCGATGGCTTCTTTAAAGACCGCGCGGGAACTGTGTTTTGGAACAAATCCAGATGCCCCTGCAACGATAGCCGCACTGATAATCGAATTGTCCGTCATAGACGACACGATGATCACCGGCGTCTGCGCGACTTGACGTTTCAAACGGATCAAACCGTCTAATCCACTGACATCAGGCAGATTGAGATCCAATAAAACAATCGACGGTGTGTCGTCCCCATCCAGCAATTTCAAAGCGTCTTCCAGACAATCCGCCGTGCGCACCGCGTTGAAATTTGTCACCGATCGAAGAGTAAGCTCAAGCGCGTCACAAAATAGCGGATGATCGTCCACGACCAAGGCCCAGCCCCGTGAGACATTCGATTTCGGAGGGTGGAGTTTGTCCGTCGTCATGAAATAACGATAAACCGCCAATCCATGCCACGTCACTTACCAAATAGTCTAATACACAGAAAACGGGCGCAGCCCTGCTTAGGGATGCGCCCGTCATGGTGTTATTGATTACTTAGATGCCAGCTCTGTTGGCAGGCGGAATGTCCAAAGCAGGCCACCTTGATTGAGGTAGTTGACCTTCTTGGCAACTTCGCCACCCCAAAGTGGAACAGCGCCGCCCCAACCAGAGATCACAGTGACGTATTGCTCGCCATCCTGTTCCCACGTGATTGGTTGTCCGATCACACCAGAGCCAGTTTGGAACGACCACAGTTTTTCACCAGTCTCGTCGTCAAAGGCAATGAACTCACCTTCTGGCGTCCCAGTAAAGACCAGACCGCCAGCGGTGGTCATGACACCACCCCAAAGTGGCGCGTTGTTCTTGAACTCCCACTTCAGCTCGCCCGTATCCGGGTCGATCGCCTTCAGGCTGCCGATATGATCGTCATAGTTCGGTTTGATGGTAAAGCCGGAACCAAGATAAGCCGCGCCTTTCTTGTAGGAAATCGGCTCGTTCCAAATATCCATGCCCCATTCGTTGGACGGAACATAGAACAGACCCGTTTTTGGGCTATGCGCCATTGGCATCCAGTTCTTCCCACCAAGGAAGGACGGAGAGGCAAAGACAACTTCGCCTTTTTTGCCGTCCGCCGCTGCGGCTGGATCACCTGGACGGTTCCCTTCGACAAAGATTGGTCGCCCGGTGTCATCGATACCTTCTGCCCAGCTGATGTCTTTTACAAATGGCGTCGCCGAAACGAATGCGCCATCCTCACGGTTCAGCACATAGAAATATCCATTCCGATCCGCCGTCGCAAAACGTTTGTTTCCGCTGCGGTCCTCATAGGCCACGACTTCGTTCACGCCGTCATAATCCCAGCCTTCACGTGGTGTGGTCTGGAAATGCCATTTGATCTCGCCCGTGGCTGGATCAATCCCAAGACGTGATGCGGCATACAGGTTATCGCCTGCATTCCCGTCGACCGGCGTACCTGCGTTGCGCAAGTGGCTGTTCCAAGGGGCTGGGTTGCCTGTCCCAAAAATCAGTGTGTCGGTATCGGCATCATAAGAACCACCAAGCCAAGTCGCACCGCCACCTGTTTTCCACATGTCGCCGGGCCAGCTCGCATTCAGCGTACCTGTCATGGTGCTTTCTTCGCCGTTCAGAGTGCCCATATGACCTTCGATCACAGGCCGTGTCCAAACGAGATCACCCGTTTCAGCATCACGGGCTTGAACCTCGCCCACAATCCCGAATTCACCACCAGAGTTGCCCGTGATGATCAATCCGTTCACGATCAAAGGCGCAGCCGTATAGCTGTATCCGGCTTTGTAATCTTCGATTTTCTTGTTCCAGACAACGTCACCGGTTTTCTGGTTCAACGCGACAATGCGTGCGTCGAGCGTGCCAAAATAGATGTTTTCACCGTAAATCGCGGCTCCCCGGTTGACCACATCACAGCACGGCAAAATGCCTTCGGGCAAGCGCGCATCATACTGCCAAAGTTCCCGGCCCGTTTTGACGTCAATGGCGTACATGCGGCTGTAAGAGCCTGTAATATACATGACACCATCATGGACAATCGGCTGCGTTTCTTGACCGCGCTGCTTTTCTCCTCCAAGGCTGAAGGCCCAAGCTGGAAGCAAGTTCTTGACGTTCTCTTTGTTCAAAGTGTCCAGCGGCGAATAACGCTGAAGATGACGCCCCATCCCATTCGTCAACACGTCACCCGTGGACGCAGTGTCGTCGGCAAGCATTTCTTCTGTCACACCGCCGTGGCCGTCAGCAAGGCTGGCAGTTGCCAACGTGCTGGCCAAGGCTGCAATAATGAACCTGTTCATGGCTTTAGTCTCCTCCCTGTGCCCGCAGTCACGGGCGTCGCTTTTGGGGCAGCGAACACATCAAATGGCGCAGTCCGCCCTGACACCAGTATTCGTCGAAACACTGTTTCGAGATATTGAACATTGGTCGTAAGACTCCATCCTTTTTGGCCAGATGGAAAGATGCCACCCTTTTGAAGGATGCGGGGATGGCATCCGATGCGAACATTCTTGTGCAGGATCGTCTTTGTGACGTCTGGGATTTGCACTTCGGTAACCGTTTCTAGGCCCGTAACCCTTGGGCCGACACCCGATCTGTTAATCTTGAAAGCACTGACCGAAACGGGATCATATTGGCATAAGAATTCGATAAAAGCAGCATTTGCGCATGTATTACAAAACACGTGTATCGAATTACCCGCCTAACGCGAAGTCAATACCACCTAAAATGGAAAAATCATAGTTTAAGTATGCGATTGTTCAAATATAATGGATGAAAAATTGATCCAGCCATTATTGTTGAATGAGCGTGTTAAAATCAAAGCTTGGCAATTTGATTTGATGAATGCCGAATTGGCCGCCCCAAGAACATTCTATCTTAGGTGGTTTTTTCCATTGGGACTATTTGAAGAGTAACGGTATCATCAAATAAGATTGATGTTGCATTCGATGCTCAAACTGGAAGGCCTAACCTGTTCTACTACAAATTGTTGTACCTAAAGGTGACGTGTTGCAAGTCGTGATCAAGGTTGGGGCCTTTCTGTCACTGCAGCGGTACACAACCCAAAGGGAAAACCAATAAAATGAACTGTCATCAAAAGAAAAAGGCGACATTGCTGCCGCCTCTTCGTAACTTGAACTTGAACTTGTACGAATTGATTACGCCGCTTTTTTACGACGCATCCCGATCAAACCGCCGAGGCCAGCAAGCAACATCCAGCCCGCTGCAGGAAGCGGTACAGGTGGAACATTTGCTGGATTGCTTCCAACTTCTGCAATCAGAAACTCTGAGGTGTTAGTCCCGCCAAAATCGACTGTCGTTGAGAACGTGAAAGTTGCCCAATAGTTTGATCCGGCAGTTAGATTGCCAATGTCAATGGATGCAGTTTGTTGAGTGCTTGCATCGCCAAAAATGCCAAGCCCGTCGATATCCGTGATCGTCGCGAGAACGTTGGAATCGCTTGAAATGACCACTTGTTCGAAGAATCCAACCGGGTCATTTGCACCGATCAAGTCAAGGTCTTCGAAAAAGACATTCAAGAAAGAGCTGCCACCATCCACGCCTTCAAACGCAACGACAACGTCAGTCGGTGTCGTATCAAGCGGAATAAAGAAGCCGATGATGTCAGATGCAGAGGCAGTTGTACCACTGGCACTCGCCGCTCCTAAAAGAGCAGCTTGTTCAGCCGCACTTGCGGTCGGGCCGGCTGCCGCTGGTGTTAAAACACCTTCATCTGTTACCGCAAAGCCAAGTGTCGATGCAAATGCTCCAGATGAAAGACATATTGCAGTCGCAGATGCTGCAAACAGGTTTTTAAGTTCCATATTATTTTTCCAATTTTACTATTTAAAGAGGCAAAAAAACTGCCTCTCCTAACTTCAAAAATTTGCCAAAAGAGAAACTACTTTAGACGCATAGTTCGAAAAATGGCAAAACGTGTCCAGTAGTTAACACAATTTTGCCCTAAAGTTCAATCAAATTGCCTTAATTCACAACCAATTGACCCGCTAAAATTAGTGATCTGTGCGAGCTATCTCCGCGCTGCTTATTCTATCGTAATTTCAACCCGTTGCGTCTCACCTGAGGTGCCGGGTATTTTCATAAAATAACGCCCCGGCTTGACCGCAATAAAGCCGATTTCCATCTCACCTGCTTCGTCAAACTCGATACTATCGAGCCCCAGAGGGCGAATCTCCAAGCCTTCAACGACGATCTCGTCAATCCAGATCGCTCGGAAAAATTCAGGACCAATCAAGGCCAGTTCTTGCGAGCCGTCGCCAACGATTTCGAACTCGTAATACGTGCCCGATTTCAACACCCAAGGGCCTTCAGAAATCGGCTCGCCCGCGGACAGGGTTATTTGCGGCAAATCTTCTTTGTTCTTTCCAGACAAAAGACCCGCAACCCCAAATCCTTCTGCGAACACGGGCGCCGCGCACAGTGTGGAAAGTCCAAAGATTGCGCGTCGGATAAACGTCGAATGCGTGTCGGACATCTGTCAAACCCCTAAAATGTTGAAAAGCTCATGGACGGAAGGCCGCGCCCCATGGGAAGCGCCCGACTTTGATTGATTTGAGCGCCTTTCGCGAAGCCACGTCAATGACAGTCACATCACCCGAAACACCATTGGTCGTGAAAAGCCGGGATTTGTCTGAATTGAACGCCATGTGCCAAACACGCCGTCCCACCAAGATATAATCTTCGACTTCGTAAGTGGTCACATTGACGACGGCGATGTGATTGGACGGGCCAAGCGCCACAAAGGCATGTGTGTCGCCTTCTGTGAACTCAAATCCGACGGGTTGCACGCGATCTGGATGCACCCCCTGGACCTCAAACTCGATCTTGGCGATCTCGGTCTGGTCAGAGGTTTGGAACACAGTCAGCGTGCCGCCGATCTCGGAAGAGACCCACATCTGCGCGCCGTCGCGGGTGAATTCGGCATGCCGCGGGCGGCTGTCGACCAAAGTGTTTGCGAATAACTCTTGGCTCGATGTGTCGATCCAATGGGCCATGTTTGTGGTCTCGGACGTGGTGATGGCGATTTTGCCATCCGGCGACACGGCCATGCCCTCTGGTTCTACGCCCACATCGATCTGGGCCACAACTTTGCGCGTCTCTGTGTCCACAACAGTCGTAATCGCGTCGTCTTCGTTGGCAATATAGAGCAAACGGTCATCGGGATGCAGCACGAACTGTTCAGGGTCTTCACCAGAGGGCAGATCATGCAGAATTTCACCGGTTTCTGGGTCCATCACTTGAACGGCGTCGCTGTCAGAAGCGCAGATATAAACGCGTGAAAAGTCTTTGGAGAATATAATCCCACGCGGGCGTTCGCCGGTATCGTGGGTTTTTATGACTTCCAACGTTTCCGTATCAATGACGGACACTGTGTCATCTTTTTCGTTGGTGACCCAAATTTCACCCGCCGACACGATCGTGGTTGAAAGCAGCCACGCTATACCAATGGTGTGGATCGTTCGAACAGTTGGAATCCGGATCATTTAAATGCCTCACAGGTGCTTTCGGGTTCGTCGAGACCAAGACTGTCAAGCTCGTTGACTTGATGCAAGAACCCTTCAAGCGGCGCTTGGGCCACGAGTGCACGGGGATGGGCGATGGCGATGGGTTGGCGAAGCTGCCCGTTCCATCCTCGATAGGTCAACGGACGGCCCTTGAAACCTGCGAGTTCGAACGCATCAGAGAATATGTAATCTCGCACGACTTCTGGATCGGTCGAGTTGGTGCGGGTTAATGCCTCTCCAAGTGTGCGGATGGCAGCCCAAGCGGCATAATCTTGTGATGTCATATCCCGGGCGTTTAGCTCTTCGAAACGGCTTTGGAGTTGCGCCGCCCCCCACTGTTCGATCACTGGCGACCATGTGACGGCGGACAGGCCTTCCGAACCAGTGATCGGGCGGGCTTGCCATGTATTGTACAAAACATAGCGGCCAAAATCTTGCACCTCATCAGCGATGATCATGGCGTCATAATCATCAAATTCTTGGGTGAAAACGGGGATTTCCTGGCTTGCCGTGCGCCGCAAATCGGCATCCGCATCCCAAATTCTTTCGCCCGACAGCTTCAGCCCAAATTTCTTAAGCGAGCGGCGCATCGCATCAGCGTAGCTTTGATCCTGCGGGTATGTCCCTGTGATCATGACCAAATCGGTCCAACGTTTTTGCACAAAGATTTGCGCCAAGGCGTCCGTTCGCATCGCATCCGACGGCAAGCTGTGCAGAAGATTGTGGCGGCACGAGGCATCGCGCAGCGCTATGTCGCCAGAAGATGTGTTAAAGACCAACGCGCCTTGCGCTTCGGGCAGATCAGCGATGGATGTCAGAACATCTGAAGGGGCATCGAGGATCAAATAAGGCGTGGATACAAGCAAGTCTTTTGCTTTGCTCAGAACGTCTTCTTCAATGGAGACAGAACTTTCGATCAGCTCGTACAGGTGACCAAGAAATTTCCCGGTCGTCAGGTTGTCTTGTAACCCCGTCCGCGCGCCCGCCAACCCCATATCGTCAGGGATCGGATCAAGGTTTGACAGTGTCGGCGGCACAGGCGTTTCTACATTGAGATATCCAATAATCATACGTGTTTCAGCGGCAAACACTGAGCCGGCAGAAATCGCAGCAAAAACCAAAGTCAGGGGAAGTCGGAAGGCCATCTTACATTTCATCATTCAAAGCTAACAATTGGACTCCTTGCGTCGAATAGGACTTTCGTCTTGATTCCAAAAAACCACAACCAAAGTCCAATACCGTTTGGTTTCGTGGCCATATTAGTGTCATGCTCAAGGGATTGCAGCGTCTAGGGAGAACCAGCATGAAACAAGGATCATTCAAGAGCATTTTTGCAAGCGGACTGTTCCTTGCAGCAAGCACAATGGTCTTTGCACATGGCGATGTTAATCCTCAGCCTGTTGACACCACTGGCCTGCCTGAGAACGGCGAGGAATGGTTGACAGAGAACCCCTATCGCGCTGAAACGGCTGGGCAAGACGTCTGGCAAAAAGCCATAGAAATTGGCGCATCAGGGTACAACCAGAACTGCGCACGTTGCCACGGGCTCGAAGTCGTGTCAGGCGGCTTGGCCCCTGACTTGCGGTTCCTTGAGGCCGAAGAATATGGCGACGAATGGTATGTCGAACGCTTTGTTGAAGGCTACACCCAGAACGGAACAACCAAGATGCCAGCCTTTGGCGAATTGCTGGGGCAAGACGCGGCTTGGGCGATCAGAACATACATCGAAACCCGTCCCGATGCAGACGCTATGGAAGCGGTCGCTGACGAATTGAAAGCAATGCGCGATCAACTCGAGGGGTTTGCCTCGGATAACAGCGGTGCAGACCCTGATGCATTGAAAGCGCGGCTCAGCGAAATCGCAGATTCCATCGAAACCTATTCGGGTGCGCCCGTTGCGGACTCGGTTGCGTTTCGGGCAGCCAACATCATCGACGGAAGTTCTGCGGCCTATAAATCAGCTGCGGAAACTTTGACCATTGGCCTGTCGGCCGCAAACTAAAATGGGTGTGTTTCGTGCAGCGGTTATTGTTGGTCTAATGCTGACCGGACCGGCCTTTAGCGCCGATCCATGCGCTGATCACATCCAACAACCAAAGCCGCAAAATACAGGGCGCGACATAGTCGGCCAAGAAATGGATATGATCCAAGAACAAGGTCATATGCTGTTTGCAGTCTATGAGGATTATCCCCCCTACAGCTGGGAAGACGCAGGCAAACCGCGCGGCGTTGATATTGAAATCGCGCGCATCATTGCCCAAGACCTTGGCGTTGAGGCCCGGTTTAACTTTGTCTCGGCTGGTGAAAACCTCGAGGCCGATCTGCGCAACAACATCTGGAAAGGTGCGATTGTGGGCGGGCGCATCTCAAACGTGATGATGCGCGTGCCCCATGATAGCACGTTCAAATGCCGGGTCGAACAGGTTGTGTTCACAGGGCAATACGCCGCTGAATCCGTGGGGATCGCCTATGACAAGGCCACCTACCCTGAAGAAAAACCAGTGCCTGCCTATTTCCGCTTTGATGAGGTGGCTGTTGAAAATGACAGCATCTCGGATTTCTATTTGTCCTCTTTTGCTGGCGGCCAATTATCAAACAAAGTTCACCGTTTCCCCAATATGGTCGAGGCCATGGCGGCTTTGAAAGAGGGCAAAACCAAAGCTGCGATGGGGCCACTGGGGCAGTTAGAGCATGAGTTGTCCAATAAGACGGGCATTCACCAACCGCCCCTTGCAGGATTTGCGGTCAGCAAATGGACCTTGGGCGTTGCCGTGCATTTCGCATATCGCCCGCTCTCTTATGCAGTGGATGACGCGATCTATGCAGCCTTGCAAGACGGACGCATTGAAGACATCTATACAGATTATGGCCTCAGCTTTCAGGTGCCAGAACGGTAACCTGGAATAGGCTCTAACCCTGTTCAGATTGACCCTTTTCATCTTCCAAGTGTATGCACGATCTACACTTTCGGAAGAATTTCATGCGTCTGTTTCAAAACCTAGATATATTTGGCAACGTTCTGCGCCGAAAACTGATTAATGTCGCAGAATTACACACCGAATTTCGAGACTGCTGCATTGCCGTAGGTCTTTTGTTCGCTTCGCAAATCATAGCGGAACTGGTCTGGTATCGTGGCTCGGTGCGGCTCAATACTTCGGCATTTGGCATAACTCTCATTTGGTACGCGTATTTTGTCGCCCTGCCCCTTTTGGCAAGCACCTTGATCTCTGCATCAAGAGAATCCATCGGTCTAATGCTTGCCTTCCTTTATATTCAGGCCGGTTTCATACTTCTGTTGACCTTCCTGCAAATTCTTGGCGTCGCCGACATAGCAATTGTCGAAATCTCCTTGAGAATTCTAAGGCCAATGCTCCTGTTTCTTGTTGTATGCGCCATTTTGCGCGGACCAACCGGGATCGTTCTTCTGCGCGGCTTTATCTTTATGGTGCTTCTGATTGGCGGTTGGTTCTTAATGGCAAAATACCTTGGCGAACCCAGCCTGTTTGCGCGCGTTTAGAACCATCGCTACTTAAGGCTTCGATCATCTTACCCGCGTCCATTTCGGGACAAATGCTAAAGCGTAGTAAGATCGCCGTCCCAATTGACCAGCGTTACCCGAGACACATCCGCCTCATTGCGGATGGCTTCAATTTCATCGAGATTTGCCAGCACCATTGCGGTGGACAAGCTATCCGCCAAAGTGGCTGAGCTGGCCTCGACCGAAATCGTGGACCATTGCGGTTGTCTGGTGTGGTGAAGGATGTGACCTGATGCGCCAAACGGCGTCGCGTTTGGGCTTGAGGTTGCTAACGCGCCGGTGGTTAAGGTCCGTGTCCCCAATGCACCATGATCCGGATCCGAAAGGCTCAGCCGCCAAGGTCCGCCAAGGGCGCGATGCTCCCCAATATTGACCAGGACATCCCTAAGCCCATGCGCATGCAAAACTTCGGTGATCTTGTCCGTGGCATACCCTTGCGCGATGCCATTGAAAGTCAACGCTTGGCCGTGACCCAATAAGATACGGTTAGCGTCAAATTGTACGCGGTCCCAACCAATGGTGCGAATATGGTCCTGCGGTTGCCTACCTTGCTCAATGGTCTGCCAAAGACGCTGCACAGTTGGATCGAATAATCCTCTGGTCAATTGATAGGCGTCATCGGCCGCTTGCATCAACGCGATAAACTGCGGATCAGGCGCGGATAATTCACCAGTTTGATTAAGGCGCACCAACGCAGACTCTGGATCATAAAGGCTGAACAAAGCCTCGATCTGTTTGATCAGGGTTCGGGCCTCTTCTAGCGCCGCTTTGGCCTCTTCGCCTCCTCGGATTGTCAACGAGATATCAGCGCCAAACGCCCGACCTTGCCATTGGGCCGCGGCGGCCTCTTTGGGCGCCCAAGCAAGCGCAGCAGAGATCGTCAAAAAGCGGCGGCGCGTCAGTGTCATTCGGCTGCGATCTCCAACTTGCGGCCTTTGCCGGCCAGGATCAACGGCACGCACAGGTCTTTGGCATCGTGGATTGTCACGCAATCCAGACATTGGAAACATTCAGAATACTGGATTTCGCCGGTCTTCTTGATCGCACCATAGCTGCATTTGACTTTGCATAGCTGACAGGGCGATCCACATTCCGCGCGCCTTTCGATCCATTTGCGGCCGCGCAGCACTCCGCCAAGTGCCATCACAGCACCCAGCGGGCACACATATCGACAGAAGCCTTTGAACAGCACCATCGAAGACAAAAGCAGGGCCACCGCATAGGCCACATAGTACCATTCGCGGATAAAAAAGGTGGTGATGGCTGTCTTGAATGGTTCAACTTCGATGACCGTGTCCAAACGCGCAGGGGCGGTGAACAAAAGGGCGACCATGCCTAACAGAACCACATATTTGATCCATTTCAACCGGTCATCCCACGCCGCTGACGGCTCTATCTGCGGTATGCGCAGCAGGCGGCCAATATGATGCGCAAATTCTTGCAGCGCCCCAAAGGGACACAGCCAACCGCAAAACAAACCCCTGCCCCATAGAACAAATCCAAGGATTGAAACCGCCCAAATCACCAGTGAAAACGGGTCATACAGCAAAAAGACATACGAGCCGCCTTCAATCGCTGTGCGCGCCACGGCAAGTGGTGTTGCGATAGATAACTGCCCCTGTCCCCACCAACCAATAAAACCTGTGACAAACACCAAAATACCCAAACGGATTGGCGTGAAATATTGATGTCCTGCCAAACGGTTTAGGCTAAGGCCAAGAAGCGCAAGAAGACCGATTAGAAAGACGCTCAGCACGATCAAATCAACCTGCCGATTGCGCAATGCGTCCAGCCACGGCGGTGTTGGTTTGACAGGTTCGATCCGGTCGTAAAACCGCTCGGGTGTCACATGCGTCACGTCCAGTTGCACCGACCCTATCTCAGGCTGAAACGACCCATGCGCGCGCAGCGCTTTGATCCGTAGTGTCCATTCTGACGTCGGATCAAACCCAAGCCTGCGATCTGTGCGCAAGATCAATCCTGCGCCAAAATCCACAGCATCATGCAACGTTTCGGGAACATCATCCTTGAGTTCGATAAAAATATCGCTGTCGCGAAACGCGATGGGAAAGCCGCCTTGCTCAGCGCTTATCAAATCAGGGGCGGTATTGCGAACGAATTCTTCGGTCACAAGACCATGGCGTCCGGTATCGACAACCAATACAGGCTCGTCCGTGGTCGAAATCGACATGAACTGTTGCAGTTCCTCGAACCCATCCTCGCTTAGAACAGCCTGCGCCACAGAAGGCGCGCCAAGATCAACAACCCAAAGGTCAAGATATGGGGCGTCTGGGTCTTCCTTGGCCTCTGGATCATCGTCTTCCCAAAGACTGCCCTCAAATTGAGCTTCAATCTCTCGGTTCGTGATGATCTTTCGGGTGGCGATCCCCTGTTCGACCAAATCGGCCCATGACAGATCCTCGGTATAGTCCAAATCCGGAAATGCAGGCGGCCCCGTTGAAATGCCGTTCATTTTCTCTCGCGCAACTTTTAACGTCGCCGCCAAAATGCTTTCATGTGCGATCCTGATAGAGGCCGTACCCTTGGTAACGCCGTCCAAATAGACAAGCGACGACCCGTCCGCCGCGCCGCCATAAGGTGAGCCAACCACCAGACTGTCAGAAATCGAATGGCCGCGATATTGTTTGAAGAAGTCAAAGAACAGTTTTTCCGGCAGCCCAGAGACAAAGATCGGCTCGTTATGAGAGATCAGCTGGACGTCCAAAAACTGCCCCTCCAAATCCAGCACAACAAGCATGTTTATCGCAGCACCCGAAAACCCGGGTAATGGCGCCATCGGTTCGGTCTCAAAGACGTATCCTGCCTCGGCTCCGCCTGAATTGAGTAACTGCCAAACCCCTTGATCATTAAGCTGTTCTCCCAATGACATGGGCGGCACGATGTAGGGCTCCAAAACCTCGCGCGGCAATGGGTCTGCCACGGCAGATAAGGCAAAGAAAACCCAACAGATCAGCGCGACAAAGCTTGCACGAATGGACTGAATTGTACCGCCTCCCAACATAGTCGAAAGCCTACGCGCGCGCGAAACTGCGCAATATTCGACTTAGGTCTTACCGTATCCGTTTCCGCATCACCTGTGCCGGACATCTATGCATTACGACTAAGGTGCTTTTGACACAGCCAAGACAAACCGAAACACTGCCCCCATCCAACAGCAAACCAATGGGAGATCAAATAATGCGTGTATCAGTGCAAGTCCTCTATCCGACCGACGGAAACACGACCTTCGATCACGACTACTATGCAAAGACCCACATGGCGTTGGTGGAAAAGCATATGAGTGGCCATATCGCCCAAGCAACAATCACCAAAGGCACCGCAGGTGGCGCAGACACGCCCGCCCCCTATCATGCCGTTGCGACCATGGTTTTTGCGGATGCTGCGACACGTGATGCCGCATTGGATGTCGCGGGACCCGTTCTTTCAGATATCCCGAACTTCACCAACGCAACTCCAATTGTGCTTATGGGTGAGCTTGTCGAATAAGATCAATAGGCAGGCGGGCTTGTCCACAGTACGACACCGAATGTTAGAGCTTCGGTTGACTGCCGTTGAAATACTCAATGTCAATCTCGCCGCGCACCAGAACAAAGAAACGCGCAACCCCCTTGCCCGTTCCCCAAACACGTCCTGTGTCCAGCTCAAGCACAGCGGCCACATCGTTCACCGGAAACCCAGGCGATGCCGTCCAGATTTGACCTGTTTGACACAACCCAAACGGTTCAGGGAAAAACCCACCCCCATCTTCGCCATCCAGTACCGTTTCTAGGTCTTCCAATTTGGGCAAACGCCAACCCGTCTCATCGGCCAGCTGATCTGCGGCCAACCAAGGAACTTCTGTCGCGCTCCCCGAACATCCATTTTCCGTCAGATTTTGCCCATGCAAACACATCCGCCATTCCAACCCGGTGTCCGGGTCCAAAATGACGTCGTCACTGACAACAAACCGCACACCTTCTTCACGAGGCAAACACTCAGCCCAAGCGCTTGACGCAGTCACGGCGGCGATAAGGCTGAATATAATGGACCTGTTCATAGCCCGGATCGTATCAGCGGATGCCTGTTCTTTGAATGCGACCAACGTCATACACAAAAGCCTCAGCGCCGGACATGCCGACCTCTCTTGTTACTGATCTACGCCCGCAAATCGCCGCCAAAAATGTGACAAATAACTTTTGTGCTTACCGCACATGAAATAGACAAAAGGGAAACACTGATTTTGAGGATCGGCTAAACAGGACTTTGGGTGCCTAAATGAGAAAAATGCAAGATATCCCTGACGACATTGCGACGTATGTTTGCGAGCATGTATTCGCAGACCGAAATAGTGCAACATTCGTCGGCGTACATGAAGATTCCGATATTTCCGTGGGATGTGAGTGCGATTTTGATACAGCAAAAGTTGTCGCCTTTTCATACATTAAGAAAAATTTTCCCAACCTTTGCAAAATGGCATTGCTCAGCAACGGGACATGTTATGATAGAGTTGGGACCCTTAATGAATGGAAGTTCAACTCCAACTTTAAGCGAACGGAGAAGGCACTACACCCAAACACACTTTCGAACTCCGTTCCTTCGTTGTCGGCAAGGGTTGGCTCGACCCGTCCGAGATCGTCACGGGGAAACCCATGGAAAGTAAAAAATGGTGAACCTAACAAGTGAATTTCAAGAACTCTATTTAAAATCGCAAAACGGCGGGGAAAGCGAGGCTGTGGCCCTATTGAAGTTTGCATACAGCAACCGGAATCTAAATACGCAAGACGTATTAGCCGCTGCTGATCTTGTGAAAGAAAAGCTGGACCCCGCTCCCGATTTTCGCCGATATCAAATCGGACGCCTCTACAGGCTTGGCAGATTCTATACTCAAGCAACTGAAATATTAGAATATTTATCTTATGAAAGAGGCTATGCCCCTGCACAATGGATGCTTGGTCGCATGGTTGTTTACGGCGAGATAACTTCAATCGATATGGAGGAAGCTATAGAGCATTTGAGAGCTGGACAAAAAAATGAACATATCAGAGCCCCGATCACCCGATTGATTGTTGAGATACGAGAAGCTGGATGGGCTTTTAAAATGATCAAGATTGCCATTTTGGTACCTTACATAATTCGTTTTAGAATTTACGAAGATATCTTAAAGGTCAAAGATTATAGAATGCAGTGACGTCTGTAGATACTGAATTTTTCCCGTCACAATAACGGTTAAGTATCCAGCGTTGGTCTCACTTGTGTCTACCCGATTTTTGCCACGGTAAAGGGCTGGATCCATGCGGACGAAGTGGTTGAAGGTGACCGCATCCGAAACGCAGAAGTGCGGGAGTTGACAGTTCTCTCAGTAGATCTCGATCCGCGACCGCAAATTGTCCACAATCTGGAGATCGCCGACGCCCACACCGATTTAGCAGGCGATTTTGAGGCCTGGGCCATAACATAAGTAAGAAACAGATTTATGTCATAGCAGCATTGATGTAATTTGGAGCTGCGTGGCCATCGCTTGATCCAAGTATTTCGCCGGATCGAACGCCAAGTTCAATGCTTGGACCTGAGTAGCGAGACAAAATACGAAATAGAAAAGGTTGCAAATAGTGGTGGATCAGGAGGACGAGACTGATTATTCGAAGCTGAAACGTAAAGCCAAGGCGGGGCACTCCGACGACCTTTGGTCATTGGCGTTACACGTATTGTACAAACAGCCTGAAAAATCCAAAGCGACCGAAGCAGTTAAATTAATTGCGTATTTCGACGTCGATCAAGTACCCAAAGTAAAGTTCCAATTGGCCCAACTCTACCTCATGACGGACGACAGGGAAGAAGGTTTCACCATTCTGGAACAGCTTATGGAGGAAGACTTTCCTCCGGCCTACTGTACTGTAGCTGCAGAGTTAATGCACGGCTCAACTGAATACTCCGGCGTTTCCGCTAAGGAGCTATTAAACAAAGCCAAAAGCTTGGGGAGCATGAGAGCGCGGTATATTTTGTCCATCTTGAACCATAAGACTTCGAAAATATTGTTCAAACCGATTACATTTTTTATCGGGGTGTATTGGCAATATCGTTTTAACCGGTATTGGGATGAGACTGATGCCGCGGACGTAGAGTACTTGTAGATTGGAAAGGTAAAGGAAAAAAAATATCTAGTCTCATGATCCTTGGTAAAACCAACAAATATCGATTTGAAATCGCGCCTCAAACCTCACTTACGTGAAGCCTTGGTGTGGTCCAAATCTCGTCAATTTTTGAAAAACATCGGTTCCCGATAAATGTCATCAGAAGATAACTTCAAGCTCATCATGTCAGAACTCGCAACGTGTTTTCCCTCTGGCAGCAAAGTGAGAAAGAGAGGCAAAAACCTGTGGGGAGGCATTTTGGACGTCTACCTCTGCCTAAATGTGCAAAAGGGAAAGTACGACCCAGCCCACAGTTTTTTCTTGAACTGGGGAGCGATCCCAATTTCGTTGGTGGGGCGGGATCCATCGGGGATTAAAGGTCGACATCCCAGCTATCTTGTTGGAACCATGAGGGGCCGAATAAGGCCGGCGTCGGGGCAAACATGGCGTTTCCCCGAGGATGAAATGATGTGCGCCTTTCTTACCGAAATAAAAAAACGCGTTGAAACCTTCGTCACCACAGAAGTTCTTCCGTTTGCGCATCTCGATGGTCAAATAAGGCTTCTGCAAGAAAGTCGCTTGGAAGATGACAAAGCCAGATTAGCCCTCCTACAGAAATCAAAATAATGCGTTAGAAACATCCATAGGCCGCGCATGCACTTCTAGATCGCACAGCGGAAAAGATAGGCAAGGGAAATTGACGCCGTGAAAGAATTAGATTCTTTAGGGCCATTTGTAATCGTATCGAATGCTAATCTGAGACCATGGGGCGGTGTGTTTCGATCAGGTTTTCTTAAATCAACTGAGAAATCAGACTATGAATATCTTTGTGAAAATGTCGAATTCGACTACACGGGACTTTATGAAGATGAAAACAGCTTCATTTTAGCAATTGGTCCGGAGCTTAACTTTCTAGCAATCGACACCTGCCGTGACTGTATTCTGCTTTTTTATCTCTTTGAAGAGAATTCCGCCGACCAGCTAAGCGTTGTAAAAGATGTCTATGAAGACAGATCTCTTCAAACAAAGTGCTTGAAAGAAGTAGACATTCCAGTAAATTTCTTCCCGGCGACAATTTGGGATGCCACTACAACCTTAAACGAGGTCGAGAACCGTGTTACACTTGAAGTCGGATCAGAAGGTCCTCTTGTGCTAAGAGAGTATACTTTTCAGACTACTCAAATACCTTTTGGCGAAGGGCTAATGTGGATGATCTCATCACGAACAGATTTTTAATGGCAAGTGTGCGATGGTGTTCACTCCCTCCCTAAAACACTTAACATAACTTAAACATCGCATGAATGCTCTTAACAGCATGGGTACCGAGGTCAGACGCGGTGCAAGATGGGACATAGAAAGACGAGAACGCCGAATTGTTCAGCGGTTTGGCGGACCATTTAATCGCGAACCTTGGTCTTCTAGCAGGAGATAAGATGACCCATTTTACCGGATTTTCCCATATTCTTGCACGTGAGAGCATTCGACTAAATTGTTTTTGTAGTTTGCAATGTGAGCTGGTTGAGAAAGAGCTATCTCCCCTGTTCACAGAACTCGACAGATTGCATGATCGTTTCATTTATCTAAACGATGATGATGAACAACGTCCTCCTGTGAAAATCCGTCGGCAGCAGAGAACTATTTTTGTTGAAACGGTAATTTACGAAGGTGCTTTCGGGAAACGTGATCCAGACACCGACGACTTTGACTCCAAAACAGTAGCAAGTGTCACAGGAGAAATTTACGCTACAGGTTACTTAGCCGTGATTGATAAGATGTCGTCCTACTTTTCAATTAGTCATGATGATGTTGAGGCAAGAAAATGCAAAATTCAGGAGATAATGTCTGAGTTTGTGAAAAGTTTTGATCCCACAAAGTCACTTTTGTTTGGGCCGCAACCGAAGCGAAATCGACAGAAATTTTGGATAACGCCGCCACTTGGCGTTGATCCTTTGGCCTTCCGGCACGACTAATGAGAATAGCATGGTTTTTCGCTGTTTCGTTGCCGCAAGACGAATGGGCGTGAGCGTCGCCCCTACATTGAGAAATTCAAACATCAGACTGGTAACTTTCCGACAGGATAACGAACCTGGTGCAAGGAATAAGAAAAACTGAGGAGACGGCACTTTGAATATGAAAAAAATAGAAGATGCCGGATGTGCCTTCGAAAATTGGCAGAATGGATATTTGACTGGCTGGAAACGCATCGGTGTTGGTGCGCGACCTTTGAGCGCTCTACAGACCTACCTTAACGAAGACCATGACATTTCGTCCGTGCAATTTGACTTTAACAAAGCCTACGGAGATTCGCCTGCGGATATGGCGATTCTAGCCGAAAATGAAAAAGTCTCCGCAATCCAGTGTGATGCATGGTTTCAAGACAGCAGTATCCTTTCGAGAATGAATAATCTGAGATCTTTCCGCGATAGTGTGTTTGATAGGAAAGGGTTGGATTGGGATGCGCTCGAAAACCTAGAAGATCTTGGTTTGTACGATTGTCATGGGCGTTCGCACCCAAAGTACGAGAAGCTTCAAAACCTCAAGTCATTGAGTACAAGCTATCTACCTGCGAGGTACAAAACCTTTGACCAGTTTTGTGGCGCAGGCATAGAACACCTAAGCATTCGCAGATCACCGATTGCGTGTTTCAGCGGATTGAATATCATGCCAAATTTAGATGAGCTCCACTTTGAGGGGTGTAGGAAACTAACCTCACTCGGGTTAACTGGAGTTTTGCCGTCGGTGCGTCACGTGCGCCTCATAAACTGCCCAAACCTGGACCGGTTTGAGTTCATTTGCGAAATGCCTCACCTGCAATCGCTGGAGGTCGAAGGTTTGGGGGAAGTCAAAAGCTTTGAACCTTTTTTAAGCCATCCGACATTGAAGTCTGTTTCAGGAGTGATCCGAAAAGGCGCTCGGATGCCGCAGTCTGTTGTCCAGACGATGCCCAATCTAGAATTTATCAGTCCCGCACTGGTCGATGAGTTGAGCTGAGCTGAGCTTACAGTTAGCGGCGAATAGCTGGGGCAAGGGTTCGGTCCCGAAGGACATGAGGGACGCTGTCAACGCGATTGGTGATATGTTTGGCTGTCATGTTTGCAGAGCCCCGCATTCGGGAATGAGAAAAGGAGGTTGAATAAACCTCGTCAACGCGACCCCTCCTGACCTGCTCCCCATTGAGTCCGCTAATTTAGGTTAGCTCTGTTCAGGTTTTGGTCTTCCTTTGACCGGTTAGCATATTCCGCTGGCGTCACGCTTGAGCAGGATATGCAGGCGGCGATAGCCAAACCGCCGCCGTTCTGACGACAATTCCTTCAACCGATTCCGCAGACCAGTATCGGCAGGCCGCTGCGACACACGCCGGTAGACGCGTGGATCAATGCCAGCCAAG
>JBDWGM010000094.1:0-5933 GCA_039975755.1 Paracoccaceae bacterium | reverse complement strand
AAGGGTGTGGAGATTTCAGATGGTAACGTCACATTGCTTGGGCATAGCTTATGAGGCTTGGGCATAGCTTATGAGCGGCGTGCAAAGTGGCCAAGTTTTGGGACAACCTCTTGCGTATAGCCATAGAGGGGTTGCGTATTTTTGACATGCCGCGCGGCCATCTTGCGCACCTTTTTCCCCGACGCAAAAAACCATTTTGTGCGATAATCGATATCGAGAAACTGCTGACGCGTTGTTTGGAAAATCCGGCAAATTTCATCAAGCGCATCGGGGTGTAGGCTTTTCAAAGCTTCGGGCCCTAAAAACAAGCTTTCTGCCGGGATGCCATTGGCCAAAACCACTTCATGTGTCTCAAACAGAATGTGGAAATAGGTCACTGCCGCGCAGTCATCCACTAGCCGGACGCCTTCAATGTCCAACAAATCCTTTGCCGGAACCAACACCTCATGGTGATCAAACATACGTTCCGCGACGTTTGAGCTGACCATCAGCCGGTGATGTTGGGACACACGGACGTCCCGGTTTGGAACACCTGCACCAAAGGCGTTGCGTTTGATCTCGACCGGCCACAATTTGCTGTCTTGGCGCAGATCACTGGCCGTTCGACGTTGGGCCCATATCCATTTGACCGGTATGAAACGACCGTCATGCGTTTTGATCATGTCGCCCGGTCGAATGCGTTCGATCGCGACGGAGCCTTGTGCCGTTTCAAACAAGGTTCCAGCCGTGAAACAGATATTTACAGTTCCGGGTGTTGGCGTTTCGTCATTGATGAACACGTCGTCATCAAGCACGCTCCTTTGAATGGAACTGCCATCATTATCCGACCCAAAGTCTTCACCACTGCCCGATCGCGTCGCAGTTGGTGAAGGAAACCCGGAATAATCTGTCGGGTCATCAAGTGAATCGCCATTATAGGTAGCTGAAATATATTGATCTGAACCGGGATCAAAAAGGACAACATTTTCGGCCCCATTGTTGATAACCGCCGATCCTCTTTCAGCGTAAAAGAACAAATCTCCCGGCGCGCCGGTTAACGTTGCACCCTCAAAGCCGGTCATAACCATCGCATGTGCACCAGCTTGCAAACTTGTGCCTAAAGGGAAGGTGAACCAGTTGCCTTGGCCTGCGTCCCAAAGTTGAAAACCGCCGATATCAATGGCTGCACCAGAGATATTTCTTATTTCGACAAATTCGTCTTCGTTATCAAAGGAACCATCCTGGTTGGTGTCAAAACCCGACGTGGCCGACGTGTTAGGGTCAGCCAAGATCTCATTAATTATGATGCCGCCAAGAAGTATATCAGCCATGAAACCTCTGGTGTCTTTTGATGGTTAATAAAGTGTAAATACGGCAATTTTTCAACGAATCCTCGCTTTTTGGGTCTTGCAGTGATGCAAAATCGCCATTTTTAGGCCTGTTGGATATCGCTCTGGCAGGCAGGAGGCTGGCTGTGTCTTGGGCATGGAACGTGCTTTGAACGGGTGATAGGGTCAGGGCAATTCAGCGTGTGCCGCTGATGTTCGGCTTTTCCATTTTCGAAAAAGGGCAGGGGATGAAACTGGCGGTTTTGGATTTATGTGTCTGGATGCCCGAATACCAAAGCGGGCAGGCCAAATTTGGCGATGTGCTGGCCATGTGGGCGGCGCGGGGCCTGCCGGATGCGGATATGACCATTGTCGATGTGCACGAGGGTGATCCCTTGCCGGATATCGATGCCTTTGATGGGTATATTCTGTCCGGGTCAGAATTGGGGGTCTATGATGATGCCCCTTGGATGTCCCCTTTGCGCGATTTTCTGACAGCGGCGCGTCAGGCACAAAAACCGTTGTTTGGGGTCTGTTTCGGGCATCAGATCATGGCTGATGTGTTTGGTGGCAAGGCTGAGAAAGTGGGCGACCCAGAGGTCGGCGTGCGCGCCTTTGACATTGATGGCATTCAACAAACGGGGCAGGTCTGGCATCAGGATCAGGTCACACGCATTCCGCCCGGTGCGGCCGTCATTGCCAGTGCTGATTATTGCCCGGTTGGCGCGCTTGCCTATGATTTCCCGGCCATGTCGGTGCAGTTTCATCCCGAATACCCCGCCGATTACATCGCCACGTTTTTGCGGCGCAGCCGGGGGAATGTGATCAGCGCCGCGCAAGGGGATGCGGCGGTGGCGCAACTGGATCAAAACGATGTGTCAGCGGATTTGTTTGCCCAGCAAATGGGCGATTTCTTTCGCGCGCATCTAAGATAGGTTTGCATTGGCACGGCGCTTCGTGTATATACGTTCATGTATACGTAAGAGGCGACCATGATCGAAACCAAAATCCGCAAAGTCGGCAATTCCGCCGTGATGACATTGTCCACAGAAATGCTGACCATGTTGGACGCCAAAGAAGGCGACACGCTGTTTGTCGTGCGCGGTGATGATGGATCGTTGAAGGTTCTGGCCCATGACCCTAGCGTGGCGGATGCATTGGCTGCTGCCGAGGCGGTGATGGACGACAACAGGGATCTGCTTCAGGCATTGGCGTGACCCGGATTTGGGTGCCGCTATCCGTTATTGTCACTGTTCATGATCGCCAAATCTCGCGTCATGGCGGGGCACCGGGATTGCGGGATCGTGCCTTGTTGGAAACCGGTGCAGCACGGGCGTTGAACCGCGCGGCCCATGACGAAGAGGCCACGCATTTTGATATCGCCGCGGCCTATGCTTTTGGTATCGCCAAGGCCCATGCCTTTGTCGATGGCAACAAGCGCACCGCCTTTGTGACGGCGGTGACCTATCTGCGGCTGAATGGGTACGCGTTTCGACCAGACACGATCAAAGGCGTTCAGGTTATGGAAGGGCTGGCCGATAGCAGCATCAGCGAAGCCCAATTCGCCCAATGGCTTAACGATGGGTCAACGCCGCTGGCACGCGCCTAAGTCGCGCGATCTGCCACGGATTGGCACAGACGCCAGACATTTGCGCGGCCTTCCAGTTGCAGCGCCCAGTCCAATGGTACGCCCGTGTCGGACCCGACCCTATGACACGCGCCCATCACGGCCCCCAAAAACACAGAGCGACCCGCATTGTCACCGCCTGCCAGATTGTTGCGTTCAATCGCTTCGGCAAAGCTGTTTGAGCGCGCCAGAATATGAAACATCAAAGGCCCCGCCATGGGCAGGTGACAGGCGCGTCCGGTGTGTCCGGCGTAAACGGTGGAATCCATCTCGTTTGTGCTCAAGGCGTGCGACAGCTCATCCCGGATATCGGAATGCGCCGCTGCGGCCGCTGCGTTTAAGGCTTCGGGCAAGGCTTCACCGGACAACACACGGGTCAGCACATCTGCACATGCATCGCCGTATTGCACCGCGATGTCATTCACATTGGTGACCTCCATCGCCGCCAGACGCAGATCGTCCACATCCGATGACCCGACATAGCGCGCTAAGATCGCAGGCAGGGTCGCAAGGGCCGGCAATTGATCGTCGTCAATCCCAGAGGGGGAGTCCTGTGCCTCGATCCGGGCCAAAGCGCCGCGTGTCGGGCGATCGATATAGCCATGATACGACCCACCCGCCCCAAAATGGGCCGTAAACGCCGCCTGATACGCCGCCACATCAAACGCACCTTCGCGGTCAATCACCTGCAGCGCCAAATGCAACACTTCGCCATATTGGGTTTGCTGTCCGTTCTTGCGCGCCGCATGCGCAAAATAACCTTTGGTGTCGGCGTAATTGGCAGCGTCCACAGGCGTAAACGCCGTGCGTCCGTTTTGCGCCGTTGCAATGTCGGCGATACGTTCAGGGTCATACAGCCAATGCACACCCAACGTGGCTGCATCTGCGATCAGGGCACCAAATAGCATCTCGGCGGTTTTGCGTGTCATTGTCTGCGATCTCCTCTTGCGCGTGGCAACACTATGGGGCGGGACGCGGCGAACAACCAGAGGGGGTTTCTATTCAGATCTGAAGTACGGGCCGCACAACGCCCGTGTAAAACTGTGGCTTTTTCCGCGACAAGACATGCAGTTAGGGCCAATATGCAACATTTTCTGCCTATGGACGAATGATCAACGGACCTCTTTCAATGCACCTGCTGATCGGGTTACGTTAACGTCATGATCATTGAAATTACGTCGACACCCCCCGGTGAATCCCCCGAATGGGTCCGTGCCGCTTGGGTAGGGGTAAAAGTCGAAGCATTAGACAGCAAGCCCGTGACCGTTCCGACAGTCAGTTCCGTTGGTGGGCCCCGGTCCATTCCCGCTCAGATCTGGCACCATTTGCGCGGCAAGACGATTATGCGCAAAGGCTATTTGGTGAATGCGCGCGACGCCGTTGGCCTGTTGGCCTTGCAAAACGAGGATGCGGCCCGCTGGTGTATCGAAAACGCGCCGCAAATGTTGAACCCGGATCAGAACTTTATGTTCGAAGAGACCTGTTGCCGACCTTTATACGTTCATTAAATTCGGGCATTAAATACGGGCCCTAATTACGGACACTAATTATCCCAATGGCATGCGTCTTTCGGCGATGCGTGCCATGATTGATGCGCCAACGGGCAGAATTTCGGGATCAAGGAAAAACCCCGAATTGTGCAGCGGCAGATATCCTGAATGCCCCACCGTGCAATAAGATCCGGGGATCGTTTTCAGCATATCCGCAAAATCTTCGGATCCGGTGGCCGGATCAACTTGATCGGTCACATTCTCGGCCCCGACAATGTCCGCCGCCGCGTCGAGATAGGCATCTGACAAATCGACGTCATTCATCAAGACATCAAAAACATTGCGCATATCCAATTTGATTTCGACGTGATACGCTTTGGCAAACCCGTCGCATAACTCCTGCATCCGTTGTTCGGCCAAGGCGTACACTTCGTCTTTGAAATAGCGCACCGTGCCCGACAAAGTCGCCTCTTCGGGCACCACATTATAGGCCGCACCGGAATGGATTTGCGTCACCGACACCACACAGGTGTCCAAGGGGGCCACATTGCGCGACAGGATCGTCTGAATTTGCCCCACCAAAGCGGATGCCACGATCACCGGGTCTTTGGATTCATGTGGCATCGCGGCGTGACTGCCCACCCCTTTGATATGCACATCAAAGAACGACGCACCCGCCATCGAGGCACCTTTGCAAACACTGACCTTGCCCGGTTCGCCGTCTGGGTAATTGTGAATTCCATAAAGTTCGTCGCAAGGGAACCGATCAAACAACCCATCCGCGATCATACCGCGCGCACCGCCCAGACCTTCTTCGGCGGGCTGAAAGATCAAGATCGCCGTCCCGTCAAAATCGCGCGTGTTCACAAGATGCTTGGCCGCGCCCAGCAACATCGTTGTATGCCCATCGTGACCGCAAGCATGCATAACGCCCGGATTTTTAGACGAATAGGGCAGGTTGGTTTCTTCGTGGATCGGCAGCGCGTCCATATCTGCGCGCAACCCAATGCGCCGCGCGCTGTTGCCTTTGCCTTTGATCACACCCACGACCCCGGTTTTGCCGATGCCGGTATGCACCTCGTCCACACCCAAATCGCGCAGTTTCTGCGCCACGATCCCAGCGGTCCGCGTTTCCAAGAAACCAATTTCAGGATGCGCGTGCAGATCCTTGAAAATCTCGGTCAACTCGTCTGTGCTGTCTTGGATGATGGGCAGGATGTTCATATTCAATTCGCTTTCTTTTGGGCGCGCTCAATGTCAAAATTCATGTGTGGACCACACCCCGCCTTGCACAAAGCTCGCGTCACATACAGCATGGTCAAACTATATCGGTCGCGGATATCGCCGCACAGGTCAAGCATTTGTGCCCAAACGCAGCGACATACATGCGGGCCCGCCTTTAGAATGGAAGTTGAAATGTCGAACAACGTCTTGATGCCAGCAGAGGCACGCGCGTCTGCCGCTTTGATCAAAGTGGCGCCGGGCCGTGTGTCTGGCAACCATGTGGTC
>JBDWGM010000093.1:0-20971 GCA_039975755.1 Paracoccaceae bacterium | reverse complement strand
AAGGTCGCGTCGTCGAAGACACTGCCGAGAAGACCGGTGAATCTCTGCTGGCATCAACCCCGGTTGTGGTGCTGTCCGCGATCCTTGGCAGAACGCCAACGATAGAAGAATATAAGACCGCCGTCGAAGGGATTGATTTAACCAAATTCGCCCCTCCGCTGAAAAAGCCGATCGATGCATTATCGGTCCATTTCTAAATAAGAACCGCAAAGACAGGCCCCGACAAAGGGCCTGTCTTTAGGGGCGAAGACCTATGCTCTGCTAATGTAGGCGTCTGCCCCAATTGGACTTACCGGGACATCGTACGTCCGGTGCGCGGACTTAGTTACCGTTGCTTTTAGTGAAATTTAATCACCGCAAACGATAGCGGTATACATTGTTTAAGTATCCCTCGTCCTCAATGCTAAAGTGCGTCTCTCCGACATGCTCAAAGCCCTGCGCCAGATAGAACGCAATTGCAGGATCATTTTGCGCATTGGTTGTAAGCCAGACCGATTGGACGGCCTTATCACGGCAGTGTTGGAGAGCCGCATTTAAAAGGCGTTTCCCAATACCTTTCCCGTGATGGCGGGGTTGAACATAGAAAGTCGAAATTTCCACATCCGAACAACCGTCTACGGGTGCTTTGCTCGCGGAAGAAACCCGTATAAATCCGTCAATCCCTTCCTCATTCTCAGAAACAAGGATGAATTGGTCAGGATCAGATAGGAGTTTCTTTGTCTTTGACGATGAAAATTCGTCCAGAGCGTAGTCCGCAAAAAAGGCACTAACGCCCCGCTTTAAGTATGTGCCTATCCACACCTCAATCGAAATCGCAGCGATGCTGGAAGCATCAGAGTCTTTAGGCTTACGCAGTGTCATGGCGGATAGATGCTAGTTTTCGCGGAGAGGTCAACACCAATTCTTTTGGTAGGTAAGGGTTCTTAGCTGACCTTGGGCGGGCTAAGTCTTTAACACAGGATTTGGCCTCCATCTGCGACCGCCCTTTCCCTGATACATTCGGCGAATAAAATCAGGTTTCCTGCTCGCCTTGCCCTGCCAGATCATCTCGAACCCTGCTCGGTCTAAGCCGCGTTCCGGCACGATGTAGACTGGCCTTGAGGGTCATGACTCCGCGGGCACAGACGCCATAGATCTCTTTCAAAGGCGCGAAATACATAGTCCTGAGGTCAGTCGCGGAATGGCCTTCGGATTCGGTCAATCCGTATTGCAAATCCTGTTCTCCTTCGGACACGTGAAGTGACCCAAAAAGCCAATCCCAAATGGCAAATGCAGCGCCAAAATTCTTGTCGTAATGTTCTTCCGCCACCGAGTGGTGGATTTGATGTTGGGCCGGGGAAATAAAGATATGTTCGATCCATTTTGGGTAGCAGATATCGATATGCGAATGGCGTAAATTCGAACCGGTCACATGAAACACAAACGTCAGAACATTGACACCAACAACGGTATAAAGATCGACCTTATCGCCAAAGAGATAGTAAAACAGAGAGATCACCGAACCTTGGGCAATCGCACTGCGCGAGGCATAAAGCACGCCTTCCAACGGATGGACGCGGTACACCGTGATCGGCGTCATGGTTTCGGCTGAGTGGTGAACTTTGTGGATCGGCCACAGGATCGGCCATTTGTGCATCCATCGGTGCATCAGGTATTTGGTAAAGTCATCAACAACAAACATCGCAACCGAGAACAATCCGATGACGATGGGCTTTGACACGCCTTCCATCGCGCCCCACTGAATAATCTCGCTGCGCACCAATGCCATATACACAAACGTCGCGATTGCGACTTGGGTCAGCAGCAGTGGCGAGATGAAACCGGTAAACACGCGGTTGATCAGGAAGATTTTGTAATCCGCGAAGGCTGAACCCGAAAAGAACACCTTAGGATCAAAGATCCGCTTTAGCGCTTTTCTGAACGGTGTCTTGCGGAACACGATAAGCCACAGAAACGCGATCAGGATCGATATCCCAAGGTACCCTGCAAACACTCGTTTCTTTGGGTTGGCAAAATCAGAGACGAGGCTGAAAATCTGATCTAGAAATTCCATTACACTCCCCTCTCAGAGAAAAAAGCGGCGCCCCGAGAGGCGCCACCTTATTAACATCAGTCGGTTTCAGCACCACCGCTGTCTGTATCAAGCTCTTTGACCAGATTGGCCAGTTCAGCCGTCGCGTCATTGGCGCGCGCTTCTATCCCAAATTCTTTGACCAGCAGGTCCTGCACTTTGAGCATGTTCAGCTGATATGCGTTCCAAGACATCTTTGCGTCTTTGACGAATTTACCATCAGCATCGACACCTGTGACAACCGTTTCATCCATCGTCACTGGGCCAAAGCCGATCAAACGGTTCAGGCGTACAGCTGTCCCGCCAAGGTTTTCGCGGCCCGTCTGAATGGCAAGCGAGAAGCCCTTAAGTTCGCCCCAATGCTTGACATAGTCACGATACGTTTCGGCATCGTCGTCACTGTCATTGGCGCGCATTGTTGCGATATCTTTGTAAACGGAGCCAGCGTATTTGAACGCAGCTTCGGCCAGAACCTTGGTCCATTCTTCTTCGATAACGTCCGCATAAGTCTTAAGCTGTGCGCGTTGTGCATCGGTCAAGGCAGCACCGTCAGCCGATGTGATCAGCTTGCGACCTTCGATGAAGGCACCCGTGATCGTTGGCAGGTAATCGGTCTTGCCGCTTCTGTCCGCACCAGCTGCATAATACGCGTTGCCGAAAACCATTTCCGTTTTCAGATCGATCACACCATCACCGTTTGCATCCGCAGCGGCCGCATCGGTCTTCTTGTTGATATTGTACGCTTGGTCAGCGTTCAACGTCATAGTGTGCGCTGCGGCCCCAAAGTAACCGAACGCTTCATCCCAAGAATGCTCTTTGCCAGTATAGGCCGCGCCATCGCTATAAGCTTGGTTGTTTGGTTTTTTGTCCGCGCCCAGATTTTCGTCGAGGTAATTATCAACGGTCTGGTTAAAGCCCATCGCACCAAGGGCGAATTTCTGGATCAACTGACCCCAATCCATCCCGGTTTCCGGATCAAATCCGCCATTGGACACAGCCGCGCGGCTAATCATGTCTTCCAGAACTTCGGGACCGGTCAAGTTGCCAGGCCAACCAGGCACCAAACCTTGGTAGGTTTTGCCTTGGACATTCTTGCCCGAAGAAATCTCGTTAATGGTGTCTTGCTTGATGTCGAACCCGTCTTTGTCTGTATAGGACAAGATCGGCAAATCTTCTTCGGACCCCGCGAAATACGCCATCATCTGCGCTTTCAGCTCTTCCGCATTCGCGCCGCCATTGCCCTTACCGGCAAGCGTCTTGAGGCTGTCGACCAGCACATTACGTGCGACCTGACCGGAATAAGAAACCGAATTGGTTTGATCTCCAGAATAGCTTTTTTCCGTGATCGGATATGGCCCATAAGATTCTGCAAAAGCCATGCTCGACAACATGCTGGTAACCAGAACGGTTGTACCAAGCTTGAAGGAACGTTTCATTCTTCCCATCCTCACTGTTTGATTTCCGATAAAAACAATCGGGAATTAGATGACGCTATATGCACCGATGATCTGGGGTAGTGTCAAGCCTCTGAAAGACAGTTTTGAAGGTGCTATAAAATCCGGCAAGCAATTGTTTTTCATAACTATTTATGAAATTCATAGAATTTCGCTACAGATCGTTCAAAAAAAGATGACTATTTTAATCAGTTTTTTACCTTTTGTGATCCCGAACCGCCCCTCCACCAAAAAGGGCTGGCGCTTAGCCAACCCAATGTTCTTTTCAAGGATGAAACCCAGTCCTAGTACCAGCCAACCTCATCAAAGATCTTCTGCGCTGTTGGTACGTTCTTTGCCACTTTGCTCAGATCGATTGCGTCTGGTCGAAACAACCCAAGTTGCGCCACTGATGCGCTTAGTCCAACGCCCGGAACAGACGGGTATTCGTCATTCCCGCCACTGAAATGCTTCTGGGCTGAATCGCTGGCGAGGTATTCCAAAAACTTAATCGCGTTTTCCCGGTTTGGCGCGTGCGCGGCAACACCTGCACCTGACAGGTTCATATGGGTCCCTTCCGCATTTTGCGCCGGGAAAATCCATCCGATATCTGGCAGTGCCTCTTCAGGTAGGCCTTTCACACCTGTCCGCAACGCACGGGCAAAGTAATAGGTGTTGGCCACTGCAATATCGCACTGCCCTGATACAAGCGCGCGAAGCTGATCTGTATCTCCACCTTGCGGTTCCCGCGCAAAGTTGACCACCATGCCGTCAGCCCACGCGCGCGCTGCGTCTTCCCCGTGGTTTTCAATGATCGCCGAAAGCAATGTTTGTGAATACGCGTTTGATGAGGATCGGTGGCACACCATCCCCTGATATTCTGGATTTGCCAGACTCACGTAATCCAAAGGCGGGTTCGCCACATCTTTCTTGTCATAAAAGATGATCCGCGCCCGTTGCGAGAATCCAAACCATTGATTGTCGGAATCTTGCAAGTTGTTTGGCACGCGGGCTTCTAAGACTGGGCTGTCGATAGATTGCAAAACCCCAGCGGTTTTCGCCCGCTCTAACCGCGACGTATCCACGGTGATCAAAACATCCGCGGGCGAATTGCGTCCCTCGGCCTGCAGCCGGGTGATCAGCTCGTCGCCCTTGCCTTCGATGCGGTTGATTGTGATTCCGGTCAGGTCTTCGAAATCTGAATAAAGCCGATCATCAGTGTCGTAGTGTCTCGATGAATAAAGGTTCAATTCACCTTCCGCATAAGCACCAGATGCCAATACCGCGCAAAGCACTGCGCCAAGAGCCAACTTTGTTTTCATGTCCAGCCTCCAGACTGTAAAACAATATTTGCGTGCAAAACGACACTGCTTGCCCCAATTATCAAGCACTTTCTGATCTTTTTTGTCAGAATTGATGATCAGTGATTGATTTCAGGCCTGGTATTTTTCTAAACGGCCTCGAACCATGCCTAGTGACACACCACAGCCCAAAGACAACAAGATTCCTCATGTGCAGGATCCAACAGCTTTCGGGGTGCTTTCCGACGCGGGCGTTGGCAAAGCTTGCGCCAGCTCTTCCAACCACTCCATCACTGTGGTTGTGTCATTCCCCTCACACAGCATCATCAATTCAATCCGTGCATGTTCGGGGCGACCCCGTCGCACACTGGAAATGGCAATCATCAAACGGCGCTCATGCTCACTCAGGATGCGGGCACAACCCGGGCAATCGGGGTTAGAGAACGTGAAAACAGATTTCCGGCTGATCCGGATCGACTGAAGCACCTTGAGAATCAAAGTCGCCAAGCGGGCCCCTGACTCATAGTCAAACACAAGTTCAGCAAAAGCGAATGCCCTGATCCAATGGTGCTGTGACGGCAAGGCGAACGTGTTGAAAAACAGCCGTGCAATATCAAGGCACTGTCTCTCGGCACCATCAAAGGATGTGTCGGCTAACAATTGTTCATGTCCGTTCGGGACGCGATCACAAAAGGACGAATCGTGCGATGTTTTCATGTCGCACTCTCCCAGAGGATCTGGTGAAACGAATGGTTCTTGTGAGTCATATGCAAGCGGCCTTCCTATGGCACTGCTCCGCCATTTGGGCGAAGTGTTTCGTCGGGCCGGGCTGCTCTGAAGACAGAGATCACTGGGATGCAATAATACCTGATTATTTTAATCAGGAAAATCAAGTTAAAAACTGAAACAAAGTGTATTCAACGCTTCTTCTTGTTTTTCAAAGTTTTTTGATGATCATCCAAGTGAACAAGCCCAAGGATCCTCGATCACGCTATGAAGACCCAAGTTTGTATAATCGGCGGCGGCCCGTCGGGATTGTTATTGTCCCAATTGCTGCACACCCGTGGGATCAGCAGCGTTGTGTTGGAACGCAAAACCAAAGCCTATGTGTTGGGCCGCATTCGCGCCGGGGTATTGGAACAAGGACTGGTCCGATTGATGGAAATGGCCGGATGTGCGGATCGTTTGCACGCCGAAGGGTTTTTCCACGATGGCACGCTGATTTCCTACGGGGACGAGATGTTTCGCGTGGATTACGCCGCGCTTACTGGCAAACCGGTTGTTGTTTATGGGCAAACCGAACTGACCCGCGATCTTTACGAAGCCAGAGAAGCCTCGGGCGCGACTATATTATACAATGTGCAAGACGTCGAAATCTGTGATCCTAAAAGTAACGCACCCTATATCACCTGCGTTCACGACACAGAACCTCAGCGGATTGATTGTGATTTCATCGCCGGATGTGATGGGTTTCATGGTATCAGCCGCTTGACCATTCCGGACACGGTCCGGCAAGATTTTGAAAAAGTGTACCCCTTCGGATGGTTGGGTGTCTTAAGCGAAACGCCCCCGGTAAATCACGAGTTGATCTATTCCAATTCTGAACGCGGCTTTGCCCTGTGTTCGATGCGAAACGAACAACTCAGCCGCTATTACATTCAATGCAACCTATCAGATCGCCCCGAAAACTGGAGCGATGATGCCTTTTGGGCCGAACTGAAGCGCAGAATTCCCAAAGAACAGGCTGAAAATCTGATCACAGGTCCGTCCATCGAAAAAAGCATCGCGCCCCTGCGATCCTTTGTGACGGAACCTATGCAATGGGGCCGTTTGTTTTTGTGCGGGGACGCGGCGCATATCGTCCCGCCCACCGGGGCAAAGGGTTTGAACACGGCAGCCTCTGACGTGCATTATTTATTCGACGCCCTCAGCCGGTTTTATCAAACGGACGACACCACAGGGATCAACACCTATTCCGAAAAAGCACTGGCGCGTGTCTGGAAAACAGAGCGGTTCAGCTGGTGGTTCTCATCCCTGTTGCATCGATACCCGGATCAGTCCGAATTTGATCGCAAAATGCAGATCGCGGAACTAGAGTTCTTGCGCACGAACACCACAGCACAGCAAGCTATGGCGGAAAACTATGTGGGTTTGCCCTATTAGGGCGACTGAAAGGGCAGATGGATGACGGATGATAACGCGCA
Organism: Paracoccaceae bacterium; assembly: GCA_039975755.1. Taxonomy (GTDB): domain Bacteria; phylum Pseudomonadota; class Alphaproteobacteria; order Rhodobacterales; family Rhodobacteraceae; genus JABSSA01. The sequence goes on along the minus strand of JBDWGM010000093.1, from coordinate 13,962 downwards.
TGGCGGGTATTTTGCACGCGACATGCGTCGACAGCCTGCAGCACTTACGCCTCATTATAAAACGTCAATCAAACGCAGCCCCCAAGCCGCGCGTTTGTCGTTTCCTACAACCTTGTCCGAAGAAACCGGGCCCGTGTTTGGGCAAAACTCCATCAGTGATTTGGACAACGACCTTATTCACAACTTTGCCCAACCGGATCAAAGCGGGATTGGACCACGCATTATCGTTTATGGCCGCGTGATGGATCAAGCCGGCCGCCCGGTGCCCGGCGCGTTGCTGGAAGTCTGGCAGGCCAATGCTGGTGGTCGATACCGGCACAAAAAGGAAGGTTATATTGCGCCACTAGACCCAAATTTCGGAGGGTGCGGGCGCACGATAACGGATGACGCCGGCGGATACGAATTTCGCACAGTGCAGCCCGGCCCCTATCCCTGGCCCAACGGCCCCAATGACTGGCGCCCCGCCCATATCCATTTCAGCGTCATGGGCCACAGTTTCGCACAGCGTCTGATCACGCAGATGTATTTCGAAGGTGATCCAATGATCTGGAATTGTCCGATCGTCGCGACCATCCCTGACAAATCCGGCATCGAAAGCTTGATTGCGCCTTTGGATATGGACCGGACTGTACCGATGGATGCGCGAGCCTATAAATTCGACATTGTGCTGCGCGGACGTCGCCAAACCATGTTCGAAAACCAGATGGAGGGTCTGTAATGGCGCAATCACTGGACCGGTTAAACGAAACGCCGTCGCAAACAGCTGGGCCTTACGTGCATATCGGGTGTACCCCAAACATGTCGGGCATTGAAATGTACGCGGGCCAAGACCTCGGCGTCGCAATGAAAACCGGCAAGGCGCAAGGTCAAAACATAACGATACGCGGGACCGTGTTTGACGGCACCGGAACCCCGCTGCGCGATGCGTTGATCGAAATTTGGCAAGCCGATGCGAATGGGCTGTTCAACACCCCCGCCGAAACCCGAGGGACGCCAGACCCAAACTTTTCCGGATTTGGACGTGCACCCAGTGACATAGACACGGGCGAATTCTTGTTTGACACGGTCAAACCCGGTGCCGTCCCTTACCGGGATGGACGCATGCAAGCGCCTCATGTCACGTTTTGGATTGTCGCCCGCGGGATCAACCTTGGCCTACATACGCGGATGTATTTCGCCGACGAAGCCGAAGCGAATGCCCAAGATCCCATCCTGACGCGGCTGGAACATCAAAACCGCATTCCAACGCTTTTGGCGCAGTCCACGGGCCCGGACAATTACCGGTTCGACATCCATCTACAGGGCGACAGCGAGACGATATTTTTCGATATCTGACTTTGGTGCGCTGCATCTGAACGTCTAAAGGGGGGGGCCATGCAATACCATCTGAATGGTTTTCGACCGGGCGATCCCAACCAAGCGGACGCCGTCGCCCAAAACAACACGGATATCGCTGATGTACTGATCATCGGCTGCGGACCTGCGGGCCTGACATTAGCTGCGCAACTGACGCAATTTCCAGACATCAAAACGGTGATCGTTGACCGCAAAACAGGGCCATTGATCATGGGGCAAGCGGACGGAATTGCCTGTCGGTCCATGGAAATGTTCGAGGCCTTTGGCTTTGCCCACAAAGTCGCCCGTGAGGCTTATTGGGTGAACGAAGTCGCCTTTTGGACCCCAGATTCAACTGGCCACGGATTGCACCGTGCAGATCGCATTCAGGACGTCGAAGACGATCTGTCGGAAATGCCTCACACCATTCTCAGTCAGGCGCGTGTCCACGATTTCTTTTTGGATCATATGCGGCAAGCCCCTACCCGATTGGAACCGCAATATGGTCTGGAATTGGTGTCGCTTGATCGTCCGGATGATCCTGAATTGCCGTTGACGGCTCGGTTTTGTCAAACGGATGAACCACATTTATCCGAAACCATCCAAGCCCGCTATGTCGTGGGATGCGATGGCGCGCGCAGTCAGGTGCGCAAATCGCTGGGCCTAACGTTGAAAGGGGACTCTGCACGCCAGTTATGGGGTGTTATGGATGTGTTGGCCGTGACCGATTTCCCCGACATTCGCCTTAAATGCGCAATCCAGTCCGCAGATCAGGGCAGCCTGCTGATCATCCCACGAGAAGGCGGATACCTGACGCGGATGTATATCGAATTGGACGCATTGGGCGAAACCGAACGCGCCGCTGACCGGGCCGTTACACCGCAAATGCTGATCGCACGTGCGCAAGCAATTTTGGCGCCCTTCGATTTGAAAGTCGCAGAGGTCGCATGGTGGTCAGCCTATGAGATCGGCCAAAGGGTGTGCGATACATTTGATGATGTTCCCTTGATCAAGCACAACACCCAAACCCCCCGCGTTTTCATCGCCGGCGACGCTTGCCACACTCACAGCCCAAAAGCGGGTCAGGGGATGAATGTCTCAATGGCCGATACCTTTAATCTGGGTTGGAAACTGGCCGCTGTATTGCGCGGACAATCCGCGCCGACTTTGCTGAACACGTATTCCCAAGAACGGCGCGCAAAGGCCAAAGAGCTTATCGATTTTGACCGCGACATGGCCCGCCTGTTCAGCACCCGACCAAAGGCCCAAACCGAACAGGATCAATTCAAAGCGTATTTCAAAAAGCACGGTCGATACACGGCAGGTGTCGAAACGCGCTATGGCCCGTCGGTTCTGATAGGGTCTGCCCAACATCAAGCCTTAGCGCAGGGTTTAAAGGTTGGCATGCGGTTTCATTCCGCGCCTGTCATCCGAATGGCCGATGCCAAACCAATTCAATTGGGGCATGTGTTAAAGGCCGACGGACGTTGGCGTTTGATCGCGTTTGCCCCGGCACAGGATTACGGTGTCGAACACGGCACGATGTTTGACCTGTGCACCGCGGTCACAGACATCGTGGCCCGCTACACCCCCACAGGTTCTGATATCGACAGCGTCATCGACATGCGTGCCGTCTTTCAAATGAGCCACCGTAAGATGGACATTGGCCAATTGCATCCGATGTTACGGCCCCAAAAAGGGCAACATGGACTTGTCGATTATGAAAAGGTCTTTTGTGCGGACATCTCTGAGAAAGCCGACATATTTGACAAACGCGGAATTGATCGTACGAACGGAGCCAAGGTCATCGTGCGCCCTGATCAATTTGTAGCAAGTATCTTGCCCTTGACCGACTACGCAGCCCTGTCGTCCTTTTTCGAGGGCGTCATGCGACCCGTGATCAACTGTCGATAGGTGCGAAATCCTGCGTTAAGTGAATTTGCGGTCTAATTACCAATTGAACTTGCCGAATGTGCGTCCGCAATCCATTGATCTATATGAGAGCCTATTGGGGTCGCTAAAAGACAGTAGCGTATTGGGACAGCGAAGGTCGGTAGAGCGGACTTTACTGCAGGTCAGACACTTGCTTTTGGACGGACCCCTGCTCCACGTTTGATGAGCCCTCTGACAATTGCGTTGTCCGCGATCCATTGGATCGCAATCGGCAAAAAAGCGCAGGAAAGAATCCAGAAAAGATCGTTCTCCACAAAAATGAAGAATTCATTCAAAGCACCTCGCACTAGAAATGAGATCGCGTAAATAGTTGCTGCAAATGATCGAAAGCGGGGTGATTCCAAGCTCCACCACCTCCAAAGTCTTTTACTAGTTTGAACTTCGTGAACTTTCCCAAATGCAAACCACATCAACCCGATGACAGCAGGTCCAACCGTGAACAGCCTTTGCATAACTATCAAGTTGCCCGTAAAAAATTGTATTGCAGTCCAAGAAATTGCGAAAATTGCTATGCCACCCAATAGAAACATTTGCCCATTTCGAGTGTCGCCACTGACATTCTGAATTATTTTAAGACTGTTTCGCCACCAAATTACAGCAAGATAGACTAGTGTTGCCAAGACGAGTTTCTCTGCAGGCAACTTGATGTCCCCGGAAAAACTCAGCGCCAAATACGTGAATACTAGACAAACTGGCGCGATGAAGACCTGTCCTGATAGTCTGATCTTAGGTGTAGGTTTTTTTATGGTACTCACGCGATTGTTTTAGCAAACAATTGTGTCACTTGAGTGAGCATAGTTAGGCGTTGTTTTGGGCTCACAACCGGCATCGGTATGGATGAGTCCTTAGCAAAGGATTTCGCCCCTTCCCGCAACTGACCCCTACGCCCTTAATCCAGATACCCGCGGGCCTGAACTAGCTTGGTCAATTCGATTTCCGCGCTCTGGATCGTCAGGCCAGATGTGTCAAAACTGGCATCTGCACGCGCATAAGACATGCGGCGTTCTTCAAGAATGCGCTTCAGCTGCGCCATCGCTTCGGGGTGGCCCGCCATTGGACGCAAGTCACCCTGGGCGCGAACACGGTCCATATGTTCGGCCGGGCTGGCTTGCAGCCAAATCGTGTGGCACCGCGCCAGCAGGGTTTCAAACACATCGCGATCACTGACGATACCACCTGCAACAGCCAGCACCATGCGGTCATGGCGATCCACCGCATTGGCCAAGGCCGCGGCTTCGAATTTGCGATACCCGTCGACACCATACAGCGCCATAATCTCGGCAATGGGCATCTGTCCCATGGTTTCGATTTCCGCATTCAATTCGACAAACGGAACACCCAAAGCATCACCCAACCGCTGGCCAAGCGTCGACTTTCCTGCCCCTCGCAGTCCGATCAGACAAATACGACCGGCTCGGGCCTTGCTTGCGGTTCCCGCATCAAAGGCCGCCAACAAGCGCGCCCGCACATCCGGGCCCGCCGCGCGGAACTTTTCAGTCAATTGCCAGGTTTCGGAACTGACGGGGTCATCATCGCTGACCAACCATTCAAGCCTGTGATCCAACGCCTTGGCGACACGCATCAACAGCGTGATTGAAATATTGCCAATGCCCGCTTCCAGTTGCGCAAGATATCGGGGCGAGACGCCAGAGATTTCCGACAGAACACGCCGCGAAATGCCTTTGATTGTCCGCGCACGCCGCACACGATCCCCCACACGCCCCAAAAGGGCGCTTGTATCGTTATCAATGGCGGGTTCCTTGTTCATGCTCTCCGGTTCTCATTCATCGGGTGGGATCAGATACGGCTCTACGATCTTGCGCAAATGATCCGGCGCTCTTTGTGATTTGAACGCGTCTGCGATCACAAACACACAGACAAATCGCCCTGAAAAACACGCGACCCCATCCTGTGACCCCGTCACGCGAAAGGTGATGGACGCATTGCCCAGCTTTTCCGGCCAGACCTGACATTGCAACCGATGGCGCGGCGTGATTGGGTTGGTGAAATCCATAGAAAGGTGCACAAACGGAGTGCCCACATTGTGGTCCAACTCCAGATGATACCATCCGCCACCCAGATGAGCTTCCCACCAAGCATCAATCGCGTCCAAGGCCCAGGCAGGTATACGCGCCGTATAGGCAATTTTCGCTGGGTCGCAGTCGCCCCAAGTCACACGGATTTCGTGCTGATAGGGTGACTTATCGTTCATTCACGCGGCCTTGGATTGCAGCTGGGTCAGAATGTCTTGCGCCCAAGGCACAGCCGTATCTTCGGGCATTTCGGCTGTGGATGCATCGTAGAGACCGCGTTCACCGATCATTTGCGCACCACATGCCAAAAACAGCTCCATCATTTTCTGTGAGCCTTGATTGAAGGTTTCCGCGAACACCATATCGCCCAAACCAAACACCGCAAATTGCAGACCCTTCAGATCCGGTTTGTCAGCTGCAAGGGCATCGTAAAACGGAACGGTATTTGTTGGCAAATCCCCGCTTCCATAGGTCGATGTCACAATGAAATAGAACGTTTTGACATCCAAATCGGACGGCGCGAAATCACTGAAACACGTCACGGCGGTTTCAAATCCACCGCCAATTTCGGCTTCGATATCTTCGCACAACATCTCGGAATTGCCGGTTTCCGTGCCATAAAGAAAATGCAGTTTCATATCCTCGATACCTTCACCTTTGGCTTACGCCATATGCAGTTTGACGTATTCAAATTCGCCGGGCTGGTTGTCGATCCCGACTTTTGGCGGGGCAATCCAACTGGCGTATTTGCCCGCCTCGTAACAGGGCTTCATCAACGATTGGATAAAGTCGCCATCTGCCTGTGTCGGCAACCAATCGTCTGCTTGGCGATCCCAGTCGTCTTGACCGATGATTTGGCCCTCTGGATCGATCGGCATATTGGCAAACACACCAATCTTCCGGCAGAACCCTTCATGCGGCAGCTTCAGTTCGAATTCGATCCCCGACCGTGAAATCATCTTGTTCCAACGACGCAACCCACCACTGGCGTCTTTCACGTAATCGTCGCGCAATCGCATGTTGATCGCCGTCAACGCTGGCATATCTTCGCGTTCGATCTGACCATTCTTGACCGTCGCAACCCCGTATGTCGCATCCTTAAGCTGGTGGTCGTCTTCGATCCGCTGTTCAAGATAGCGCCCTTTGACCCCAGCGTTAAACGCGTTCGCCGCGTTGGTTGACACTTCTTGTCCAAACAGATCAAGCGAAAGGGTATAGTGCATATTCAGCTTTTTCTGGATCGTCGGCAGATCAATAACACCCAAGTCGCGGATTTTGTTGATGTCGAACGGGTCGCTGATGCCATTTGCATTCATCGCATCCAACGTCGCTTGTATCGTACGTCCCACGCCAGTTTCGCCGACAAACATGTGATGCGCTTCTTCGGTCAACATAAAACGGCAGGTGCGCGACAATGGATCAAACCCCGACTGCGCCAGACTTTCCAACTGCATTTTGCCGTCACGGTCGGTGAAATAGGTGAACATGAAAAAGGACAGCCAATCTGGCGTTTCTTCATTGAACGCGCCCAGCATGCGCGGCGCTTCGTCAGACCCCGAGGATCGCACCAGCATTTCATCCGCTTCTTCGCGCCCGTCCCGGCCAAAGTACTTTTGCAGCAAATAGACCATCGCCCATAGATGCCGACCCTCCTCAACGTTCACTTGAAACAGGTTGCGCATGTCATACAGTGACGGGGCGGTCAGACCCAAAAACCGTTGTTGTTCAACCGATCCCGGTTCGGTGTCGCCTTGAATAACGATCAGGCGCTTTAGCATATTGCGATATTCGCCCGGAACTTCTTTCCATGCCGGTTCGCCCAGATGTTCACCACAGGGGATGGTGCGCCCTTCGACTTCGGGGGCCAAAAGAATACCCCAGCGGTATTCTGGCATTTTCACGTAATCGAACTTGGCCCATCCTTTCGGGTCCACACTAACGGCGGTGCGCAGATACACCATGCTGTCCTGAAAGTTCTGCGGGATCAGATCATTCCACCAGTTGATGTAACCGGGGTGCCATTTCTCAAGCGCCTTCAGCACTTTTCGATCTTGCGACAAACCCACATTGTTTGGAATTTGCGTGTCGTAACTTACGTTGACCAAATCCGCCATTTCGAACTCCTGGGTTAAACGGGTTTACACCCGCTCCATGTTGTAGACGCCACGCAATCCGGTCCCATAGCGCTGCAACGCGCCTTCGGGTCCAACGGCATTGGGTCGATTGAATATCCAATTCTGCCACGCGGTCAGGCGCCCAAAGATGCGTGTTTCCATCGTTTCAGGGCCAACAAAGCGCAAATTCGCTTCCATGCCTGTCATCGCATCCGGGCTGAAGGACGCGCGTTCTTCGACAAAGATGCGAATTTCGTCTTCCCAATCGATGTCGTCCAAAATCATTGTCACCAACCCAAGCGCGTCCGCCTCTTCGGCTTCCAATGGCGCACCAATCTGACCTTGCGCCGCATCAACAGCATCTGGGTCGCCATAAAACCGCGCCTGCAACCGCGTCAGGTCATTGCCCATCGGGAAACATCCGAAATTGGCGTCTGAAAGAGTGATCGCCGCCAGCGGGCAATTGTCGCCCTCAAATTCGTCTTCCATCATGTATGTGCGATCCACAGCAAACAGGATCTCGGCCAGCACACCCGCAAAACAAGACCCATGTTCGACCAATCCCACCAACGACCGGGACGTCACATCAATCCGTTTCAACGTGCGCTTCCAATACTGGAGCACTTCGTTGACAAGCCAATGGTCTTTGTGCGCAAGCAACACAGCCTCGTGGGCAAGAACACGCGCCGGATCACCCTGCGTGCGGAACGTGATCAATCCCTGATCCATTTCGTTCAAACGCAAATGCAGGATCACGTCTTCCAGTTCGCGACAAGCGCGCAACATCCAACTTGATGCATCAAATGCCGCCATGTCCGGCGCGTCCGTGTCTGGGCCATTGATTGTGATTGTCGCCGTGCTGGCCTGACGATCCAACGTCACCTCGACGGCTGAATATGTAATCGCATCTTCGCTGAAAACCCGATCCAATGGCGGCAGGTTGATCCCCTGCCCCACCGCTTTGTCACTTTGCGCCGCAAATTCAGCCGCACGCGCCTGAACGGTCGCATCGAATTTGGAATTGGGAATAACCTCGTCGACCAACCCCCATTGCTCGGCACGTTTGCCCCGAATACCTTCTTCGGTTGAACAGAACACATCCGCCCGGTCGCGCCGCACTTTTCGTTTGTCCGTCACCCGCGTCAGCCCACCGGTCCCTGGCAACACAGCCAACAAAGGCACCTCGGGCAACGCCACGGACGACGCGCTGTCATCGGTCAGCATGATATGATTGCACGCCAGCGCCAATTCATACCCGCCCCCGGCGCACGCGCCTTTTACGGCGGCCATGTATTTCTGACCGCTATCCGCTTCGGCAGCCTCAAAGGCATTGCGGGTTTCATTGGTGAATTTACAGAAATTAACCTTGTGGCTATGCGCGGCCCCTCCCAGCATCCGGATATTCGCCCCGGCACAAAACACGCGATCTTTGCCAGATTGCATGACAACGACTTTAACCTCTGGATGTTCAAACCGCATGCGCTGCACGATATCGTTCAATTCGATATCCACGCCCAGGTCATATGAATTCAGCTTAAGTTGATAGCCGTCGAACAAACCGCCATCTTCGTCCACATCCATCGTCAACCACGCCACAGGTCCATCATAAGTGACATGCCAATGACGGTAACGCGATGGGTCTGTTTGAAAATCAATACGCGGGCTCATGACTGTCTTTCCTGCTGCTTGATGCAAGATAGTGCTTTATTCATGAACATCAAACAAATTTAAGGAAGTACATCGCGTAGTTTTTCTATATTTATTAGCTAGTTAATCATTATTTTCATTTTTATGCACTTTACTGCACATCTGTTATGCGCAGCGTCATGTCAATTCACTGGCCGCTTCCATCAGCTCAAGTCGGGCGCAAAACTCTGAAATCTGATCCAGAACCGCACCCGGCTGATCTTTGTGCATCATATGCCCACAGTCTTTAATCCAGGCCGTTTCAACCGGTGAATACGCCCGGCTTTCGACTTCGTCGATCTGCGCCCGCGTTCCATACACGTCATCTTGGCCTTGCATGGCCAGAACGGGCACACGCAAATAATCAATCGCGTCCCCAACATTCCAATCGCGAAATGCTGGATCCAACCATGCGTCGCACCACCCTTGGAACGCCATATCCGGGTCTTTGTGCAAACCCGCCAGTTTGGCGCGCAAATCGCCTGTTTCAAACGCAGCCTTCGCCGCCTTGATCGCCGTGATGGAGACGTCTTCGCAAAAGAAATGCGGCGCCATCAAAATATGCCCGCGCACCCGTTGATCCGGCACTGCCCCGCCAAATTCCGCAGCAATCGTCGCACCATCCGAATGACCCACCAATAGCCCGCGTCGAAATCCAATGGCACCCAACACCTGAGGCAGAACATCCACAGCTTCGCGCGTCATGTAATCCAATGGGCGCGGCAGAACGCACGGGTCCGATTGCCCATAGCCAAACCGCGAATATGCAAAAACGCCAAACCCAGTCGCCTGAGAAAGTGCCGCCGGAAAATCGCGCCAGCCTTTTACGCAGCCCAACCCTTCGTGCAGCAGAACCAAGGTCGGCGCGTCGTTCGGCGCTGGCCCCCAAGACGCGTATTCCAGCGCCCCACCCGCAATAGAAAGCGTGCCCGCCTGTCCCCACTTCATGTGTCATCCTCGCGCAACTTAAACCGTTGAATTTTACCCGTCGCCGTCTTTGGCAGATCCTCAACAACATCGATCCAACGCGGGTATTTCCATTTGCCAACACGGTCTTTGACAAACTCTTTCAGCATCTCATCCAAGTTTTCAGGCCGCGCCTCTTTTAAAACCACAAAGGCCTTTGGCTTTTCCAAACCATCGCCATCCCGCGATGGCACAACGGCGGCCTCAAGCACGGCGGGATGGGCGACCAATGCCTGCTCGACCTCAAACGGAGCACACCAAATGCCGGACACCTTGAACATGTCATCTGTGCGCCCGCAATAGATCAAGCGCCCATCTACAGCGACTTCGTATTTGTCCCCGGTTCTGGTCCATTCGCCTTCAAATGTTCTGCGGCTTTTATCGCGCTGGTTCCAATACCCATCAGCAGCCGACGACCCACGCACCAACAATTCCCCAAACCCACCGGGGCCCTGATCCGCACCTGCCTCGTCAACAATACGCAAGTCATATCCCGGCACAGCAACGCCAGAGGTGCCATATTGAACGTCGCCCGGCGTATTTGACAAAAAGATGTGCAGCATCTCGGTTGACCCGACACCATCCAGAATATCGACATCCCAAAGGTCGCGCCATTTTAGCCCGACTTGTTCGGGCAAAGCCTCGCCAGCGGAAATGCACAAACGCAGATTGGCATCCGGCACGCCGCTGCGTTCCAGCTCTGCGACCATCGCCGCATAAAGGGTGGGCACACCGCAAAAGATCGTAGGCCGTTCGGTTTTGATCGTGTCGATCATAATGTCCGGTGTTGGCCGACCGTTGAACAAGATCGCCGTCGCCCCAACCGACATCGGAAAACTCAGCGAATTGCCCAGACCATAAGCGAAAAAGATCTTGGCCGCCGAAAACACCACATCATCCGGGCGCACCCCAAGAACTTGGGCCCCGTAGGTTTCAGCCGTCGCACGCATGGACCCATGCACATGACAAACGCCTTTCGGACGCCCCGTCGATCCACTGGAATAGAGCCAAAACGCCGTTTCATCCGCGCTCACCTGAACCGCAGGCCGTGCCTGAGCCCCCTCCATGAAGGCTGCGTAAGATTGCGCACCCTCAACGGCATCACCGACAACAATAATCTGGCGCAACTGATCGCACGCCGCCACCGCAGGCGCGACAACGGCCCAAAGCTCAGCAGACACCACCAACCCCGAAGGTCGCGCGTCGTTCAAAATAGCCTCGTATACGGGTGTGGCCAGCAAAGTGTTCAGCGCAACCGGGATAACCCCCGCTTTCATCGCACCAAAGAACACTTCGACATATTCGATCTGATCCAACATCAGACACACAACACGTTCGTCCCGCAAAAAGCCCGCACGATCAAAGGCACCCGCCACCTGATCCGTGCGCGACTTTAGATCCCCATACGTGATTTCGCGCTTAAGGCCCGCCGCCTCCCGAAAGGCAACATGCCCAGACCGCCCATCAGTGACGTGCCGGTCAATAAACCACACTGCTGTATTGTCATTGCCAGACATAACCGCCATCCCCCGTACCGCTGTGCCATATCCTGCAATATGAAGCAGTTATGACAAGCAAATACCAGCAATCCTGCAGTATACTGCCCAACACTCCCCTTATGGGTGTGGTTAATTTTGCGCCGAAGCTCTTAGAAAATCCGAAATCAGGCTCCGGTCGTTCAAAGCGGACCTTCTCCAAGTTTATGGTCTAGGTCGGTTTAGCAGACTTTGTCGACCTTGACGTTCACATGATCAAAGGCTGCTTTTAGGCATGATCACTGTCGGGCTCGCAACACTATTGCTCAACAGGGTCATGGAAAAGCTCTGAGTATGTCGCGCTCCAAATAGTTGTAGATAAAATGGCAACTCAACCTACTCGGAGACGAACCTCGGATCCACCAGCAAAAATTCGAAATTAAGGGATAAATTATCGACGACGCCCTCCAGATCGTTCGGACTTGTAAATCTGACCGCTGTTCGATGCTTGTGGACAGATAACGCTCCCAGAATTTGTCTGTCGTAAGGGGCGTCTACACCAATCTTCTTATTACCAAGGGTCATCCCTAGCCTTTTAAGTGCTGAATTATTTGGTGAAAATAGAAATTGCAGTGGGAGAAAGCCCGAAGGGTTGACAGCATACCTTATGTCGTGGAGATCTTTCAGCACGTCGTCGATGTTGACGAGGTGCGCCTCATATTGCCTTATTTGCAAAAAAATGTCCAAACTTCCGTGCATAACCTTCAACGTCGCCAGCCCGACACAAATATCCAATTCTCCGGAAACCGTCAGCTTCCAATCATCAGGCGATATTTCAGGCCCCTCAGAGTCAAGAATAGGTGCGGAATCGAAACCGCTTATAGCTTTGTCATCGAGCGCTGATCGTGTAATCCTTTTTCCACCACGCCTCACCACAATATGAGGCACGAAGACAGAATCCCGAAACCCCAACAAAACGTTTGCAGGCGTGTTTTCGTTTATCTCTATTTGCGCGGGCAGGTCGTTATAAGCACATTCAAAAGTTGCGTTATCAGGATCAAGCATGACCAGTTCTACTCTGTTGCTTGAGTAGTTTAGCTGAACAGACAATGCCTGCGTCGCTATGAGAAAAGGGGCAAAAAACATCATGATTTGGATTGGCTTCAAAGAGGGCATGCGCTTTGGCTCCTTCAATATCGTTCGAACTCAAATTCCGTATACAAATAGTGTGGCAGAAATTGGCCCTTCCTAACAGCCGACATTCGCCGCGCAAGTCGCCAATGACGGCTTTACCGGTTCACAAACTTTAAAATTCTTTCAATTGAATAAGCGCAGACCAAAGGCACAGAACGCCCTAATCTTAAGGGTGGGACCATACGGCAAAGTTTCCCCTCATATCCCATGCAACCAAAAGTTACTCTTGGGCATAAAATAAATCCAATAGGGAGTTGGGATATGAAAAAGCCGCTGGCCGAGTTTATCGGCACATTTACGTTGGTTTTGTTTGGATGCGGTGCGGCCGTCATCGCCGGGGCTGACATTGGTTTGACCGGGATCAGCTTTGCGTTTGGTTTGGCACTGATCGGTATGGCCTACAGTATTGGGAACGTTTCAGGCTGTCACATTAACCCCGCTGTGTCGTTGGGTATAGTGGCTGCGGGTCGTATGACATTTGCCGAGGCGGTTCCGTATATGATCGCTCAGGTTGCGGGCGCGGTTGCGGGTGCATTTGTGCTGATGCTGATCGCGACAGGCAAAGCGGATTATACAATTGCCGAAAACGGTTTGGGTCAAAACGGCTGGGGCGAAGGGTATCTGGGCGAATACGGCATGGTCGCCGCGTTCATCTTCGAAGTTGTCGCCACGTTCTTGTTCATGGTCGTGATCCTTGGCGCGACAGGTGCAGGCGCACCGGCTGCGATGGCGGGATTGGCGATTGGTCTGACCTTGGTGGTCATTCACCTTGTGGGCATTAACGTCACCGGCGTTTCGGTGAACCCTGCCCGTTCGATCGGACCTGCATTGTTTGCCGGCGCAGGTGCCTTGTCACAATTGTGGTTGTTTATCGTGGCCCCGATCATTGGCGCAGTCTTGGCCGGTATCTTGTTTAAATCCGGCTTGCTCGACGCTGACGCTGCCTGAAGACGCAGCAAAAGCTGGCACTGGAGCGCTTGGCCTTTTGGCGAAGCGCTCCTTTTTCGTTCAAACGGATTGGGTCGCCTGAACCGCCCGCTTCCAACGCGCGTATTTCGTCGAGGCTTCATCCGATGGCATAGCTGTTTGAAACCGTTTGTCGCGCGCCCATGTGCCTGCGAACCCCTGAATGTCAGGGTAAATCCCAGCCCGCATTCCCGCAAGCCACGCCGCACCCAAAGCGGTCGTTTCGACACTGGCCGGGCG
>JBDWGM010000092.1:0-10233 GCA_039975755.1 Paracoccaceae bacterium | reverse complement strand
CTCGATAAAGCTAGGCAGACCATCAAAAATCTCTCCTTCATCGACGATCGGGGTCTTGTTGCCACCCATCGACGCAGGGAGCGTCGAAGAGACGCCACTTGCGGGTACTGGACGACCCGCACCGTTGAACATCATTCCCGCGTATGCCGACCTTCGAAGGATCGGGGATTTCGCAAACGAAACCTTCGCCGTGCAGGTCATTGGATTGGCCTTGGTTCCAGCACGCCCAAATTCACGCACGATATCCGCCACCGTCGGCGGCACGGCTTCATGTGCCTTCAGGCGTCGCCGGATATCCGCTTCAAGCTCGGCGCTTCCGTGAGGGTAAAGATCCCGCCGCAAGCCGATGAGGAACATCCGCTGCCTGTTCTGGCACACGCCATAGTCGGCTGCCCCTAGAACGATCAATGCAACGCTATAGTCGCGCTCCGATCTTTCGAAAAGCATCTCGCGAATACCTTCCCAGCGCCCCGAGACAGCTAGGGCCTTTACGTTCTCACAAACAAACGCCTTAGGCTTGGTTTGTTCAAGCACATCGAAGAAAGCGTGTACCAACTTGCTGCGCTCATCGTCCGGGTCCATCTTTCCTGCCACAGAGAACCCCTGACAAGGTGGGCCACCAAATACGATATCGAGACCTGAGGGCACGCGCGAAAGGTCAAGATCCAGCACTGAAGTAGGCTCGATGGCGTTGCCCAGATGACCTACAAGATGCAGGTTCGAGTTGAAGGTCTGACAGGCGTCATGATCGATTTCACATGCCACCACGGACCGGAAGCCCGCGCGGGCGAAGCCAACATCCATGCCACCGGCACCACTGAAAAGGGACACTGCAGTCCGGTGTTTTAATGTGTTCGACATGCCAGACCTCCTCATCCAAATGCTTCGATTTTCCGCCACCTTGTGTCAGAAAACACCCAATATGCAACATATTGTTGCTCATCAGCACTTTGCTGGGCATTAAACGCATAAGAAATTTACGGAATAGTTTATGGCAACCGATCTCGACGCCGCGATACGAACGCTCCTCCTCCCGGTAAAACCAGGGATCGGAGATGCATATGGAGCGCGTGCCTCTGAAATCCTAGACGCAATCGGGGTCGGAGAGGCAAAGGCGGACTGGGTGCGCTTGGAAGCGTCGGCTTGGCGAAAAACCGGCGCACCTTCACCAGAGTTCGCTGGCTTTGTCCGGGATTTGATCTATTCGCCTGGATCGCAGCCGCCGACGTACATGATCGAACCTGAAGCCCTGGGCGGCGAGGCGACCTACACGCACATTCTCGACCAGTTTTCGACGAAGTATTTCGAAATTCACGGCAGAATAATGCAAGAAGAGAAGGTGGACCACGAAGCCGCCATGCGTGTCCTTTCTTATGCTCATACAATGATGCTAATGGCCACGGCTGGCGGTATGACTGCCTCGCGGATCTACTCGATCCTCTTGGCCGATGGTATTATGATAAGCAAAAGCTGGTCCACGCCACGATTCATCCTCGATCTGTGCGGCATCAAGCAGGAAGTGTCAGCTGCGGATGTCGAGGCAATCTATATTGAGGACAAGTCCTCAGAACCGGACCTTCTTGGTGATCTCGATCTACAAGGGATCGTCGATTTCCTCTCCAAGACGTGCCGGTCCTTCGGCTACGCCGATGATCTGGCCGTACAACTCCAGACGCTCCTGATCGACGAGCGGCATACGCCATACCTTGTGATGCTGCATTTCCAAACCAGCCTCTTGCAGATCTACAATCATCGCCTCACCAACGGCTATGAATTCTCACCGAGAGGAGAAGGCGTTCTCTGGCTCACCGCGCGCTACAACGAGGCAGGGCTGAACGTCGGCTTGTCGCCATTCCTCAACAACGCGAAATCGGTCGATACCCTTAGCGCAGGCTGGGCCTCCTCGAAAAAACAAAAAGAGCGGCACGCCGCCCGCGCTCTGGTCGATATCCTTGCCGAGTTGGACCGGCTCAGCGACCCGTCGCGCGCTGCAGTGGGCCTCTATCTGCGTGCGGCCCTTCATCGCATCATACGAGTCTCAGAGGACGCTGGAGGCGCCTTGACGGCTTCCATGGACCCCTTTACCCCAGAAGGCGCTCAGAAGCTGCTGGAGGGCGTTTCACGAGGCAACACCGGCACCAAGGGCGTTATCGAGCAGCGGCTTAGCGACTGTATCGCACTGCATGAAGCTGGCGATCTCACCCAGTGGCGCCAGCGCGGCTTCGGCGACAGTGTTTTCGCGACGAACACAGCATCTCGCAAACTCGGAGACGCGGAGCTGAAGCACATCAATGACCCCCTCATCGTTGCAGTCGAGGCGCATGGCGGGCGTTTGACCGAAAAATATGTACAGGACCACCTCTTTACGATGGCGAACGTACTCCCCTTACGCGCGGAGGAACTCGAGGACCGAGCACCTCTGACCGATTGGTGCGTGCAGCTCGAGTTCCATTCGCATGCCGCCGATCCGGGGATGACCACAGCTGTGGAGATAGACGGCGTCGAGGTTAGGATCACCTACCGTACCTACGAGGACCTTGCCGCGATCGGTGGCGCCGATGAGCTCGCGGTGATCCTCAGTAGTCACTTTGCGGCCCCGCTCAACCAGATACACATCCACCCAGACGTGCGACAGAAAGCTACGGCAATGATTGCCTGCCTTGACCATCCCGAATTCAAGGAGCGGTAAGAAGGTTTCGCCAACTAAATATTCCTTCGGTATCAACGGCTTGCAGACAGAGAAAGCAAGATTCCACTGAGGGCGAAATTGCACCCAGGCCGCCAAAGGCTTTTGCTAACAGACGCCAAAAACTTCCCTATTGACGTTGTTCCAGTCCAGTTTTGCGTCATCGGGGTGCAATATCTCCGCAAGTTCAAGCAAGACAGATTCCGACGTTTCCGTGCGCGGAAGCTTGGTGAACGGGCGCCGTTTGGCATTTTTGATATCCGATACGGAAATGTTCAATAGGCTGGCGAGTGCCCTCTGCGTTAAAGGGTTTCCTGCATCATCATCGGGGTAAAGGTTGCCCAAATTCCTTACCACCGCTCTCAATAAGTGCCTTCTCATCGATGCCACTTCTCCGCCATGGAGCTTAATTCCAGCGACGGCGGCACGGACTTTGGGGATCGTAGCTCTTTCACCCCTTTTGCGGATGTTCTCCATTTTATCACGCCATTCCTCGAACTCTGCCATGTCTACAGGAGGTCGAAACTCACCACAGGGCGTTGGAATACGCTTATAGTCAAAGTCGAGGTTCACCCGTCGATTTTCAAAAACGCTGACAAGGTCCTCATGCTTCCTATCCCAAACGGACTGGACGGAAGAAAGCCGCTTCAGGTTCCAAGTGGCAGTGCCGTCATCATCCTTGTCAAAAACGACGAGTTCATTTGCTGTCGCCCGATGACCAGCTCGAGCGATATGCTGGGCGTCGTCTCCGTCATAGATAATGTAACCACGAGTCTTCCACACGATGGCCCTGAGCTAGGCACATTTCAGGCTCAGAGTTCGGAAGGCTATCGAGTTGGCATGTCTTTGTGCTCCAGATCATCAAGAGATCGAACTAGCCCATTCCGCGTCACATCTTGGGTGTTTCGGTTAACGTACTGGCGTGGGTCTGGCCAATAGCCCGAAGCAAAGCCGTCTGGGCCGCTTTGGTTCGCTTAAGTCTTTCTGACGGGGTAACGAATTTTTTCGGCACCGTGTCAGCCAAATCGCTCATGTCGAATAATGTGTCCAGATCCGTCCGGAAAGTATCGCGCAGGGCGGTATTGCTATCTTCCAGCTTGGACATGATTTGGCGCTGTTGTGCCAGTGTAATACAATCGTTGGACTGGAATATATCCGGCGCGTTATCGGCGATCATAGCGCGGATCAACATCGCGACATTCAAATCGGTGTGCTGCGCAATCTGACCTAGCAATACCGAAACCTCACGAGAAAATGTCACGTTGGAGCGGTGTTGCTCCAGATCATCCGGCCCGAGTCCTGTCAGCCCGACGCGTGCGGCAAAATCCAGAACCACATCACCCGAAGGGAAATAGCCTCGCTCGTAGGGGCACAGATCGATCTTGTCGGCCCCGAATGTCCGTTCAAAGGGTGCAAGAGTTTTGGTATAATCAAGGCTCCGCAGCTTCTTGGCGATATAGTCTTTCGGGGTGCCTTGAAACCGACCGGTCTTGAGCACCTGTTTGTACATCGATTCAACAAACTTATCCTGACGCCGGATATAAGCAATGACCCGTGTCTTAGCGCGAATATCATTCGGCAACACACGCTTGAACTTTTTGGCCCAGCCACGATTAAAGAACATCTCAGAAGACAGGATATGCGTCATGTCTGGCTTGGCGCGGATTTCTGATACGATGTTTTCAAGCATATTATCGGCGATTGCAGGGTTTGTTTTCAGCTGAGTCGCGACACGGTTATGTGCCGAAGGGCCGCGGCCCGCCGATACATAATTAATTCCTTGTGCGGCCAGTTTTTCAGGATTGTTTCTCAGAAATGTCTGGATCGATGTCGATCCGGTTTTCTGTGACCCGATGTGTATAAACAATTGACCCATGGGAAGAAACTCGCGTGCTAGACAGGGCTTGTGCCGTGTCGGAAAATGAAGGTCGGAAGGTCGACTTCCCAATATCCAATGCTGTCTTTCCGTCGTGTGCCTTTGATTGCACGGGCTTAGATCGCTGGAATATCTGCGTCTTTTATATCCAAACGCGCTGTGTTTTCCAGATGCCGATTGACGATATTTGACGTGACTGCGCTGCGCCACTCCAAAGCCTTGTCACAAAAGCGGATTTGGTCCCGTATGCTATCGCAAAATTCATATCCGCCTGCCCTTACAACACACCAAATTCCGCAACTCTTCAAACAGTTGGTTTAAAGCTGTCGGGAATAGCGCCTTCTGGGCTAAAGGTATAAAATGTACCGCTATCGATCTGCTTCCAATCACCGCAATCTGCATAGGGTTCCGATACGACGGTCCACCCCTGCCCGATGATACTCTGGCGATAATAGAGCGACGGTGCCTTGTCATCTGACGCATAGCGCACGGTGTATAATTTCTCTCCGTCCGAGATGGCGGCGGTCATCCGGATATGCGGAGCGCTACCTTTGTCGCGCGACATCGCTTCGAACTGCCCAACGGCGCGTTCCAGAGCGGACTTGGGGTCTTGTTCCAACCCCATCCCCATGGCCACCAGAAAAATGGATTCACTATCGGTAGATCCGCGACGGCGTGCAAACAATTCATCGGGGATTAACATGTCGGCTGATTTGCGAACCGCATCGAAACCACCGACTTGGCCATTGTGCATGAAAGACATCTTGCCACAGACAAAAGGATGGCAATTGTCGCGGCTTGTCGCCGTTCCAGTCGAGGCGCGGACATGTGCCAAAAACAGTCCTGACGACACTTGGTCTGTCACAGAATGCAGATTTGCATCCGCCCAAGCCGGATGTACATCTTTGTATATTCCAGGCTCTGGTCGCTGGTCATACCAAGCCAACCCGAAGCCATCCGCATTGGTCTCAGTAATGCTCTCTCGGGCGGATTGTGCCTGCTTAATCAGGGAATTGGCCGGAGACGTTACAATTTCCGACATGAATATCGGCTCACCGAGATACGCAGCCCATCGACACATGACATTCTCCTGTTTGCACTGTTCAAGTCATCGCACAAGCTAAGCTTAATAGAACATTTTAAGAATGCACATCTTCGATATCTTCTATTACAAATCCAGTGTGGCGATGCCGCGCACATCCGGGCTGCACCTCAATGAAAAAGCCTCGGACTGTGCCTATCAGTGCGGTTGAGGTATCAGCTTTGCTTGTTCAATCACGTTTAACTGAAGTTCGTGTTCAGGTGGTCCGAATATTCCTGATAGTCCCCTATGTTATCGCTTACCCAGTTTGGATCATGATAGGTTTCCAGATAGCGATCCCCACTATCGCACAAGAGCGTAACGATGGACCCTTTCTGTCCTGCTTTTACCATGCTTTGTGCACAACTCAGAGCGCCCCAAAGGTTCGTTCCCGTAGAAGGGCCTGTCTTACGACCGATCAGCTTTTCCAACCATAGCATCGTCGCGACGCTAGCGGCGTCGGGGACTTGGATCATGTGATCTATAATACTGGGTTGAAAAGAGTTTTCGACCTTGGGTCGCCCAATCCCTTCGATGCGACTGGACTTTTCGGACACCAGATTTGAGTCACCTGTCATGTAGCTTTCGTAAAAAACGGAGTTTTCGGGATCAACGACGGTGAGTTCCGTCTCGTATCCTTTGTACCGAATATAGCGCCCCAAAGTGGCAGACGTACCACCCGTTCCCGCACTCATTATCAGGTGCGCGGGAATGGGATGTGGTTCGTGTTCCATTTGAGTGAAGACGCTTTCAGCAATGTTATTATTGCCCCGCCAATCAGTGGCACGTTCCGCGAAGGTGAACTGGTCCATAAAGAAGCCGCCGATCGAACCGGCAAGTTCGACCGAAGCGTCATGCATCTGCGGGGCGGACTCCACAAAGTGTACTTTACCGCCATAAAATTCGATCTGCTCGATTTTGCTGCGTGCGGTGCTTTTCGGAATAACCGCAATGAAGGGGACGCCGATCATCCGCGCAAAATACGCTTCAGACACGGCTGTACTGCCGGAAGACGCTTCAACAACCGTCGTGTCATTTTTGATTTTCCCATTGCACAGCGCGTACAGAAAGAGCGACCGTGCGAGCCGGTGTTTAAGACTGCCAGTTGGATGGGTACTTTCGTCTTTCAAATAAAGATCCACACCAACTAAGCGCGGCAACGGAAGCTTGAACAAGTGGGTGTCCGCCGAACGATGCGCATCCGCGTTGATTTGACGAATGGCGTTTGCGACCCATCGATCCATGGAATTCCCCTACTCACTCAGCTTAGAGCAATATCCGTTTCGCTGGCCAAACTGAGCCCTGCCCAGCAAGGCGGATTAATTGCATAAAAGAGGATCATAGCAAGCATTCCAATTTGAGAATACTGAAAGCGAAGCTGACACGAACAAGCCACAAAAATATCCGAAAGTACGAATGTGCCTGCTGTTCTCATCGGAATGTTGATGTCGAGTTTGATCAAATCGTCAACAATACATGACGATCACTGAGAATTGTTCGGCAAACAAGTTGAAAAACGCGAGGGAACTGTCGCAGAAAAACGTGGATTTCAGGCGGAAACAACGCCAGGTTATGCAACTGACGTCACGTTATGCATTTTCAAGCGACTTATGGGGAAACCACACGGTGATTTCCACTTTTGCACCACGTCCCATTCCATTATCTGTTCGGCGAAATAGACCGTAGGAAATTAAAAAGTATGACGTATTTGAAGCCATTCGCGATAGGTGCTTTTGCATTGGTTGGCTCTACAGCGCAGGCGGCAACATTTGATGCGCTTGATCTTTTGCAGTCCTTCAACACGATTGCGCTTGGAAACCTAACAGCGTCCAGTGAAACAGAAGGGACCGTCTATGTCGGCGGCGACTTTGTTTCCAATGGCTACACGGTGAACCCTGATGGTTTGGCAGATGGAACAGTAGGGGCAGTCAGCGGCAGCCTTATTGTTGGCGGTGATGTTTCTGGCAATCCGATTAATCTGAACAACGGCAGCGCCCAGATCGGTGGTACCGCAACCGCAATCATCAACAACAACGGCAACGGCGTGGTTCAGACAGGCGTTTCAGACATCCCAGTCAACGATGTCGCAGCTGCCCTTTCTGGCCTTTCAGCGAGCTTGGGTTCACTGGATACGACGACAGGCGCTTCTGCCGATTTTTCGGACCAGAACGGCACGCTCATCAATTCCGGTACCGGTGACAATGGCATCGCGATCCTGAACTTGACCGAAGCCGAGTCGATCTCATTCTTGAGAAATGGTGCCAATGGTGGCTTTGCTGGGATCGATTCCTCGTTGACCACGATCATCAATCTGTATGGAACAGATTTGCGTTATTCGTCTAACTTCAATGTAGACAACGAAAACGTGCTGCTGAACTTTGTTGATACGACATCGTTGACCATTCAAGGCGGCGCACTCGGCTTTTCGATTCTCGCACCTCTTGCCGACATCTCAGCAACTGGTGGTGGGGTGAACGGAACAGTGGTTGGAAACAACATCGAACAACGCATTGAGTTCCGTCCTTTCGGCAACACGAACGTCTTCGACGGACAGGTTCCAACAATCGATTCTGCCCCGGAACCTTCGCCTGAGCCC
Source organism: Paracoccaceae bacterium (assembly GCA_039975755.1). Taxonomy (GTDB): domain Bacteria; phylum Pseudomonadota; class Alphaproteobacteria; order Rhodobacterales; family Rhodobacteraceae; genus JABSSA01. The sequence goes on along the minus strand of JBDWGM010000092.1, from coordinate 1,994 downwards.
GTTCCATTGCCTGCGGCAGCTTGGATGTTGCTTTCAGCTTTGGCTGGTCTCGGTTGGATGCGTCGCCGTTCAGCTTGAGCTGCATAGCCTAGACGAAAAACAAGCGCCCTCGCCGTTCGGCTGGGGCGTTTTTCTTTGGATGGGCCCCTTATTCGTTACTCAGTATCGACAGTCGGGCAGCGGCCAACATCTTAACTTAAGACAGATCAGACCTCAGAGCGTTTTCGCCGACATACCGCCCCACTCTTGATTTTACCTGACGCAATCTGTTGACTGCTCCTATTTTAAAGGAGCTTTTCATGCGTCATTTCATTCTCGCCACTTTTCTTGTTGGGTCTTCAGTTTCGGCACAACAGCTCGATTCCAAATATGAACAAGTCGGAACCTTAACCGGTACTCTTGGAGGCAACGAATTCGAATTCGTCGCGACATTCGACACCGAGCGAGAACGTTCGACGCTTACGATTAGAGACGTCGGATCGACTATAATTTCGATTCAAACCGAGACGATAGCTGCTGACGGCAGCCTAACCTTTCCCGGAGTTGGATTTGTCATAGGTCCAATTTTGCCCGGTCTGCCGGCGAGTGCAGACGTTACATTTGTCGCCGATGATGGGTTTTACGTATCCGACATCGATCTCGGCGGCAGACTTCCGGTTCAGAATCTGGAACATTCAGAGACATCAATCACCTTCTCCATCAATGGAACTGTGGCGTCCGGTCTAAATCGGAGTCTGGCGAATTTCTAACCCGCTGAAACTGAATCACATTTTCAGAAGAGTCCATTTAGAACCGCAACTTCGTCCGGCCAAGAACGCAACTTGGTCAACGGTACGCACAAAAAAACCGCCAAAGGCGGTGCAAGAACTAGGGATGGATGATCAAAATTTATGTGAGGTTATCGTGAGGAATCACAGCAGGTGACAATTCCAAAGCGATCGCGATGGGCATCGCAATGCATCTCTAGCCTAGCGGATTTTAGCGTGTATAGTTTGCTACACCGATCACCTTAAGCCATGCTGTTATTCGTCTTCGTCCGGGCGCTGCCACTCCAGTGTCCCGTTTGTCTTCATGCGGCGAACCATGGTGACGTGAACCAGTGCTTGCTCAACAATCCTGTCGTCACCAGTGGCGAAGGCCTACGCAAGTAGGTCGCGCTGTGCGCTCAAACTATGTCCAAGCTCGTAGTCAGACATTTCTGGTTCCATCATTTCTCTCCATTTTGAAAACTAGATAGGTCATGGTTGATAAGGTGGCGACGCGCCGGATTGTAAAATTATTCGTTGTGTTCGAGGACGGCAGCGCGGGACAGGTCGCGATTTAAGGCCGACAATGTCGTTCGTTTTGTAGATAGGGAGGCCTTGTCCCTCAGGTGCGCGATAAATCTTGGAATTCAGAATTCTCGATCGGGCAGCGCCCTCGTCAATTCCGAGCTGCTTTGCTGCGGTACGAACGGTTTGGAGCCGCTCCAAGAATTTCTCTAAATCCGTCGGATCAACGAAAAGTGCCGGTCGGCTACTCCCTTCTTTTCGGCCTGAGTAGCTCGGCAGAAGTTGCAAAGTTGTGAGCTGTTTAACTTCTGAGTATTGAAGCCCAAGCCGCTCGCGCAGGTCCGGCATTGTTAGGCCCGTCGTGGCATGCATCAACAACTTCGACTTGAGTTCGGGGATATTGACGCGGATGCCGCTGAAACCAGCCGCTGGGTCGATCGTGTACGACCCTGGCAACTGATCTGAGAGAAGCAAAGAAGTGATCTTGGCTGTCGTGCACGCTACGGCAAAGCATGCATCGGGGATTGACGCAAATTCATTGCCGTCATTGGAGATGGTGTTGTTGAGGTTACTTTCGATATCTGATCCTCCCCCACTGAAGTGGTCCTCCGCTATGTTTAGGAAAACGGAGGAAACACATGGCAAACAAGCGACCAAAGCCCGAAGAGATTGTCACAAAGTTACGGCAGGTTGAGGTTCTGACGGGGCAAGGAATGCCGCGTC
>JBDWGM010000091.1:0-47535 GCA_039975755.1 Paracoccaceae bacterium | reverse complement strand
TTTTGGTGACCCAATTCGTTGGATTTCTTGCCGGGTTCAAAGAAGGTGGTCTTCTGTTGGGGGGGATCGCAGCATTGGTAGTGCTGTGGGTAACATTCGCGCCCTGCTTTCTTTGGATCCTTGCCGGTGCGCCATATATCGAATGGATATCTGCGCAACCTCGGTTAAAGGGCGCGCTAAACGCGATCACAGCCGCCGTCGTCGGGGTCATTCTGAACCTGTCTATTTGGTTTGCTTTGCATGTGTTGTTCAGGCGCGTGGTGCGCGAGCATTGGGGCCCTGTCACAGTGTGGCGGCCCGAATTTGCAACGATAGAATGGCTCGCGCTCGCCCTGTTTTTACTCGGCTGTGTGCTTGCCTTCAAACTGCATTGGGGCATCATTCGCATCCTGCTTGTGGCATCCGTTTTGGGGGCGTTCCTTCGGCTTTTGATGTAACTCCGTTCGGGTTTATGCGGTTCTAAACGTGCCGAGAGCTCAATTTGCAATCAACAGAAAGCAGAGTGCGGACCAAAGCCTTGAGCAATTCCAAATTGTTGTGGGTTGAATCCGCGTTTTAGAATATGGCTTAAGTTGAATTCTCTCGAAAGGTCGTGAAATGCTCAGATGTGTTCTTTTAAGTCTTGTTGTGGCAACGCCAGCATCGTCTGAAGCGATATCGACAGGCCCGCGCCCGCTTTTTCTGATTGATCAGATGGAACCCGGTCCGCTGAAGGAAAAACTGCTGTCCTGTGCCGCAGATCCCGTGAAACGGACCGATTTTTCAATCGGCCATCGTGGTGCGGCAATGCAATTCCCAGAACATACGGTCGAAAGCTACGTTGCCGCAGCGCGTATGGGCGCTGGTATCCTTGAATGCGACGTGACGTTCACATCTGACAAACAGCTGGTTTGCCGTCACGCGCAGGACGATTTGCATACGACAACCAACATCTTGGCGACCGATCTGGCAGCCAACTGCACGGCGGGGTTTACCCCAGCCAATGGAGACACAAAAGCTGGTGCAGAATGCCGAACCTCTGACATCACATTTGCCGAATTTCAAACCCTGAGCGGCAAGATGGATGCCGCCAACCCAGCGGCGCAAACTGTTCCGGAATACATGGACGGAACCGCCGGATGGCGCACGGATCTTTATGCTTTGGACGGCGGACAGCTGATGAGCCACGAAGAGTCGATCGCGCTGTTCAAATCGCTTGGCGTCAAATTCACCCCCGAGCTGAAAAGCCCCGCAGTTGACATGCCCTTCGATGGGTTTACGCAAGAAGACTATGCGCAAAAGATGATTGATGCTTACAAATCCGCAGGCATTCCCGCGACGGATGTCTGGGCCCAATCGTTTAATCTGGATGATGTTCTCTATTGGATAAAGAACGAGCCTGAATTTGGTGCGCAAGCGGTCTATTTAGATGGGAACTCTCGCCTTCCCGGTTGGACCCCAAATGACGCTGCAACTTGGCCCCATCAGATGGACGAATTGAAGGCCATGGGGGTCAACTACATTGCGCCCCCAATCTGGGTCCTGCTTGCGCTCGACAATGGAAAGATCGTGCCATCGACCTACGCGATTGAGGCGCGGAATGCAGGACTGGAGATTATCACGTGGACGTTTGAACGCTCAGGTTCTTTGCAAAACGGCGGCGGCTGGTACTATCAAACCGTTGCAGAAGCCATCACATCAGACGCCGCGATCTATGACGTGATCGATGTGCTGGCACAGGATGTCGGTGTCGCCGGAATGTTCTCGGATTGGCCCGCTACGGTCAGCTATTATGCAAGCTGTATGGGGCTTGAATGACGCTCTCGGGTCGAGCTCAATTTTCCAAGCAGGCTTAAAAAGCAGCTTCTTCCCCAATGGATAAACCACCAGGGAAGAAGCCTTTCATTGATCAACCGCCGAAATCATCCAGCATGATGTCTTCACGATCCACACCAAGCTCGACAAGCATGTTGATGCATGAAGAGTTCATGATGGGCGGCCCACACATATAATATTCGCAATCTTCAGGCGCCGAATGATTCTTCAGGTATTCGTCATGCAGGACATTGTGAATGAACCCTTTGTGGCCGCTCCAGTCGTCCTCGGGCATAGCGTCGGAAAGTGCGACGTGCCACGTGAAATTCGGGAACTCAGCCGCCAAAGCATCAAAGTCTTCGACAAAGAACATCTCTTTTTTGGAACGCGCACCATACCAGAACGTTATTTTCCGGTCGCGGTTTTTCAAACGCTTAAGCTGATCAAAGATGTGGCTGCGCATTGGCGCCATACCGGCACCACCGCCCACAAACACCATCTCTTTTTGCGTCTCACGGGCAAAGAATTCACCGAACGGGCCGGAAATGGTGACTTTGTCGCCCGGTTTTAGATTGAAAATGTAGGACGACATCTGCCCCGCCGGAATCCCGGAACTGCCCGGAGGCGGTGATGCAACCCGGACATTCAACATGATCAGTCCACGTTCGTCAGGATAGTTCGCCATCGAATAGGCGCGTTCAATCGGTTCGGCGACCTGCGAGTTGAATTCCCAAAGATTGAACTTGTCCCAATCGTCGCGATACTCATCCTGAATATCAAAGTCAGTATATTTAAGCTCGTGAGCTGGTGCTTCGATCTGGATATACCCACCAGCGCGGAAATTAACGTCTTCGCCTTCGGGCAGTTCCAGAACGAGGTTTTTAATAAAGGTCGCGACGTTTTCGTTGGAACGAACCGTACATTCCCATTTCTTAACGCCAAAGACTTCTTCGGGGACTTCCACTTGCATGTCCTGCTTGACTGCCACTTGGCAAGACAGGCGATCGCCGCAAGCGGCTTCACGTTTGGTGATGTGACCTTCTTCGGTGGGCAGAATAGAACCGCCCCCCTCGTGGATGCGCACGCGGCATTGCGCACATGTGCCACCGCCACCGCATGCTGAGGGCACAAACAGCTTTTGTTCCGCAAGTGTTTGCAACAGCTTGCCGCCGGCGGGGACTGAAATTTGCTTTTCACCATTGATGGTGATCGTCACGTTCCCGCTTGAGACCAGCCGAGACCGCGCAGCCAGAATGATCGTGACCAATGCAAGCACGATCAGAGTAAAGAGGAGAATTCCAAGACTAAAGGTTGCCATTTCCGAACGCCTTTTAGAGTTTTACGCCAGAGAATGACATAAATGCCATCGCCATAAGGCCAGCTGTTATGAACGTGATGCCCAGGCCTTGAAGACCATCGGGAATGTCTGAATATTTCAGCTTTTCGCGTACCCCCGCCATGGCGGTGATGGCAAGCGCCCAGCCAAAGCCGGAAGACACACCGTATGTGAGGCTTTCACCGAAATTGTACCCGCGTTCCACCATGAACAGCGAACCGCCAAGGATGGCGCAGTTCACGGTAATCAGCGGCAGAAAGACACCCAGTGCGTTGTAAAGCGGTGGGAAGTACTTATCGAGGACCATCTCAAGGATTTGCACAAGGGCGGCAATGACGCCGATGTAAGAAATCAGACCAAGGAACGTCAGGTCCACGTCAGAAAACCCGGCCCATGCCAACGCGCCGGGCGCAAGCAGATAGGTCAAGATCAGGTTATTCGCCGGAACGGTGATTGATTGCACAACCATCACAGAGATACCCAAACCAATGGCCGTGGAGATCTTTTTCGAAACAGCAATGAATGTGCACATGCCCAAAAAGAAGGACAACGCGAGGTTCTCTACGAAAATCGCTTTAACTGCGAGAGCGAGATAAGCTTCCATCAGTGTGCCTCAACCGTTTGGATTTTGTATTCGCGTTCTTCAACTTGCTTGGGTTTCCATGAGCGGAACGCCCAAATAACCAAGCCGATGATGAAGAAAGCCGAAGGTGGCAGCAGCAACATGCCATTTGGCACATACCAGCCGCCATTGTTCACTGTTTCGAAAATTGTGACCCCAAACAGACTGCCAGACCCGAACAGTTCCCGGACGAAGCCGACCAACATCAAGATCAAGCCGTACCCAAGCCCGTTGCCAATCCCGTCGATAAAGCTGTCGATTGGCGTGTTTTTCATAGCGAACGCTTCGGCGCGACCCATCACGATGCAGTTGGTGATGATCAAGCCAACAAAGACCGAAAGGGTTTTCGAGATTTCATAGGCATAGGCTTTCAGAATTTGGTCCACCAAGATTACGAGGGACGCGATAATCACCATTTGAACGATGATCCGAATGGATCCGGGAATGTGGTTGCGGATGATCGAGATGAACATCGACGCAAAGGCCGTCACAAGGGTCACCGCAATGGTCATAACCAAAGCAACCTGCAACGATGACGTCACCGCCAATGCGGAACAGATACCAAGAACCTGCAAGGTGATTGGGTTGTTGTCGACCAATGGATCGATCAACATTTCTCTGCGTTTATGAGCCATTAAACGTCCCCCGCTTTGAGGTTTTCCAAGAAGCGCTGGTACCCAGCTTCTCCCATCCAAAAGTTAACGAGGTTATGCACCCCAACAGTGGTCAATGTCGCACCCGCAAGGGCATCGATATGGTAATCCGCGCCTGCGGCAGGAACAGATTTTGTGACACTGATTTGCAATTCCCCTGAATCGTCAGCCAATCGCTTGCCGTTCCAAAGAGCTTTCCAACGTGGATTGTCGACCTCGGCACCAAGACCAGGCGTTTCTGCATGCTCGTAAAACTGAAGTCCGAAGATGTTGTTCCCATCCTCTTCCAACGCGATGAAACCATATAGAGTGGACCATAGCCCGTAGCCGTGGATTGGCAGGATCACTTTGTCGATATCACCTGCCCCGTCGCGCAACAGATAGACGGTCACAAACTGTGATTGGCGTCCAATACCTGCTGGGTCAACGTCCAAGTCGTTAGAGGTCTCAGGATTATCGGCGGCAGCGCGATCATCGAAAGTGGCGGGATCGAACGCGTCGGTGAAATTGCCTGTGGCAAGTTCCAAGACCTGCGGTTCGAATGCTGCAAAGGCTTCCACAACATCAACGTCAGGGTCGTAAACACCAGCAACCTGCAAAATGTTGATCTGCTTGTCTTTAAGCGCATTGACTTCTTGCAACGGGCGCAGAGCCACTGCAGCGGCTGAAACAACCATTGAAGCCACGATGCAAAGTGCCACCGCTACAAACAATGTTTTGGACACGGAATCCGCAGGCATCGCCAAAAAGCGTGCTATTGGTCCTTTTGTTTCGGGATTTTCATCAGGCATGTCGCTTAGCCCTCCGTTTAATGTTCGCCTGAACAACGAAGTAGTCAATCAAAGGGGCGAACACGTTGCCAAATAAAATCGCGAGCATCATACCTTCGGGGAACGCCGGGTTAATCACGCGGATCATGACGACCATGAACCCGATGAGTGCACCGTAAATGTAACGCCCCGTATTTGTATGTGACCCGGACACAGGTTCGGTGACCATGAAGACAAGACCAAACGCATAGCCGCCAAGGACAAGGTGCCAATACCAAGGCATCGCAAACATTGGGTTGGTGTCGGATCCGATCCAGTTCAGCAACAGAGAAAACCCGATCATTCCACCCAAGCAGCCAACGACCATTCGGTAATTCGCAATCTTTGTAGCTAAGAGAAACAGCAATCCCAAAAACGCAGCAAGGGTCGAGGTTTCACCCAAAGATCCAGGGACGAAACCAAGGAAACTGTCCCACCACGTGATGCCGCGCGCTGCGAGCTCTTGAAAACCATCAGATGCTGAAACGGCCAACGCGGTCGCCCCAGTGAACCCATCTACAGGCACCCAAACGCTGTCGCCAGATAATTGCGCGGGATAAGCAAAATACAAGAAAGCACGCCCCGTCAGAGCAGGGTTGAGGAAGTTTTTACCTGTCCCCCCAAAGACTTCCTTACCGATCACGACGCCAAAAATGATGCCAAGAGCGACTTGCCAAAGCGGCGTTGTCGCCGGCAAAATCAATGCATAAAGCATTGACGAGACAAGAAAGCCTTCGTTCACCTCGTGCTTGCGCACTGTCGCAAAGATCACCTCGAATATGCCGCCTGCTACAAGTGTCGTGATGTAGATGGGCAAGAAATACAGCAGCCCATGCAGCATGTTGGCAAGCGGGTTGGACGCGTTAAATCCAATGCCAACCGTTTCGATGATCCAAGCACGCCAACCGGACGGCCCAAATTCAGCAATCGCTACATTGGACTGATAACCGGTGTTATATAACGCCATCAAAATGCACGGGATCGTTGCCAGAACCACATAGGTCATGATCCGCTTCATATCGATATAGGATCGCGCATGCGGTGCCGCAGTCGTCACCGTTTTCGGTGTATAAAGGAAGCTTTCGACCATTTCATAGATTGGGAAATACCGTTCCCATTTACCGCCCTTTACAAAGTGCGGCTCTACACTGTCGAAGAAGTTACGCAGGCCCATCTTACCCTTCTCTCTCAATCCTAGTCAGGCAGTCGCGCAGCGCCATGCCGTATTCATATTTTGCAGGACAAGCGAACCCGACAAGCCCAAGGTCCTCTTCATCCAACTCAAGTGCGCCCAAAAGCTGCGCCTGATCCGTGTCCATGACCAACAACGCTCTCAGCAGCTGTGTGGGCAGGAAGTCCTGAGGCATAAGACCTTCGAACGTGCCAAGTGGCACCATCGCGCGGCGCCCGCCATTCAAGTTTGACGTCAACGGGAACGCGTGTTTGGCCAAAGCTGACCCCAACACAGGCTGAACCGCGTATTTCGACACCATTGGCCGGATCCACCCCATGGGGATTTGCTTTTTGTCTTCTTCAATCAGCGTGATCTGGCGGGCGTATCGACCAAGATAGGCGCTTTCGCCCTCGCCCGCGCGCCCACTCAACACAGAGCCCGAGATAATCCGAACCGGCATATCGTCAGGCAGATCTGATTGGATCAGGTCGGACATCGAAGCGCCGGTCACGGTTCTGACCAGACGCGGGTCTTTGCAGGCCGGGCCCGTCAGGGCGATCAGGCGAGACGCGTCGTATCTTCCGGTCGTCATAAGACGCCCAATTGCGATGACATCCTGATATCCCACAGTCCAAACAAACTTGTCAGACTGCGGAGGCGTCAGGAAATGCATGTGCGTTCCGGCAAGACCCGCCGGATGTGGGCCCGAAAATCCAACCGCCTCGACATTTGGCAAGTCATGGCCCGGCAACGGATCGGAATTGCCCTGACACAAGTAGGTTGTTCCCTCTGACAGGCTTGCGACGGCTTTTAGACCCGCTTCAAAGGCTGCAGAATTTTCGGCAATTGCGATCGCAGGATCAGCGGCCAGTGGTTCGGTATCAAGCGCTGTAACATAGATTGCACCGGGTTGGCTGTCTGGATCGGCTACTTTTGAATAAGGCCGCGTTCTAAACGAGGTCCAAAGACCGGCAGCACAAAGACGCTCGACAAGACCTTCGCGTGTCGATGCATCTCCGACCTTGGAAAAATCAACCGCATCCCCGGCGTTTTCGTCCGCTTCGATGACAATGCTGATCAGTTTTCGGCGCGCGCCGCGATTAATCTCGACCACTTTTCCCGCAATAGGCGAGACGATCAGCGCGTTCGGCATGTTCTTGTCGAACATAACTGGTGAACCGGGCCCCACCGATTCGCCTTCAGAAACGACGATACTGGGCTTCAAACCGATGTAATCGTCGCCAATGATCCCGACACGTTTGACAGGATCTGAACCGCTTATCTCTTGCCGTGGGGCGCCCAAGATAGGCAAATTCAAGCCTTTACTTAGCTTAAACTGCTTCACAGATTTCTTAACCTCAGTAGCTAACCGATGCGTGCGACCACGGTGACTGTGACCACTTACACTTCTTTTGTCGGCTGCCCTGCTAGAGCTTTTTTACGGATATGGCCATATTGAGGTTGAAGAATCTGGTTATTTCCGTCTAGGACGTCGAAAAAGTGAACAAATGAGGCACTCCTTGACCAATTCTGCTACGTTTACTCGTCGTACAATTATGGCGATGCCGCTCGCATTTGTCGCTGCGTGCAAAAGTCCAAGCCAAGTCATTCGAATCACGGGATTTTCGATGGGCACTAGCTACAATATTGTGGCTGTCGATCACACGAATTTACTGGATGAACAGCACGTCAAAAGCGCTGTTTCCGGGGTCCTAACTGCTGTGAATACCGGCATGTCGAATTGGGATGCGACCTCTGAAATTTCGCGCCTCAACGCCAGCCCGGCCGGTTCGGCGCTGTCTGTTTCACTAGAATTGGCTGACGTCCTTAACACCGCATCTTTGGTGAATCGTGCAAGCGAAGGACGGTTTGATATGACCGTTGGTCCGCTGATCGAACTTTGGGGCTTTGGCGCACCTGGCGCAAAACGCAAACCGAACGAAGCCGAGGTCATTGAGGCGCGCGCGAAAACAGGTCTGAACGACAGCTTGGTCCTGCAACACGGCACAGTCGAAAAAACCAATTCGGACGCGCAAGTATACCTTGCTGGGATCGGCAAAGGATATGGGGCTGACCATGTGGGTCGCGCCATCGAAGCGCTCGGGATCACAGACTATCTCGTCGAAATTGGCGGTGATCTTTACACCGCTGGCCGCAATTCCGAAGGTTTGCCCTGGCAGATCGGTATCGAAGCGCCAAACATTGCGGATCGCCGCGTTCTAGAAGTTGTTGGTGTGTCAGGTCTTGGCCTGGCATCCTCTGGCGATTACCGGAACTACTTTGAAGAAGATGGCCAGCGCTATTCGCATTTGGTTGATCCTGCGACCGGGCGTCCCGTGACACACAAAACCGCTTCGGCAACAGTTCTTGCAGAAAACGCGATGCTTGCAGATGCATGGTCTACTGCGATGTTGATTTTGGGACGTGAGCGCGGACTTGAAGTCGCCAAAGCCCGCGGCGTTGCCGTAAAGTTCATCGAGCGTGATCCAAATGCAGCTGGACTTCAGTTTAAGATGTACGCAAGTGACGCTTTCTCATCATTGACAGCTTAACCAGTTCAAAAGAGCGATCGTACCTATGGAAACTTTCCTTCTGACCTTCGCGATACTGATGGTGATCATGCTTGGCATGGCACTTGGTGTGATCTTCATGGACAAGCGCATCAAAGGCAGCTGTGGCGGATTGAATGCAATTGGTGATGGCGACGAATGCCTGGTTTGCCACAAAGAGATCGATCCAAATTCGCCCTTGCGAGACAGATTGGAATGCCCCCGCGCACGAAAAATGCTGGAGCGTGCAGGTTTAGAAACTCAGGGCTAACCTGACGTATTCATTGGCACAAATCCCAGAATAAGCAGCCCTGCTGCTGCGGCGATCCCGAAGACCCAATATTGGTACCTTGGACCTTCTGCTTTCCAAACACGACGGTATTGGTGCCCTGCAACGCAAGTCGCACAGAAGATAAGCGTTGCGAACCATGGGCTTAAGGTGAGATCACTGAAGGTCATGTGGTCTGGCTAGCTTTCCGAAAACTCTTAAGAAATGTCGCTTTCGCTGTTGGCATCCGTGTCAGCTTCGCCAAGATTTGTCCAGTATATTCAAGTGGAGCTTTTAAGCGGGCATTCACATCAAACGCGTTTGCCTTGTGACGTCACCTGCCCGTCCATATGCCAGTTGGTGCGTTCATACAGACCGCAGATTATTGCGATAACTTCGTTCAAATGCCACGTCGTAAAATTCTAGCGGACAACGAAGAAAAAGTTCATGCCACCGGAGTGGCATGAAATGTGTGTGGATTCGTGATTGATTTTGACATGGCTTGCGCTGCGTCTGAGCCGATTGACCTGGACAAAGCCAGTATCCAACTGCTCAATTTGGCGGCTGTCAGATTGCTTTCACGATGTGAAATCGTTCAGGCAATCAGCAAAGCCATGGCAACCTAGAAAATGAAGTCGCTAGACGTCAGCAATGACATATCCAAGTCTGTCAGCTCAATGTCATTCCCCGAGCTGCCTTCAATGATAACGTTGTCGCTGTTTTGATTCATGTTCTCTTGTAAGTCTGCCCAATCAGAGATGCTGCTTACGTCACTCAAATCGATCACATCTCGTCCGATGTCAAAATCGGTTACGACGTCGTTTCCAAACTCGTCGTTAAACACAAATACGTCGGCACCACCGTTTCCAGTCAGAATGTCGTTACCAGCGCCACCATTCAAGAGATCGGCACCCCCGCCTCCAAAGATAACATCGTTTCCTGCGTCGCCTTTGATGATATCGCTATCCCCTCCGCCGCGCAGAATATCGTTGCCATTGCCGCCGCTCAGGTCGTCATTACCGCTATTGCCATACAGAATATCGTCTTCATTGTGGCCTTCCAGCGTATCGTGGCCTTTTCCACCTCTAAGTTCATCTTCGCCATGGAAACCAGTTAGAGAGTCGTTGCCATCCCCTCCCAAAACGGTGTCATCGCCGCTGTTGCCGAAAAGAGAATCGTCGCCTGCGCCGCCATTCAAAGAATCGTTCCCATTGCCGCCGCTCAGGTCATCATCATCTGCACCACCATCAAGGGTGTCATTCCCGTCACCACCTTTGAGTGTGTCATCCCCGGCTGCGCCTGTTAAGGAATCATTGCCGGTGCCACCGTCAACCGAGTCATCCCCGCTATTGCCACGTAATGTGTCATTCCCGCTGCCTCCCTCTAAGGTATCATGGCCGAAACCTCCTTCGAGGGTGTCCTCCCCCGCAGCACCAGTTAGTGAGTCATCACCTGAATTGCCAAAAACGGTATCGTCCCCGCTATTGCCGCGCAAAACGTCGTTCCCGCCGCCTCCATCCAAGGTATCGTCGTCAAGGCCCCCTTCAAGAGTGTCGTTGTCACCCCCGCCCCACAAGTGATCGTTGCCAGCGCCTCCAGAGAGAGAGTCTTCTCCAGCGCCGCCTGTGATTGTATCGTTTCCGCCAAGACCATCTATGTCATTATTGCCTTCGTCGCCTGACAGAACGTCATCGTTTTCAGTCGCTTCGAGTTCATCCTCAGGGGGCGGAACGTCAAATCCATTTCTCAGATCAAGAATGGTATCGATCAAGTTTTGTCGAGCGTCGACAAAGACAGGCTCAATCTCTCCAAGCCCTAAGGCAGCAACACCAGTGTTGCCGCTCAAAGTGATGTCGTCAGTATCGCCTTGGATACGATTATTAAAGACAACATTATTCGAAACAGTCACGTTGTCTTCGTCTAACTCTTGCCCTTCGGGCGGGGTTACATCGATTTTGATGTTTTGCGCGTGCCTTGCTCCAGTTCCGACAATATGTTCGAAATCATCGAAAAACTGGCTTGAATGCTCGGTATCTGTGTTCTGCAACACGTGATTGCTGTCAATGAGTATGTGCTCCCCAGCGTCTTCAAAGAAAATTCCGTGCACAAGTGAGCTTCGAATGAAATTATCCGAAATATTGAAGTGGTTGTAATCGTTGCCAGTGTTTTCTGCCCCAATTTTTATCGACTGCATTCTTTTGTCTTGCAGGTGGGTCGCGACTCGTACCTCAATGCTTCCGACCAATTCTTCGAGGAAAGCTGGGAACGGTTCAGGTTCAACGGTGCCATCACCTTGCCTTACGCCGCTATGAAGCACGTTTCCTTTGATGTCGACGTGATCCGATCCGCCGCCCGTGAATTGGATGAAATCCTTGTGGTAAGCACTTTCCACGTTGGCCGTGAAGTTGCTCAAATAATTGAAACTTACCGATACAGGTATGATGTTGCCATCTTCATCTGGAACTCCGTTTACACCCCTAAGCGTGAAGCCGTCCTCTGAGTTTCCGGCTACGACATTATGGTCAAGAACCAGGCCATCCGCATGCTCTACAACGACTGCTTTCCTGAAGTGTTTGAATATGTTCTCGCTTACATCAATGTTCTCCAGTTTCGCATCTTCGGTGCCTGCAAATTTGATGGCAAAACCAGAAGCGTTTCCAATTTCACTGCGAATTTCTCCATCACCGTCCTTGTCATTGTCATCTGTTTTGAAATCTCCCTCAAAGAAAGATTTGCTAAATGAGATGTCGGATGAGCCCTCGTTCACGCTTACCAACTCTTTCGACGACTTGTCTCCAGCTTCATAATCGTATTTGAAGTGTATCCCTTCAAAAGAAACGCCGCTTGAGTCCGTTATTGTGAGGCCCTTGATCAGCGCCATAGTATCAGGCTCTTGGGATACGAATTTTACGTGCCCGTTGAGACCAGAAAGTTGAATATCTGGGAACTCTCCTGACAACTCTATGATGATGGGATCATCCTCGGTCGGGACATGATCACTACCAGCTATTCTATTTTCAACCAATTCCTGAAACGTGTCACTAGTGCTTGAAATTTCTGAAGAATTTATCTGGATCATCGCTGCGAAACCTCCCTAATCGAGCTTTTCGTAGGCAAACATAGGTTCAATAAAATCGTCAAACGTGTGATTCCACGTGCGTTAAATTTGGCCTTGATGACGAGCTATATAGACAGCTTGGACCGTGTTTGACGCCCCTAAAATAGCGCGTGCGCGGGCCAACTGATCTTCTATCGTACGTCGATGTTTTCCATGAAGATCAGCAATCTCGGAGATGGTTCGCCCCTCTGTCAACAATCTCAAAACGGACAACGTGCTTTGTGGCAGTTCTTGATCGTGAGGGACATTCCGAAAACGTTTTACAGCCGTTTCAAAGAGATTCAGCAATTGTACTATAACGCGTGCATTTTGTTCCCATGCAGCATCAGCATCCGCTTGCGTACCACCTTCTTGGAAACACAGCCCAAAGCAGGATCGATGCTCATTCACGCGATGGCGGATGCTGTAAGTATATCCCGCCTTCAGCCCCAATTCCCTTGTGGTTAGAAAGACCTTGGTTTCTTTTGCAGTCAGTTTGTTTTCTATGAATTCTTGTTGGAAGACACTCCAACTCACAGCGCCTTCGTTTAGGCTCGCCCAACGTACAGAAGGACTGTCGATATACATTCTGCCGTACAAGAATGTCTCGTCTAGCGTCTTTCCATACGTGGAGAAGAGCAACGTGTTAGATAGGTTGGTGAACCTTTGTAAAGACCCAGTTTCTCTGGATCCGAGGACCCAATTTTCCCTGGATCCGTACATAAGCCGATTAAATCCGAAAACAGCAAGCCGCTCGACTAAGCTCGTCCAACATTCTTCAAGCTCGTCTTGCTGAGCGATCTCAAGAATGTATTTTTCGACGATATTTTCCGGCAACATTTCGGCGGGCAAGGTTTCCTCCTCCGTCAAAAATGGCAGTTAAATCAGGGCAAGCAGATGACTGGTTCAATTCGCTTTGCAAAGCGAACCTCTCTGGTTGTTTTTGGTGTGAAGAAGATCTGGATTGATCTGGTTCGTTCGAATGAACATACCTTGGCCCATGGCGGCAAAGGACCAACGCAATTTTCTGCCCAGTTGCGACAACTCATACCTTTTCAAACCCTGACTTGCCCTTCGGCACTCGGATCTTGATACTCAGAAAGTTCATTTCGTGCCGCCCCCATCGACAGCGCTTCAACATATGGGCGAAAAAGTGCCAAAGCTCTCTCAATTGTGACTTTGATGTCATGGAACTTTCCATGCCTGAGCAAACCGCACGTTTGCGATCGACGTCTGAACCGCAAGATGGAAGGGTTTCTAAGGGCTCTTATGCGTTGCTTTGGCAGCGGCTGAGGCGCATTTGTGCCAGGTAACCAACGGAAAACATGAGAATAAGACAGCTGTGGGTAATGTTGAAGAACAGGATGCGTTCAAGCCTTATAATCGGGTTACGCCGTTCATTTCCCAATGTGCATCACGAAATGTCAGTCCTTCGAAGCGCCTAAATCAGGTCCCAATCGTTAAAAAATCTCTATGTGGAATTGAATTTTCTCGCGACCGTGGAAGCTCGTGACTGACTGTTTTGCAAGCCTCACAGGGAAATTAACCTCGCCTAAGAAACTCATGTTGCCAAGCGTTAAGACTTTGTTAATACCTAATACAACGCGCGACCGGGTCAGTTAGGGAAAGCAAATGCCAACACTATTTCTATATGAGCTTTCAAGCTTTACAACGCCTGCGCCCATGGAAGGCAATGGTGCTGGTGGCCCGATTGGTACGCTTCCTTTTACCATCGAGACAGGGCCGACGCTTAGTTTGATCGCAATCGAAGTGACAGACGTTGATAACATCATCAGTGAGAACGATACAAATAACCAAGTTCTTACTTTTGAGACAACGGTCAATGGAGTTACCTACCCTGCTGGCACGCAAATTCGTGGTGATTATTACCTGGCTGAAAATGATGATGAGTCCGGTCAGAGAATAATTTCGATTTCAATTGGTGGGAGCAATAGTGGAGCGGATACGAGTGTCGGCATTGCGTCGACAGTGCCACTGGAGCCAAATGAAAGCTACGTTTTCGATTTTGAATCAAACGTAAACCCCGACTTTACACCATCTGCCAATCCGCAATTTTATACAGAATTCGTGTGCTTTGCTGACGGTACACAAATAATGACCCGAAACGGTCAAGTCGCAGTCGAGAACTTACAAATTGGCGACGACGTAATGACCATGGATAGTGGTTATCAACCAATCCGCTGGATTGGATCGCGCACGTTGGATGCCATTGATTTAGCAGTAAATCCGAACCTGAGACCTATCAGAATTAAGGCCGGTGCTCTTGGTGCAGGCCTACCTGAACAGGACTTGTTCGTGTCACCGCAGCACCGGATTTTTGTACGCTCCGCTATTGCACAGCGCGTGTTTGGGACGTCTGAAATCTTGATCCCTGCCAAGAAGCTGCTTGATATCGATGGCATTGACTTGGATCAGGACGCTCAAAGCGTGACCTACACACATTTCTTGTTTGAAAAGCACGAAATAGTCTTCTCAAACAAGGCCCCGACCGAGAGCTTGTTTACAGGAAAAGAAGCACTGAAATCGGTCAGCGCGGCTGCGCGTCAAGAAATCATGGAGATCTTCCCTGAGATTGCGTCTCCAGACTTCTCTCCTATCCCTGCACGTCCAATTCCGGAAAAAGGGAAAACGATGCATAAGTTTGCCGACCGGGTTAAGAAAAACGGAAGATACATCGTCGAACGCATGATGTGAGCTTCGAGCATTTACCCCTGAGCATCTGAATGCTCTATCTTAAACCGAAATAATCGAACCTCTGACGGGGTTCGGTTGAATGTCTCGTTAAATCCCAGAGGTACATGATCGGTGACACGCGCCGTTCAGGCTGTGTGTTTTCCTCCGGCGAAAAGTCTCGATTTCGAGTGCTGCATCACAGGCTCCAAAAGTTAAAGCTCCGCAAATCACTGCCTGCAATACTCAGGTATCAGGATTTCAGATCGACAATATCATCAATTATTTGTTTCGGAATTTCCGCAGGACGCTGTTTAGTTGTCTCCAACAGGAGATGCGCATGAACACGGCAGTTACCCATCCTCAGATTTTAGATGTGGTCGAATTGCGCGACGCCCCTGCTCTGTCCCGCGTGACACACCTGCGAAACGATGAGCCGCTTTTGTCATATCAGAAAACGACGCGGGTCGGCACCTGATGTCGACTGGCAGCCAACCTCTTCGGATTGCGATTGCCGGGTTCGGCTGGTGGGGTCGCCACATTGCCAAACGTTTGAACGGGCATCCAAGTATCGCCGTCACGGCAGTCATTGAACCTGCGAAGAGTATTCACAACGATATCCGCACCGAGGGCTTGGAACCGTTAGATCACATCGATGCGGCGCTCGCACGCGATGATGTGGACGCGGTCATTTTGACAACGCCGAACCCTGTTCACGAAGAACAAGTGACCGCCTGCGCGGCGGCGGGCAAACATGTCTTTTGTGAAAAGCCGCTTGGATTAACCGCGGCCAGTGCACGGCGCTCTGTCGCGGCCGTCGAGAAAGCTGGCGTTCAGCTGGGCATTGGACATGAGCGGCGTTTTGAACCTGCCATGGTCGCGTTGAAAGCTGCGATCGATGCGGGTCGCCTTGGGACGATCATGCATGGTGAAGCTGCTTTTTCACACGACAAGCTGATCGGTGTTCCCAAAGGAGATTGGCGAACGTCCAAGGCCGTATCTCCCGCAGCGGGGATGACGGCGATGGGTATACATCTGACCGATCTTTTCATCTCATTTTTCGGACGGGTCAAAACAGTTCAAGCGATGACGGGCAATCGGTCGCTTGGGTGGGAAACCGGCGACGTTGTAACCGCCCAATTGGGTTTCGAAGAAGGAATGACAGCGACCTTGTCGGCCGTTCTTCACACACCTCACTTTATCCGCATGCACGTGTTTGGCACCAAACAATGGGTTGAAGCGTTGAACCAAAGCCACCCCGATACCCCCGGTGGTAAAGTTGATTATCTCGTGGCAGAGACAGGCAAGGAGACGCAGCACACCCAGTTGGATTGGGAAGATGCCGTCGTCCACAATTTAGAGGCTTTTGCCGACGCTATCGCCGATGCAGCGCCCTACCCGTTCACAACTGAGCAAATGGTTCACAACATTGAGGTGTTGGAAGCGATTGCGCGTTCTGCTGAGGACGGGCGCACGGTGCAAATATCTGAACTTTGACACGCAAAAACCAGGAACGACTTGCACCACCATAGCTGCAGTAAAGGCAGTCATTCTTGGAGATGTCTGTTCAAACCTTATCGCCAGATGACAAATGAGGCACCGTTTCGCCGGTTTCTGTGAAAGTGCGCGTTACGTCCGCAGCGGCATAGATCCAAAGGATCTTCAATGGACCGTCACCGATATTGAGGAACCGATGTGGCATGTCTGTTGGGATAAAACTGGTGTCCATTGGACCAAGTTCTGTCTTTTCGCCCGCAACTTCTGCCATCGCGCGCCCTTCCAAGACTGTCACCTGCTCATCGCAGTTATGGCTGTGCATCGGTGCTTTCATTCCCGCGGGAAAAACAGTGGTGCCTGTGGTAAAAGGTGGATTATCGATGTGTTCTCGCCCAATCATAAGGCGCGTTACGACGCCGTCACCGCGGGCGAATGGTGAGATCGATGAATAAGGGACGATCGCATCAATACTCATGGAAGTTCTCCTTACAAAGGTGATTAAGGGAAGTGGATCGAATATGACCAACAAACGCAATGTGAAAGCGTCCCACCTGCGTCGTTTTATTGCCACTGCCTTTAGCGCCTGCGGCATGCCGCATGGGCATGCAGCTCGCATGGGGGAGTTGATGGCCGAAGCAGACATCGGGGGGCAAGACGGGCACGGAGTGTTCCGTTTACCGATGTATATCAAACGCATTCAAGCGGGCGGAATGGATGTCGACCCCGACATCAAGATCATCTCTGAACGCACCGCCACAGCTTTGTTGGATGGCGGGAATGGACCGGGTCATTTGGTCATGTCGCGTGCCGCTGACATTGCGGTTGAAAAGGCAAAAACCTGTGGCGTGGCGTGGGTCGGCGCGCGTTATTCCAACCATGCGGGACCTGCGTTTTTATATGCGCGGATGCCAATGGCGCAGAATATGATCGGGCTTTATGTGGCCGTGGGAAGCGCCAACCACATGCCGCCTTGGGGTGGTATCGATTTGCTTTTGTCGACCAACCCGATCGCGGTGGCGATCCCATCGAACACGCAGCCTGACATCGTGTTGGACATGGCCACGACCGTTGCCGCCTATGGTAAGGTCAAAACGGCTGCCGATCGGGGCGAGACGATGCCTGAAGGCTGGATGATCGACAAAATAGGCCAGCCTTTGACCGACCCGTCACGAGCCAACGAAGGATTACTGCTTCCGATTGGTGGGCCAAAGGGTTACGGGTTGTCGTTGATCTTTGGGCTTCTTGCCGGGACGCTCAATGGCGCGGCTTTCGGTAAGGATGTGGTTGATTTCAATGCAGATCCAAAAGCGACAACAAATACCGGCCATTTCGTCATAGCCCTTGATATCGAGGCTTTCATGGATGCCGAGACGTTCAAGAACCAGATCGACGGGATATGGGCGGAAATGAAATCCTCGGACCTCCTGCCCGGCGTCACGGACATTCGATTGCCCGGCGAACGTTTGGCCGCAACCAGCAAAGACCGGTTAGCAAACGGTATTCCGATCCCTCAGGCTTTGGGCGAACGGTTGGATGCCTTGGCTGATCAATTGGGGATAGACCGGCTTTGACGTTTAGGCATGGTTCCACGCCTCACCGTTGATGGTCCAGTTCTCGATGACCTCACTGCCGGATTGCCGCAGCATCATCGCGACCGCGCAGTGTTGGTTCAACTTCGTGACGATCTCATTGATGTTTTCAGGATGCCCCGCCATCTTTGCGTCGATGTTGATGATGACTTTGGGAAACGGAACGTCGATGGGGTTGATCAAGCGCGTGCCATGACTGTCCATCGTGGTCACAATGTCGATTTCCATATCCTCGATGACCACATCATTGGCCTTCGCCAGTTTGTTAGAAATCACATGTGTGCATCCCGCAAGGCCCGCAAAAACCATCTCAACAGGCATTGGACCTTCATTGGTTCCGCCGCGTTCAATCGGTTCGTCAATGATCATGTCGACATCGCGAGATCGGGCGTGGGATTTGGTACTGGTTTCCTGTTTCGCAATCGTGCGGAAGGTCCAGATTGGTTTTTCTATGACTGCCATGACGCGCTCTTTTTCTTTAGGTTTCGGTAAGGGCAAGGCGGGTAATCCGACCGCCACGATCAAGCGGGTCCGTGACCCCAATTTTACGAAGTGCATACCAGTATGTCGCAGCATTGACGGAAATGACGGGACGGCCCAAACGTTCTTCAAGATCATCGATCATATCGACAATCCCAAGCGCGCCGCCCACATGAAGAAAGCAATCGACGTCTGGTGTGTCCAGCTTATCAAAGGCCGCGTGAATGCGTTCGACAGAAACATTGATAATCTCTTGCGGTAAAGGCACTTCAAGCCAGTGGTGGTTTAAAACATCATAACCCATCGCTGCGTAATAACCTGCGACGCTTTTGGAATAGACTTCGGACATCGGGGACAGAATTGCGATTTTCTGGGCCTTTACGGCACGAAGAGCTGCAACGGTCGCATCGGTTGCCGTGATGACAGGCACCTCGGGAACGGCGTTTTGTACTTCTTGGCGGTAAAGGTCTTGGCGGTCCAATGACCAGTGCCGCATCTCAAGGGAATTGCCGCAGGAGATCAGATCAGGAAAACACCCCCGAGCGTCCGGCAAAGCGCCAATGACGGCTTCGGGAACATCATCAGGCGCTGCGAGCGAAAAGCGATAAATTTGATTTGAAATCCCTTCGGGTCGCATTGCCTCGTATTCGGGTTGCATATTTGCGTTCTGCAGCGGGATCATCAAAGCCAGAACACCGCGTGGGCCAAATCGATTGGGCATGAAAATGTCCTTTTGAAAGGCCGGGGCACGAAACGCGCCCCGGACCGAACTGCTTAATTTGTGATGGAATCGACAAGCGCTTTGTACGCCACTGACTGATCGTCACGCAGAGCTTGATACCCTTCGCCCAGCAAGAGATCCGTGTTCTCGCCCAGACGTCCCATCAAACGTGTGTACGTTTTGTCTTCTTGAAGGGCCGTGAATGCGCTTTCGAGTTTCTCAAGCACTTCTGGTGGTGTGCCCGCAGGAGCCAACACAACACGGTGCATGAAGCCAATGTCACCCTGAATGCCGGTTTCTCCGAATGTTGGCACGTCGTCATAAACCCGATCTGGCCCTGCGGTTGCAAGCACGCGGACTTTGCCAGATTCAATGAGTGGTCCAAGAACCGATGGGAATCCCATGGTCACATCCGCATCTCCAGACAGCAAAGCCTGCATAGCTGGTCCACCGCCTTTGTAAGGCACCAAGTTGAAAGCAGCGCCGGTTTCTTTCATGATCTGTGCCGCGGGTACGAACAACGCGCCCCAGTTCCCCGAATGCGCCATATTAACGGCACCAGGGTTGGCTTTGGCAGCCTCGACCAAATCACCAAAGGTCTGATATTCACTGTCACCTGGCACAACCACAGCGATAGGCGCATAGTTCACACGCGCAATCGGAACAAAGTCTTTCATCGGATCATAGGGCAGATTTTCAACGTGCTGTTGAAGCATGTCCGTGTAGTTATGCGCGAATAACAAAGTATAACCGTCAGCGGCTGCATCCGCCACTTCTTGCGTGCCTTTCTGACCGCCAGCACCTGGGCTAAGACGCACGATCATCGCTTGGTTCAAATAGGTCGGAATGGTTGAGGTGATAACACGTGCATTCAGATCATGCGAACCGCCTGGCCCAAATGGAATCACCAGAGTGATTGGTTTTTCCGGGTATTCCGCGTAGACAGCGGTGCCCAATCCAAGGATCGCTACAAGAGCGGCTCCCAGTGTTTTTTTAATAGAATTCAACAAGATAACTTCCTCCTAGGTTGGTTCCAATTATTCTCCGCTCTTGTTAAGTCGTGGCGGACTTCATTCGCTTCCAAAGAACATAGCCGATGATCGGCGTAGCGATCAAAACAGCGACCATGCCCAGTCGTTCCGTAAACATGAAATTGAGAGGCGTGGGGCCCGCCATGGCGACTGTCTGGCCGAAGGCATATTCAAGCGGCCCGCCCAGAATAAAGCCCATGACCATGGGCATCACATCAAACTTTCCGGCCCTTGCCAGCAAACCAAACAGTCCAAAGCCAACAAGCATCAAGATGTCTGTCGTGTCTGAACGAAAGACATACGCGCCTGCAAAGGCGAACATGATAACAATCGGCACCAAAAGCCCCGTCTTGATGGTCACGATGCGGGCGAAAAATGGAATAGACAGATAGCCAATGATGATGAACATCAGATTTGCCAGCACCATTGCGACAAGAATAGCAAAAACAATTGGACCTTGTTCTTCGAAAAGTTGGGGCCCCGGGCGCAAACCTTGCGCGACAAATGCCCCGAGAAGAATAGCCGTCACGTTGTCGCCGGGAATACCAAGCGTCAAAAGCGGTACAAGCGTCGGGCCATTGACTGCGTTGTTAGCGGCTTCTGCTGCCGCGACACCTTCAACCTCGCCTTCTCCAAATGTTTCGGGGTGGGTGGAGGCATTTTTGGCGGCCGAATACCCCATCATCGCGGCAACGACCTGACCGAGCCCCGGAACGATCCCGATTGCGGTCCCAATAAATGTCGAGCGACGGATCGTTGGGATGCAGCGTTTGAACTCGGCTCTCGTCAACCGTTCCCCCACCAATTTCGCGAATCCGCCGACCTTTTCATTGCGCATGACCGCATAGACCAGCTCTGGCAACGCAAAGACCCCGATAAGCATTGGCAAGAGTGGGATGCCGGATTTCAGCTCAAACAATCCGAACGTAAACCTCTCAACACCCCCAATTGGATCCGTGCCAATCTGCGCCAGCCAAAGGCCAAACAACATCATGACCAACCCCTTAAGTGGGTTGCTTCCAGAGGTTGCGACAATGATGACCAAGCTCATCAGAAGAACTGCGAACAGTTCGGGTGGACCAAATTGCATGACCAAAAGCGCAATAGGAAAGATCATAAATATGGTGAAAATGTCGCTGAATGTGTCGCCAATCACCGACGAAAACAGCGCCATATCCAAAGCTTTGCGGCTTTCGCCCTTTTGCGTCAGCTTATAGCCATCAATAGAGGTTGCAACGGCAGCCCCCGTCCCCGGCATCGAAACCAATATCGCCGGGATTGATCCCCCAAAGATGCCTCCTTTGTAGATCCCAAGCAGGAACGGAATGCCGACAAGCGGATCCAAGAAGAATGACAGCGGAAGCAAAATTGCCATGGCCATAAGTGTTGTGAAACCCGGCAGAGCACCCACAAGCATTCCGGAAAACAGCCCGACCGCAATCATCATAATTGTGTCGAAACGAAATGCCATCAATGCGCCTTCGGCGAATTGTTCAATCATTGTGAGACCTCTTCAGCCGCACCAACACCCCCGCCGAAAACGTCAATGACCCGTGCATAAAGAAATTCGATCGAGCTCAGTTCCGGCAACGACACGGCCAGCCCTCTGGTCGCCACGAGATAAAGTGCAATCGGACTAATGATCGAGACGGCGATAATTTGCGGGATTGAACGATTGCCAGCAAGCCACGCAACGGCCACCAGCGACACGGCGGATGACAAGAAAAACCCGATGGGTGCCATGCTCAATGCGTAAAAAAGCATAACCGCGAAAAGCACCACGACACGGCCAATCGCACCGTCTTCAAAGGTTTTGCTGAACTTCGATATCAGCGAATGGCGCAGCGAAAAGAGCAAAAGACAGGACAGAACCGCCATGGCGACCAACACAAGAGTTGGAAAAAGCGATGGTGGAATTGCCGACAGCGAACGACCAAAAAGAGCTTTGGGTGCTGCCACAAGTGAGGACATAAAAACTGTCCCAAGAATGCCGATCAAAGCAAGCCCACCGGTCAACCATGCTTCAGCCGTTATATGTTTGATATACTTCAAAAATTAATCGCTCACAGTATCCTGTGCCCAGCTGCACAACCATGGCGCGCAGGTGGTGTGGATTGCGAACCCTCCCTTAAGTTCCCTTCCTCACTTTCGAACGTAGAACAGGTCTTTGTTTCCCCGATATAACGTTTCGTGATAGCCGATAGTGGTTAAACAGAAGGCCGCGAATTGAAGCGCCATTTGACCTTTCAGTGTTCCCGACCGACAAGGGATCAATGATAACGGGAACAGCAACAAAGCGAAGATGGTAGGCGAGATACTGAATATCATCGGGCCGGTCTTCATTGTTGCCGGGATCGGATACCTTCTGGAATACAAGGGGGTCGGTTTTCAATCCGAAAGCCTAAGCCGCTTGACCATGATGATCGGCACACCTTGCCTGGTGTTTTCATCGCTGACGAACTCTGCCCTGCCCGATGAATCGCTTTTGAGGATTGTGTTCATTTCGCTGGCCGCTGCGTGTGTTGGTGCTGTCTTATCAGGTGCGGTTCTTATTGCTCTTCGTCTACCATGGCGGACGTTTGTGTCCTCGCTGGCTCTGCCAAATGCGGGCAATGCGGGGCTCCCTTTGGTGTTCTTTGCCTTTGCAGAACCGGGGCTTTCGATTGGGGCTGCGTTCTTCTTTATGATCGCACTGATCCAATACACGGTTGTGCCAGCAGTCATGACGGGCGATCCGGGCTTTCGAAAATTGCTGCGCGAACCTTTGATCTGGGCCATCGTCGCGGTCGTTCTATTTCGCGTAACAGACCTGACCGTCCCGACAGTCATTGCCAATACGACCGCGTTATTGGGCGGGATCATGATCCCGGTCATGCTGCTTTTGCTGGGTGGTGCGCTGTCCCGTCTCAAAGTGGCAGACATCAAAACCAGCGTCTTACTGGCCTTCATGCGGCTTGGCATCGGTGTCACGACCGGTCTGTTGATGGTCACGATCTTCCAACTTGAAGGGGTCGAAGCTGGGGCGATCTTTTTACTGTGTTCTATGCCATCGGCAATCGTGACTTATGTGATTGCACAACATTACGGGCGCAGCCCAGAACGCGTGGCGGGCCATGTGGTTTGCTCCACAATCCTAAGCTTTGCCTGCCTGCCCATCCTGATCTCGGTCGCGATCCATTTCGCCGGAGACTAACCCTTCGCCAGGCGTTCAATGGCAAGCAACACGGCAGAATTATCGAGACCGCCCTCGCCCGCATTCTCGGCGTTTTCCATCAAATCCAGATAACGCGACACCATCGGTAACTTTCCGCGGCCGTTGCGCTCAGCCATGTCGCGGATCAAAGCAAAATCCTTCCGCGACTGAGTGATGCGCCCAAGCGGAGTAAAATCCCGCGCCGCCATCAACGGCCCTTTGGCCGCCATAACGTCGGATCTGGCGGCGGAAATCTTTGCTGTTTCAAGAAAGGTGGCAGGATCCAACCCAAGTGCCTCGGCAAAGACCAATCCTTCGGCAATCGCGGCCCTGTTCAACCCTAGGATACAGTTGATCGCAAGTTTGGTTTTGTTCCCAGCCCCAATTGTCCCGACGCGTTGACGGTTGGGAGAGATTGCATCCGCGACCTCTTCGAACGCATCAAGACCCGACGCAGCCCCAGCCAGCAACAAAAGCGCTGTGCCTTGCTGCACTTGTTTGCTTGTTCCTGAAATCGGAGCTTCGACCAACGTGATCCCTTTGGCCTTAGCTACGCCTTCCAGGGTGATGATCTCATCAGGATCACAGGTGCTCATTGCAAAACATCGGGATTTTGCGCACCAATTCCCAAATGGAATGAGCGCGAAGTCTCAGTGACTTTGCACACCTGAAGCGAAGCGAGAAAGATCGATATCTGATCAAAAACTAAACATCGGTCATTCGCGCAGATCGCAGCAAATGACCGGTACGAGCCCACTTCGACCGATGCTGCGGGATGGATGAATGTCTGCATCAAAGAAGGCGGCCTTGCCAAAACACCGAACCTCGACAAAGATATTCACAAACGGTTTCACGGAGCTTGCTCATCATGTTGTCAATTTATGCTTTGACTTGGCTAGGCGTTCTAGCAGCACAAATTTCTCCCGGCCCTAATCTCGCCGCTGTTGCATCGGTAGGATTAGCACAGGGACGACGATCCGCGCTATTCGTGGTAACTGGCATTTCTTCGGGTATGCTTGTTTGGTCAATGGCGACAGCTTTGGGGCTTGGCATACTGATTGAAGCGTTTCCGCTGTCGCTTTTGCTCCTGAAGTTCTTGGGTGGTGGCTACCTCCTTTTTCTTGGCATCAAGGCAGCACGTGCGACTTGGAAAGGTGGAGCCAATGCAACATTTGCACCGGATGCTCGGCCGCTGACCGATGGCCTTGCGTGGCGCCGTGGCGTTCTAGTTCTGCTCACCAACCCCAAAGCCGCTTTGATGTGGGCTGCGGTTGCATCTTTCTTGTTTGGTCAAGGCCTAAGCGCGTGGCACGTCCTCGCATTTGGTCCAATGGGTGCATTGTCAGGACTAGTCATCTATGGAACTTTCGCATGGCTGTTCTCGACCGGTGTGGCGATGCGTGGCTACACCCGCTTCGCAAGATTGTTTGAAGGTGTTTTTGCTACGGCGTTTGGAGCAATGGGTGCGAGCCTAATTTGGGCAGGAGTGCGAGAAGCGCGTAATTGATAACCCTCAGCATAACCGACATTTGATTGTTCGGAAACGATGGCCGGTTTGTCCGCTGTGCCGCCGTTCGCTTACCGCCTCGGCGCTGATTTTGTGTGCAAACGCGGCGAAGGTCTGGAATGAGCCCGATGTGTACGCTTGCTCAAAGGCTATTCGCCCAACTTGAAATGGCATTTGCGGCAATATCAGGTGTCATCTCTGTCGTGTCCAACCGCAGCAAGTTGGGCGCGTTTGATCCGGCAAGAACTTTTGCTTCTGTTTGATTGCGCAGCGCCATCTCGGGATCGCGCGGCTTTTGCTTTAAATCACGCTCTTCAGACTGGATACGGCGCGTGTTTTCTCCCAAATCGCAACTAACATGCACCACACAGAAGGGAGGGCGCACTTTGCCCAATTCCACCAGCCTTTGCCACTCCGCATCCCCCCACTCACTGTCGCCCGCCAAAACTGTTGTTAGAACAACAGGTTGATCTTGCGGCAATTTGTAGATGAGGTCATGTGCGATGGCCTCGACCTTCTCAACCGTCGCCTTGAATTCAGGCGTCTTAAACTCAGTAAGTGCAAAGGCAACATTATAGACCGTGTGAATATCGAGTAAGCGACCTTGCAGTACAGATGCCAGTTTCCGCCCAATTGTCAGCTTTCCAACACCCGAATAGCCATTCAGAACGATGATCATTTTTTCCAGCTCCATCGGTTGTCTTAACAGGATATAGCTATCAGACGGCGGCGTCACTTACGTCTTTTTATCCAAGGTCCGTTTTTCCCGCTTTGCGGCCTTTTGTGGCTAGGGCAGCGAAGGTCCGCAAGGCCCACGCAAGTCCTGCGAAATTGCGTGGGCATTCATCAGCGCATTGATCGCCCCTCAAGCTGAAGTAGGTATGCTTTGCTCCGCACACGATCCATGAAGGCATCGGCAATAAGTGGGTCGCCAATGTAGTCATACCAATCCACGGCTGGGCGTTGAGAGATCATGATGACCGATGACATGGCTGATCGGTCCTCAATGATTTCAAATAGATCCGTCAGTTCCTGTTTCTTCAGTGGGCTTAGGGCAAAATCATCCAGAATTAGTAGATCAAGGCTGGCAATCTTTTTGCGCAACTTGGGGATAGTTCCATCTAGGCGTGAGTACCCAAGTTCCTCGACGATACGGGCGGCGCGCGCGTAGCGAACGGACATCTCTTGGCGCACCGCAGCAATACCCAATGCACAGGCCAACCAAGTTTTCCCTGTGCCCGATGCTCCGGTGATCAAGATGTTCCTTTTCCGTCTGATCCAGTCACACTTTAACAGATCCAGAATCTCAGCCTTCTCTAGATTTCGTTCTCCCCTGAAGTCGATTTCTTCAGGCTCCGCCGAGACCTTAAATTGTGCATTCTTCATCAAACGGTTGAGCTTGTTACGATACCGCCTTTCCGTCTCGGCCTGTGCCATTCGCATAGCGCGATCAGAGAATGGCATGGTGTCATATTGTGGGTTTGAAAACTGGTGCTCGACCTCCTCTCGCATACCGGGAAGGCGTAGTTCATGGAGAAGTTCAAAGAGTTGTGCATTAGCCATTGCGACGATCCTTTCGTTGGAAATCAAGAATCTCAGCAAAATATGCCGGGCCGCGTACATTCCCTGACGGTGTTTGTTCCTCGGTTACCGCTTCTTCATCAGGCGTAAATGCATCCAAACCAGACGAAAGGATTTCCTCAACTTTGTTTGGGTTCGCAGCACCTAGAAGCACTGCTTTTCCGCAGGCTGCATCAACACGATCTGCTGAAAATACATTAGTAAGCGTAACCAGTCGGATCGCCGCTGCCGCCGTATCGTTTGGCTTTTTGTTTCGACGAAAATTCCGTTCAATGAAAACAACGGCGTTGGGACCGACATCACGTACAAGCGCTTTTGCACCAGAGAGGCGGGTTAGAGATGCGCTTCGGTGACTAGGGGGCATATGATCCGGGTTTGTTATACGCTGGCCAATTGTATTCACCCTTTGGTGTGTCGCGATAGCCGTCCCTTCATGGAAGATATGGACTGAATGCAGCGTGGTCTTCACATCAACTTTTTTGCCGGCTAACCGCGAAGGGATAGAATACCGATTTTTGTCGACCGGAACATGATAATCTTGCCCTACACGCAATTTGAGAATCCAGTCTCCGTGTTCATATCGTTGCTTGGGCAATGGCTGATATCCCTGCACATCCAACCGGGCAAAGCGTTCATTTCGGCTCTCATCGCGATGCGTCTTCATTGGCCGTTCATTTACAATATCCATCAGGGGCCGCATCGCGGCATTGAGTTCCGCTAACGAATAGAAACTGCGGTTCCGTAACGGGGCCAATATTTGGTTTTGTGTGTTACCTACGGCTGCTTCGACAAGACCCTTGTCTCGCGGCTTGCGAATACGGGCAGCAACGACACCAAATTCATAGTGATCGGCGAGCTCTTGCATCCCGGCGGTCGGAACGGCCGGGTCATTCTCACGCCTAGGCTCTTTGACCGCAGCTTTGAAGTTATCCAAAGTGAGCAATACTGGCACGCCCCCGTAGAACTCAAACATATCTGCGACAAAGTCGAAGAACGGAGCCTGAGCTTGAGACTCTACCGCTTTGACGAAACATTTCTGACCTAAGGCGCTGACTCCCACAGCGACCTCAAAACTGCGGACGATGCCATGGTCGTCATGTAGAGTTGGCCATTTTCTCTGTTTTTGTCCGACAAAATCAAACTGAACCATTTCGCCGGGTTCATAGGTGAAGTGGAGTTCTGGATTACTTGCCTTCAAATAGGCTGCATATTCTCTGTAAAATGTCGTCATCGACATCGTTCGTTGATCGCTAGGAGCCTTTTCCAGGTATTCTTGGTGGAGGAGTTGAAGCGTGACATCACGCTCCTGCTTTTCAAAGCGCACTGCTTCAAAGTCAGGCTGAGCAAAGATACTTTTGCTGTTAAAGCGTCCAGGTGTGACCAGTTTTCTTATCTCTGTATCATTCAACCCCTCAAAATCATCATCATCAAAGCCTTGATCTGTGATGCGCCCTCGCCAATCTGCCACGGTTCGGCGAGCCAATCCGGTCTGTGTCGCAATTTGAGTGTTGTTCAGTCGGTCTTGTAAAATTAGACGCACTAAGCGCCCAGCTGGGGTGAGCATGTTTCTCTCCTTCTGTGTTCAAACAAAGCTCATTTGTTGGCTGGAACTGAACCTGCCTTGACATGAGCTACGGATTTGGGGAGAATTGAGTATCGGCATCAATCGATACAAAATTCATGGAGGCCGTCGACGAAAGTCGACGGTTTTCTTGTTTATGTTGTCATTTTTGACCCTCCGACTGTATTTTGTCAGGCCAGATTTCTGGGACTGTTACGCCGAGTACGGATGCAATCTCCTGAGCGACTCTATATGAGAACGACCTTCCACAAACGACTGCTTGGACAGTCGACGGTGCAACTCCCAGATTTTTGGCTATCTTAGACATGTTGGATCCACGGCTCCGAATCCGGGCCTTGATTTCTTCTCTATGGCTCAACGTGCCTGTATTTTGAAAAACTGGAAGGTCTCGCTGTTTCATGCTCGCCACCCGCGTTGTGAATTCACAACCATCATACGCAGACAGCTTACGATTGGAAGACCTTGTTTTTTATGACAAATTTTAAATCTATCTTTAACTTAAGAAGCGGATATACCCTTAGCTTTTCTTTTGAAAACGCTACTCTTTTAGCAAAGTCCAGCTTTCAACCCCGAAGCCAACTGCTACCCGATACAGGTTGTCGATCGAGATATTTTGTTCCGATCTCTCGACTGCACTCAAGTAAGTGCGGTTGAGGCCAGCTTCTTCGGCAAGCCGCTCTTGCGACCAACCACGTTCTGCACGGAGCATTCGCATGTTCCGAGCAACAGTATCTCGCAAAGGGCTTTTTGGCGTTCTTTTCACGCATAATTCTATTGAGCATCGCCTGTTTTAACTCTACCTGTTTTAGCATACATTCGTATGTGCAAGCTATTCGAGGGGAGCAACGATGGAATCGTCGAGCCGAAGTTATCTGAGAAATAAAGTTCTTAATCAGGCACTTTTGTCTGCCTTCATGACCGTGACTCCAGTAATCACATTTGCGGAGAGCACCCTCAGTCCGTACGAACCTAAGCCTGTGCCAACCAACTCTTCGTTTTCCGTGTTGGAAGTCCGCCCGGGCGATACCGTCGATGCGGCAGCTGGAATTCTCTCCAATCATTTCGGGAATGATCTTACACCAGACTTTGCCAGTTTGGTTGTTCGATCACTGGTAGGGCGCGAACTCCAGTACGAGTATCCACAGCGGCTGGTTTCGTCGTGGGTGACGCCGTTTGTGCGGTTGGGCAACGAGCCCTATGAGGACGTGAATGTGTCCTTGGCAACAGGCGTGCTTGAAGGACGCGTGCTGGGGATCGACCGGACCATAGTGTCAACTGGCCTAGGTCGGCCTTCGGCCGTGTCAGTGTTCCGCCAGGTTGAGGAAGTCTACGGTGTCCCGTCATTGGTGCATCTTGATGCTTACAAGTCTGAAATGATCTATGCCTATGCAAGCGGAGCATTCATTGCCGATCTAAAGGCTGCTGATCCGACGCCAAGCACTGCTGACGTCGGATCGTCAGACTATCTCAGCAATGACACTCCTTGCAAAACCGCCGTTGGGCGATCTCCCATCTACCAGTACAGATCGCCACGCGGAGAAGACTGGATTGGAGGCTGCGATCTCATCTTCCGTGTTGTGGTCGAGAGCGGTGGTGCAAACACTACGATCCGCTTCAGCCTGAACGACTATGCGCTCGCACGGTTGAACCGAGATGAGACGGACAGGCAGATCAATGAGGGATTGGAGCATCCGCAACCAGCAAGCGAGATCAAACTGTGACGGATCGAGCCGTGCACAATTCCGTAGACATAAGTGCCGATATCCAATCTAGATTTGCACCCGTTTTCGCGCTCAAGTCAGCAATTTCGACGACAAACCCAAACGCAAAAACGTTGAATGCCGCCGAACAACGGTTGGCATGGGAGACGCTTACGGCGGCTCTTCCAGAAATTCTGGCGCAATGCTCCGGCATCTCCGCCCATCCTGACACCGAAGACTTCCCCCTCCCATTGAAGCTTTGGGATTTCTTCAATGGACGCGAGATATGCGTCAGCGTCAATAAACGTGGCGGATATAATTTGAGCATCCGAGCTGAGGAAATACGCTGGATGGAGACGCAACTGCCTCTGGATCTGCTATTCCTGAAATTACTGGCCTTAGACTACATGCCCGAGGAATTTCGGGCTCTGACGGGCTGACCAAACCGAGAGAATGCTCAATGACAATCTGGTATACAGCCGACACACATTTCGGTCATGAGAACATTATTCCATTTTGTGGACGCCCGTTTCGTCATGCAGGTCATATGGATGGCGTGTTGTTAGAAAACATGTGGAAGGTCGTAGAGCCAGGCGACCACCTTTGGATTTTGGGCGACTTCGCCTTTGGATCTAAAGCAACAGACCGCACCTATGTCGAGCAGATTTTCAATCAATTGCCGGGAGCAGAACAGCATCTCGTCATAGGCAACCATGACCACGAACCGACATTAGATCTTCCTTGGACCTCGATTTCCAACTTGGCTGAGCTCCGAGACGGCCCTCGAAACCAACTCAACACACTGTGTCATTATCCCATGATCACTTGGAAGCACGCCCGCAGGAACGCTCTCCAATTGTTCGGGCATGTTCACAACAATTGGCAAGGATCACGCAACTCGGTGAACGTCGGCGTAGATGTCTGGAATTTCATGCCGGCCACATACGACGACGTCGTGCGACGGGCGAAGAAACTACCGCCAAACAAGCATTGGGGCGATGTCGAACATGGGACAGAAATCGGCGCTTAACCGGCAATGAGGACAAGATATGAAGGTTTTCTCAGCAACCCAATTGAGGCGCAGTACGATAGCGATCCTTGAAGCTGCACGATGTGAACCTGTCACGATCACCTGGTATGGAAAACCGCGCTTTGTGCTGATGTCACACGAACATTTTGATGCGCTGCAAAGTGCATTCGGCCGCACAAATATGGGTGAAGACACAGAAAATCCATGTTGAGCGGCGGAAACCGGACCTTCGCTGCGGTTGCGAACCAGATTGGGCAACTTGAAGAAAGCGGACACTCAGGGCTGCGATCCAATTTTTTCGATGTGCAAACGCAGCGAAGGTCGGCAAGGAGCCCAAAGGTACAGATGCTGCGCCTTGGAGGAACGGCAGCTTTCTGAAAAATTAACAGGGCTGATTTCACAATTTTTACAGTGGTACCAAATGAATCCTTTGACACAGAGACCTGTTTTCCGCTAAGCGTCGCCTCCGTTGTATAATCGATCTGAACAAGGAGGGTCAGCAAATGATAGATTTGAATCTGAACCTGCGTTCTTTTTGTAAGGCCATTGCGCCTGTTGGCTGACGTTTCTGCCGAGTAGCGCCGCCTTCCCGAAACAACAACCACCTAACCAGAATAAAACCAACACCTCCCGTCCCATGGGCGGAGAGTCTTATTATAGGTCTCTATCATGGAATATGTAGAATATCTCGATGACTATGTTTTTGAATTGCCCAACTTTTTGGCGCACGATGTGTGTGATAAGTGGATCGCTGACATCGAAGCTGAAGGGTTTGAACCTGCCTTAGTCAATGGCATCCACGGTGCAACTCGACGCCCTGAAATACGCGACAACGATCGATTGATACGGGATGATCCGCTGACCGGGCAAGCTCTGTATGAGACCCTCTATCCTTTCCTATCGAAGACCTTTCGCAAGCGGCAAGTCATTGGGTTGAACGAACGATTCAGGTTCTATCGGTACGATGTCGGTCAGAAATTTGACTGGCATCAAGATGGTTATTTTGAACGAGAAAACAGGGAACGTAGCCTGTTTACCTTCATGATTTACCTGAATGATGATTTCGAAGGCGGGGCTACATCGTTCTCGGACGTTTATGCTGGGCAGTCATTTCCAGACTTTCGTGTGACGCCAAAGAAGGGTTCAGCTCTGATATTTTATCATCCCATTTCGCATCGCGGGGACCCAATCGTTTCCGGACGTAAGTATGTCATGCGGACTGATGTAATGTATTCAGCCGAAAGAACCTAAGGAAACCGGCTCGCAGTATATGCAGCGGGCCGGTTTCTACGTGCGAGGTCTTTTCGATAAGCGGCCATTAAATTGCGGAATGCGGATGTCGGGAAAGTCCCGCGTTGCAGACCTTGGGGCGAGGTGCGGCGAACGGCGGCTTCGAGCCCAGACCTACGTGCAACGGGCCGCGAAATCTCTTAGAAAATCATCTACTTTGGTACGGTTTTCTAGCGCCATGATTTTTTGCGTTATTTCATTTGGGGATAGCTTGATAAGATCGAACGCAATGAAAGGATCAAGCATGAACCTATCGCTGACGGTAGACAGAACCAGCCGTAATTGAGCAAGCATATCGTCACCTCGATGAGACGCATGCATCAACGCTATGGGCTTTGAGATAATCTCGTCTCGGGACACAAGCCAGTCGATTGCGTTCTTCAGGCCACCGGGAATTGCTCTGACATACTCGGGGCTTGAAAAGATTACGCCATCACTTCGGCTTATCATGTCGGCGAAGGTTTGCACCTGTTGTGGTAGCGGATCATTCTCGGCGTCAGGCGAAAATACTGGTAGTTCGGCGATACCGGAAAACACGGTCACTTCATGACTTGGGTGAGCGATGTTTGAGACCGCGTTAAGCAATGCCGTGTTGGTGGAGGCGTCGCGGCCACTTCCAGAAATAGCGAGAATATTCATTTGTTATCTCTAAGCCAAACCGGTGCGGCTCTCAACGGCGGTTTTGTCCCGCGTTGCCGCTGTTTCGACTGCGGCCTGCTAGGTCTGTTTTTGGACGATGGGGCTGGCAGCTGTATCGGCTGTCGTGGCATAGAGTAGCGGAAAGCTGCAGGTTTCATGTGTGGACATTTTGGCACTTGTTGGCTGCAAAGACAGTCCGATATTCTGAGCACACAAACCCCCGCCTATAACAAGGACATTCCCAATGACTTTTAAAATTTTGGCAGTTGCTGCAACGTGTTGCATGAGCTTTGCCACCAGCTCTGCCGCGCAAGACGCTAATACCAGTTTCTTTATCACCAGCGTAAATCCCGGCGACGGAGGCAATTTAGGCGGTCTTGCCGGTGCAGACGCCCATTGTACATCCTTGGCAGAAGCTGCCGGTATTACTGGCAAGACATGGGCCGCCTATTTGTCGTCCAGCGCAGAAAACGCACGCGACCGCATCGGCACGGGTCCATGGATGAACGCCAATGGCGTCATCGTTGCGGAGAGCATTGACCAGTTGCATGATGCTAGCGCCAACAACCTAACTAAGGAAGCCTCCATCAGTGAAAGTGGTGAAATCATCAACGGTCGTGGCGATGCGCCGAACCGCCACGACATCCTGACTGGATCAACAGCTGATGGCATGTATGTCGGTCCAGCCTGTGAAGACTGGACCAGCGCATCTTCCGAAAGCTCTGCCATGGTTGGTCACCACGACCGGACAGGCGGCGGTGCCGATCCAACGTCTTGGGGCGCAGCCCACCCATCCAGAGGGTGCGGTCTTGAAAACCTACAAGGCACGGGTGGCGACGGCTTGTTCTATTGCTTTGCTGTAAAATAATAACAAGCCCCTGATCTTTTGCGGGTCAGGGGCAGCTGCAATCCATCAAGCTGAACGGCTGCTATGAGCCCATCCTGTGAATTCATTTTTTTCGCTGCGCGCGCGCGCAGCGTGAACATCGCTGCATATGCAACGTCTAGGTACGAAGAAAACGCTCGTTCAAGATATGCTATGTTTTGCCGTCGGCTTGGTGCTGATGATAGGACGCGGAGGGCGGATAGGAGGGCATATCATGCCAAGAGTCCAACTTCCCGCTGTCACGCCAAAACTCAGAGCTTGGAACAAGGGGCGGATCATTGGTCAGAAACGACCGTTGCTGCCAAAGCAGGTCTGGGCGATCCGGGCACGGCTAGAGCTAGCAGGCTATTTGCGCGACCTGGCTTTGTTCAACGTCGCCATCGATAGCAAGCTGCGCGGCTGCGATTTGGTCAAACTTGGGGTGTCTGATCTCGTAAAGGATGGCCGAGTTCGGGAACGTGTGTCTGTGATGCAGAGCAAAACCAAGCGACCTGTTCAATTCGAGCTGACGGGAAACACGCGTGAAACTGTATTAGCTTGGGTCAAATCTCCCGAGATGCTTGCGTGTCAGTTCATGTTCCCAAGCCGGTTCCACGGTCGGCCGCATATCTCCACCCGCCAGTATGGACGGCTTGTCCGCGATTGGGTGACGGCAATTGGCCTGGAGTCGAGCGGATTTGGGACCCATTCGTTGCGCCGAACAAAGGCCGCAGAGATCTATCGAAAAACGGGCAACCTTCGCGCGGTCCAACTGCTGCTCGGTCACACGAAGATCGATAGCACCGTTCGATACCTCGGCGTCGAGCTCGAAGATGCTCTAAGTATCGCCGAGCAAATAGACATTTAAATATTATTGGCGAGCGGCTCGGCCGCTCGCCAATGTCAAGTTCTTGTCTATCATTGATGCAACGAAGATGTCATCCAGTGGTGCGGATGACCAATAGCTGCAACTCGTTAGACTGAGCTATGATGCATAGCTTAAGATTCTTAAGACGGACCAAAATGCAGTTTTTGATTTTGCATGCTCGCATGCCGAGTGATCGAGAAAGATAGGTCCAGTCACAATCAAGCGGTACTGGCGCTCGTCTCCTACAGGCCCAGTTCGGACAATCCGGGATGATCTGCTGGCCGGGGCCCTTGTGGCCAATGAAACAGCCTCTCCGCCTCAACTATTGCGACGTCATTGATCGACGCGTGGCGCACCGCCATGTAGCCGTCTGCGTCGAATTCCCAGTTTTCATTGCCGTGGGCACGGAACCAATTTCCATCGGCATCATGGTATTCGTAACAGAAACGCACGGCGATGCGGCTTTCTCCATGTGCCCAGATTTCCTTGATCAGGCGATACCCGTTTTCCTGCGCCCATTTTCGCATCAGGAAATTACGGACTTCGTCCCGACCATTTAAGAATTCGGACCGGTTGCGCCATTTTGTGTCTGGCGTATAAGCCAGCGCCACTTTGTCCGGGTCACGTGTGTTCCAAGCATCTTCAGCCATGCGGACTTTCTTGACCGCATCGTCATAGGAAAAGGAGGGCACTGGCATACGGGTCATTGCGGCTTACCAGCTGTTATAGCCAAGGTACTTGCCTGACATCTCGACCTTCACGCGATCGCCTTTTGGGTTTTCAACGCGCGTGACAGACATGTCGAAGTCGATGGCCGACATGATTCCATCACCAAATTTTTCCTGGATCAGCGCCTTGAGGGTCGGGCCATAGACGCCAACAATTTCGTAAAAGCGGTAGATGCAGGGATCGGTCGGGACGGCTTGTTCCCAAATCTTGGTCGGGCTTTCGGCCAAGACGCTTTCCGCCTCTTGCGGCAGTCCCATGACGCCGACCATCAACTTGGCTTTTTCGGCAGGAAAGGCGTTCATTCCCATCGCCGCGGAATGGGTCCACACTGGCGACATATCGATCTTTTCGGCGATCTCTTGCCATGTCAAGCCAGCCTGTTTCTTGGCGGACAGAATCATGGCCGTGACGTCTTCTTTGGTCATCATCTCAGTCATTACGAGGTCTTTCATGTTGGTCTCCTCCGGTCTTAGCTATTCACTGCCTTCAGGACAGGTCGTTTGTCTTCAGGGTCTTCTGTAGGCTCAGTCAGGTCGATCCGAATGGTTTCAGGCGCATTTGTCTGACCTGCCTCCACTGGCTGTCCGGCCAGCTCCTTTGATCGCTTACCAAGGAACTGCACCAAATGATTGCGGATCGCATAATAGTTGGGGTGTTCCACGATTTCGGTCCGGTTGCGCGGGCGCGGGATTGTGATTTCAACACTTTCCGCCACGCGGGCATTTGGCCCGTTGGTCATCAGCAGGATGCGGTCAGCCAGCAGGATCGCTTCGTCGATGTCATGAGTAATCATGAACACCGTCTGCTCCATTTGGCCCCAGATTTTCAAAAGTTCGTCCTGAATGGTGCCGCGTGTTAGGGCATCGAGCGCCCCGAAAGGCTCATCCAGCAGCAATAGTTTAGGGTGGTTTGCAAAGGCGCGTGCAATCGAAACCCGCTGGCGCATACCGCCCGACAACTGGCTTGGCTTGCGGTTGATTACATCCCCCTCCAGCCCCACCATCGCAAGGAACTTAGTGGCGTGCTCTTCGACCTGCTGCTTGCTCCATTCGGGATGCCGAGCCTTGACCCCGAACGTGACGTTCTTCAGCGTTGTCAGCCAAGGCAACAGCGAGTAGTTTTGGAACACCACGCCACGGTCAAGGCTTGGGCCTTTAACCTCTTGCCCATCCATAATCACGCCGCCGCTGGTTGGATCGGCGAGGCCTGCAAGGATGTTCATGATCGTGGATTTGCCGCAGCCCGAATGGCCAAGGATCACAACGAATTCTCCTTTCTCGACCCCGAAGGAGGCGTTTTCGAAAACGGTTAACTCGCCACCGTTCCCATCCGGGAACCGTTGGGTGAGTTTCTCGATACTTAAGTACGCTTTCATGGAACTTCCTTTATTCGGCGTAGGTTACACGGCGCTGCAACAGGCCGAACATCGCGTCCAGCAACATGCCCACCACACCAATCATGAGGATTGAGAAAACGACGGAGGTCAGATCAAGATTGTTCCATTCGTTCCACACGTAATAGCCAATGCCTGTCCCGCCGACGAGCATTTCAGCGGCCACAATAACCAGCCACGCTATACCAATTGAGATGCGCATTCCGGTCAGAATGGTCGGCGCAGCAGCAGGCAGGATAACCGTGAAGGCCGTCTTGATTGGTCTCAGCTCGTGGGTGCGGGCAACGTTGACCCAGTCCTCACGCACTCCGGCCACACCAAATGCTGTGTTGATCAACATCGGCCAGATCGAACAGATGAAAATCACAAAGATTGCCGAAGCCTCACTGTCGCCGATAATGAACAAGGCAAGTGGCATCCACGCGAGCGGAGAGATCGGCCGTAGCACCTGAATAAACGGGTTAAAGGCCTTGTAAGCCACCTGACTCATCCCGATCAGAAATCCGAAGGGAATGGCGATCAATGCGGCTAAAAAATAGCCCGTCAGAACACGGTAGATCGAATATCCGATTTGAATGCCGATACCCTTGTCGTTGGGCCCCGCATCATAGAACGGGTTGCTGAGCTGTTCCCATGCCTTGGCAAAGACCTGACTGGGGGGCGGCACACCGGCCTTTGCGGAGCCCGCGCCGGTCAGGCGTTCGTATTCCGTCAACTCTTCAGCAACCTTTTGGGCAGGAATGGCGGCCTCCCAGATCAGGAGGCCGACTACCAATATAACAACTGACAACAAAGCCGCGCGTTGGTTTAAGGAAAGGGTGCCCATGGCTTACCCTTTCCCGATTGGGAAGCTGCTGACGTATTCTTCCGGTTTCGCGGGATCGAAGGTTTTGCCCATGATCGTGTGCGACTTGTAGGTGATGTCCGGCGCTTCGTAACCGAGATCTTCCATCACTTTCTTACAGTCAGCAGCAAGGTAAACCTGTTCCGCCACGCCGCGGTAGTCCACATCACCTTCGATATAGCCCCACCGCTTCATCTGTGTCAGGATCCACACGCCCATGGAATGCCAGGGAAAAGGATCGAAATCGATCCGGTCAGGCACGCGCTTCACCTCGCCTAGGCCGTCGGCGTAGGTCCCTGTCAGAACCTGCTCGATCACCGTGACGGGCTGGTTCAGGTAGTTAGTGGGGGCGATTGCCTCCGAGATTTCTTTGCGATTCTCGGCTGCTGATGCGTACTGCGTGGCGTCGATGATCGATTTCAGAAGCGCGCCATAGGTGTTTGGCAACTCTTGCGCAAAGGAGAGGGGCGCTGCGAAGGCACAGCAAGGGTGGCCTTCCCAGATTTCCTTGGTCAGGAGGTGGAGGAAACCAATGCCCTCATAGACGGCGCGCTGGTTGAACGGATCAGGGGACAGATAACCGTCAAGGTTACCGGCTCGCAGGTTTGCAACCATCTCTGGCGGGGGCACAACACGGATCTGGATATCGACATCGGGGTCCAGGCCAAACTCGGCCACGTAGTACCGCAGTAGGAAGTTGTGCATCGAGTACTCGAACGGCACACCAAAGGTGAAGCCCTTCCACTGCTTGGGATCACGCTTATCGAGGTGTTCGTTCGACAGCACGATGGCCTGCCCGTTGATGTTCTCGACGGCTGGCATGATGTAAGGCTCTGCAACCGAACCCGCGCCGAGTGTCATCGCCAAAGGCATGGGCGTCAACATGTGCGAAGCATCGTATTCGCCGTTCAGCGACTTGTCGCGTGCAACGGCCCAACCAGCAGTTTTGATCACTTGGGCGTTAAGGCCGTAGCGCTCATAAAATCCCAATGGCTGCGCCATGATGATTGGGGTCGCACAGGTGATCGGCACGAAGCCGATGTTCAGATCGGTCTTTTCAGGTGGTCCGAGATTGTCGAGAATTGCGGCTTTCACTTCGTTCAGCGGAAACACTGACGCCAATGCGGCGGCCATCGTCGTGCCGCCCATCATCCCCATGAAGGACCGCCGCCCAATGTCGCTTTGTCCAAAAACGGACCGAACAATTGCGCTTTCCACGGCGCGCTCCAACATGCCTTCAGAGGTGGACAAATCAATGCTGTCCTCGGCGTCAGGCGTAGACGCACTGCACGTGTGGCAACTGCAGTCGGCGGCGTGCCGCAGGTCGGTTTCGGAAGAGAAGGGATTACCCAGTGATTTGACTGTCATTTTGCAACCTCGCTGTTGATTTCCTAAATCCTGGCAGCGAAAAATCGATATTTGAAGGCATTCGTTAAGAAATCAAAAAATGGATTTTATGATTAATTTCAGAGCAATAAAGGAAGTTAGGTTGTTAAATTTTTACGATATTTCGTAAATTACGATATTTCGTATTGTATGTGGGTACGTCTGTGCACCCCATCAAAGGATGCTTGATACTGATACCCCTTACGATTCCTTTATCGCTGGCGCTTTTGGCCCGACCATCCTGATTCATCTTGGTCAGGACGTTATTTTGGCAGCAACCAAAGAGGCCAAAACACTTTTGGGGGATGATACCCTGGCAGGATCGCATTTCGCCCGTTTCGTTGCTACAGGTATGGAGACCTTCGTCGTATTTATCACAGAGGTACAGCACCGCGGCACAGCTTGGACCCGGCAGGCGATGCTCCAAAGTGCTGACCAGACGCCCCTGCACTGCGAGGTCACAGGTCGAGCTGTTAACTACGATGGTCAAGACATGCTGCTTCTCAATGTGCTTGATCTTGAGGCCCTTGAACAACGCGCAAATGAGGTTGAGGCCAAAAAAATCTACAACGGCGGCCTGATTGAATGGCAGCGCGCACAAAGCTTCTTTGCGGATCTGGAGCGCGAAAACCAATTGATCCTGAACGCGGCTGGCGAAGGGATTTACGGGGTCAACGCTGACGGGAAGACAACCTTTGTCAACCGCGCCGCACAGGAAATGCTCGGATGGACCACCCAAGATCTTTTGGGCCACGATATTCACGCAAAGATCCACCATCACCACCTAAGTGGGGAACAGTATCCTTCGCACGAATGTCCGATTTATCAATCCTTCCGGAATGAGCAGGTCAACCGGATCGAAAACGAGGTATTCTGGCGCAAGGACGGCAATCCGATTCGTGTCGAATATGTTTCAACCCCGATATACGACGGCCTCCAACTCGTCGGTGCAGTCGTCATCTTTCGAGACATAACAGAACGCTGGGAAAACGAACGCAAACTGCGGGAAGCGATGGATGAGGTGGCCGCCCTGCGTGATCAGCTTGAAGAAGAAAATGCCTACCTTCAGGAAGCGATTAACATCGAACGGGCACATCACGACATTATTGGACGCTCCGACGCGATACAGGGCATCATCAAACAAATCGAACTTGTGGGGCCGACGGATACAAATGTTTTGATCCGTGGTGAGAGTGGCGTTGGTAAGTCTCTCGTGGCGTCTGCCGTTCATGATGAAAGCAGCCGGAAGCGCCGCCCAATGATTCACTTCAAGGCCGGTGCCGTCAGCCCTGAGAAGATCGAAAGCGGATTGTTTGGACAGGTCCGTGGTGCCTTCGCCGGTGCGCTGAGAGATCGCCCAGGTAAGTTGGAATTGGCCCATGGCGGCACTTTGTTCATTGATGAAGTCGCAGACATACCAATCGAACTGCAGGGCCATCTGCTTGACGCCCTACAAAACCGCGAAGTCGTTCGTCTTGGCGATGATCGCGCCCGCAGCCTTGACCTGCGCGTCATCGCCTCCACCAACCGAGACATTGATCGCGAGGTACAGGCAGGTCGCCTGCGGCAGGACCTTATTCTGCACCTTGGCGTTTTTCCCATTCTCTGTTCGCCGCTGCGGGATCGCCCTGAGGACATCCCAATTCTGACAGCTCATCTTCTGCGCATTGCTTGCAAACGGCTTGGTCGTAAGGTGCCGGTTGTTACCGAAGGAGCGATGCGCAAACTGCAAGACTACCACTGGCCCGGCAATGTACGTGAACTAGCAAACGTCATTGAACGCGGTGCTATTGTTTCGCTATCCGATAAATTACAAATTGAGATCCAAAGCCAAGTCCTGCCGGGGTCTTTGCCCACGTCCACCTTGCTTACCGAGGCAGATGTGGGACAAATACGCAGAGCCAACATCATGGCCTGCATGAAAGAAGCAAACGGCCGAGTTTCTGGCAAAAACGGGGCGGCTGCACTGCTTGGAATCAAACCAACGACACTCTATTCACGGCTGAAGAAGCTGGGGCTAAGTGAGAGTGACTGGTGAGGGGACGACCGCTCCGCCGGGCATTGATCGTGTTGGCTCGCAGCATGCAGTGCCTCTTAAACGCAGATGAGTTCAACATTTATGAATGACTGACTTGGCCAGATGTGTTGCGTAGCGGCTTTCA
Source organism: Paracoccaceae bacterium (assembly GCA_039975755.1). Classification (GTDB taxonomy): domain Bacteria; phylum Pseudomonadota; class Alphaproteobacteria; order Rhodobacterales; family Rhodobacteraceae; genus JABSSA01. Next base: position 6,455 of record JBDWGM010000091.1, on the reverse strand, counting down.
GGTTGCCGCAACAGCGAAAGAATGCTGCATGAGCAATAGCTGCGTCTGCACAGGTCTGCTTTGTCCTACGAAGCGGAAGTTGGCGCATCTTGCAGCGAAGGTCTCCTACGAGCCCTACCTACCCAGTTGCTGCGAGATAGCGAAGGTCCGCTACCGTCGCCTTGCCAATTCTCGATAAAGCGCGGGCGGCGAAACACCGATCTGATCTGCGATTGTGATCCATTCCCCTTTTTTCGGTTCCCCATACAACTCAAGCCATGCGTCGAGCCGATCAGACACCCGACGTAGCCGCAGTATCTCAATTCGCGCCCTTTGCGCCTGAACGGTTTTGGCATGAGTTTCGATCAGGCTGATGGCCGCGTTAGATCGTTGTCTGAGGGCTTGGGCGAATGCGGGTCGCGACAAGAAAGCGACAAAAGCGTTGGAACGCGCGACGGCGTCGCAATGGTAGTGTTCTGCGAACAAAGATGCCTCGGCCAGCGCCGTGCCCGAGGTCGCAACATGCAGGGCCAGATACCCGCCATCTGCAAGCGAACGCTCCATTGCCACTTCACCTGATCTGACCAAGAACATCGACTGCACGGGGTCGTCGCGCCGAAACAGAATATCTCCCTTCGCCATTTCACGAATAGGGGCATCCTCGAAAATCTGTATCCACTCCGACATGATAGAAATCATACAGTGGAATATCGTTGCTTGATAGGTTGCTGATACAAAAGAGGAGATAACATGCGACTTGGTATCGATATCGCTGTTCTTGTGTTGGTCGTTGCAGGAGCTAACGCGATTGCTCAAATGGATCATTCTAGGCCCGGTGATGGAATGGATCACAATATGCATAATCAAAAGAACAACATGGCTGTGACGGCGCTGGTTGAGCCGGGGCAAGGTGCGTTCGCCGCGCTTGTCGAGGTTGTGCGCGTGCTGGACACGGACCCCAACACGGATTGGTCAAGTGTCGATCTGGCTGGCCTCAGAGCACATCTGGTCGATATGGATAGGTTGGTAACGTCTGCTGTCGTAACACAAGATGTCTTGCCGGCTGGTATAGTGGCTATGGCTACTGGTGATGCGGTGACGGTCGCGGCGCTGCAAAGGATGGTTCCCGCCCACGCCGCTCAACTCGCGCGAGATGACCGCTGGCAAGCCGTGGTGTCCAATACAGACGAGGGCGTGACCCTACAAGTGACCAGTGACGACCCAGCAGTTGTTCGGCGCATCCGTGGTCTTGGCTTCTTCGGGCTGATGGCGAGCCAGGATCACCATCGCGAACATCATCTTATGATGGCGCTTGGAAAGGATGCCCATGCGCATTGAGGCCACACACTAGCGGACATTGGCGCAGGCGCAGCGAATTGGTGCTTTGTCCCGCAAAGCGGACAGTGGGGACCTCATTTATGAAGGTCCGCTTTCAGGTATTCACCGTGTCAAAAAAGAGGGTTTTTGGAAGACCCGCGAGGGATTTGACGAGCTGCCTAGCCAAACTTTCGTATTACAGTTTGCGCAAGTGCTGCTGCGAATGGTCCAAGGATAAATATCATCGTCGGGACCAGAACGGCTGTCAGCAGAAATGTCTGCACTGGCAACGGCATATCTAAGCCTGCCCACTGGAATCCCACTAAGGTAGCGGTGACAGCGACATAGACGGCGATCCATGCGAAGAAGACCGTCAGAAGCCGCGTCATGGCTGTTTTTCCATAAAACCGGAAATGGTTTCAAAATAGCCGGGTAGGATCGCTGCAAGCACTGTCTTGCTTTTGTCGGTCAGGGCCAGACGGTGAGCGCGTGAGTCCTCGAGATCGTCCCGGCGCACGAGCAATCCGTCTTTTAGCAGCGAAACCACGGTCCGGTGCAGGACCGGCTTGGAAATATCCAAGCGTTGATTGATTTCGCTTTGACGAAGACTGTCCGTGTCCGGCTCGCGGTCTATCACGATGAGGATATGGAACTTCAACTGTGAAAGGTTATGGCTATTAAAGTAGGCATCTAATTGGCGCTCCAGCTGGCTTGCTTCCCGCATCATCGAGAGTGCTTGCACCACGGTATCCACATCACCCACACCCGTCGCCGAAACGTAACCGTCGATCATCATCCGTGTCGGTAATTCCCGAAGAAAGAACATGCTGTTACGTTAGCCCACGCAAAGGCAGGATACGGGGTGGTTCCGCCAGCCATCCCTCATAAGATTTGAAAACCGCAGCTGTGTAGGGCTGGGCATGATGCTGATCGAGCGCATCCTGATCCTGCCATTCCTCGAAAAGATAAAGCGTATCCCGATCCGGTGCCTCGAACAGCTTGAACGAACGGCAGCCGCTTTCAGCGCGGGTTTGGTCCAGAATTCCGATGATCGCTTGCTGGGCATCCTTGAAATGTTCTGGCTTCGGTTTGATTTCGGCGAAAATGAATAGTGAGTTTGACATTGGGTGTTCCCTCTTTGGTTATCATGGTAACTATTAGATGAAATCGCCAGTGTCAACCGGACGCCAAAACAGCTTTGGGCTACCGTTATCAGCACCACCACGACCCTCTCAAAAACGACCGATACTGGTGAAAAACTCGCATCTCTAAGAGCGTGGTTTGCCTTGCTGCAACAACTTAATCTATTCACCGAAACCGGCATCTGATCTCAATGCACATGGGTTGCCATCGGGATCGAGAAATTCAGCAGTCGTCCCCCAGGTATGCTTGATGACTTTCACATCGACACCTTTGTTCTGGAGCGCCACGCTTGCTGCCAGAACATCCGGGACATTGAAGCGAAATTTCGTCGGATTTTGCTCGATGGATTTCTTGTTGGCAGAGGCGACGCCTCCGGTCTCGACCATCAAGTATGTGTCACCCAGTAGGAAGGTGGTCAGTTTTTCGCCGGGACGATCAATTGTGTGCAGGATTTCTAACTCAAGAGCCGAACTGTAAAACTCCACACATTCTTCGTAGTTCTGTGTGAAGAGTATAATCCCCGCCATTGTGAATTTCATGTGTTCTCGCTTTCTGATTATCGACTGACGATACTCCCGTCACGTTGAGCGTAAGAGCTCAAGTAAGGTTTAGATCAAGCGCTATTTTGCCTGCTGTAAAACTTGCCTGGATCGGAAGTTCGCCATCTGATTCTATCATCCTTATGGGCAGGAGGGTTGCGCGATTATGGGACGATTGGAGACACAAGAAAACCTATTCTATCGGTTCCGGATCGAGGATCATGTACCGCAAAACCACCTGTTGCGTAAGATCGATTGGTTGCTGGACTTCGATGCGATCCGCGCTGACCTCGCCGACCTTTACAGCCACACGGGCCGCCCCTCTGTCGATCCAGAGCTGATGTTGCGCATGCTGCTTATCGGCTATCTTTACGGTATCCGGTCTGAGCGGCGGCTTGTCGAAGAAGTCCATCTCAATCTGGCATATCGGTGGTTTTGCAAGCTGGGCCTAGAGGGCCGTGTGCCGGACCGCTCGACCTTCTCAAAAAACCGGCATGGCCGTTTTGCAGATGGTGACATCATGCGCCAACTGTTCGAAAGCGTTGTCGAGAAATGCGTGGGCTTCGGGTTTGTCGGCGGGACGGACGCCGCTGTCGACGGCAGCACGATTGAGGCGGATGCCAACAGGGATCGCAAGGATGCGCCGCAGGAGATCGAGAAGCTGTGGTCGCGCAAGGAACAGGTGCAGCGTCCTGTCGCGGAATACCTGGCCAAGCTGGCTGAAGCAGATGAGACTGCACCGCCCGGACCAAAGAAGAAGCCGCCAAAATACCTGTCGGAGATTGATCCCGAAGCTGCATGGTCCCTAAAAGATGGACCCGGTCGCTTCAGCTACGAGACGAACTACTTGATCGACACCGATCACGGGATCATCATGGATGTCGAGGCAACGCCCGCGCGGCTTTCACAAGAAATCATCGCAACTAAAACAATGCTGGAACGCAGTGCCAAGCGACATGACTTCCACCCCGAAAGGATCGCGGCAGACGGATCATATGGCACCGGCCCGTTTCTGGCGTGGCTGCTCAAACGTGATGTCACGCCGCACATTCCGGTGCTGGATCGCAAACATCAAACAAACGGCAAATACGACATCAGCCACTTCCAGTATGATGCGGACCGGGACAGCTTTACCTGTCTTGAGGGGCACGAGATGCCACTGCGGCGGATCATGAAAGCCGACCGGATCAAAAGCTACTTTGCCAGCAAGGAAACCTGTGGCGCGTGTCCGATCAAGAAAGCCTGTACCGACGCACCGTTCAGAACGATCACGCGGCACATGGATGAAGATGCCCATCAGACCGTCCGCGATCTGAAACACACATGGCAATATGACGAAAGCCGACGATGACGCAAAAAGGTAGAGATGTTGTTCGCCCATTTGAAACGACATCTCGGCCTGAGACGCCTCCGGCTCAGAGGTCTAAAAGGAGCCAACGAAGAATTCCTCCTCGCAGCGACTGCACAGAACCTAAAACGCCTTGCCAAAATGGTTCCGAGTTAAGGTTCGAAATCACCCCACACACCATCCGCCAAAAACACCGCCTTTGCCTGCAGTCACAGCGGGTTGGGAAGGCTCACCCCGACCAAACACAACATCTAGTAGGTCGAGTTTTTCACCTAAATCGACCGTTTCTGACACGTTAGATTTCCCCATACCGGACATTGGCGCATCCTGCAGCGAAAGTCTGCAAGGAGCCCGAAGTGGCGGATGCTGCACCATCGACGAATGGCCGCTTTCGCAAGTGATCGATCAGGAACAATCGATAGACACGTCACACCAATAGGAAGCTAAAATTATTTTGAGGCTGCTAAAAGTGCGTAGACCACGGTTGTGATTTCGCGCGCGACGTCTTCTCGGGTACGTGCGTTTCTGTGAATGCCGAGCGCGCAAGACAGGATGAGATGCGTTAGTTCGCTTGGGTTCGTGTATCCTTCCTCTGAAACCATGCCCTCGATCCGTTTTGCGACGTCGGTGTTCAGTTTTTCAAATGCGTGGCCTGCGTACAGAACCTTGTCTTCCATCATTTGGGCAACATGTGGCGATTGAAGCATATCGAACACTACGGAGTATTTGGCCACCAAGGCCGCTGTCAGGCGGGATTCAACAGAACCCGATTTCGAGAACTCAGCGTCCATTAATTCCCATAATTCATCCAGTATGGATGCAATCATGGCCTGAAAAATTGCGTTTTTATCTTTGTAGCGGCTGTACAAGGTCGGTTTGGCAATGCCAGCCGTTTCCGAGATAGCTGCCATCGTCGTCGCACGGAGCCCGCGTTCAAAAAACAGGGTCTTCGCCGCGCTGAGTATCTGATTTTGTCGTTGATCGTTCATGGGCCTAACATCGGTTTCCGGTGCGCTGACGTCAATTGTCAAAAGACAAATCTCGTCGGCTTGAATTTACGAATTGAACGATTATTGTTAGTTTCGTAGTTTTGGAGAAGACAATGAAGACAGTACTACTTACAGGGGTCACAGGGTTTCTGGGTGGCCATCTGGCTGTGGCTTTACTGCGCGCTGGCTATAAGGTTCGCGGCAGCCTGCGGACGCCGTCGCGCAGCGCGGAGACCAAAAAAGCCATTAAAGAGGCGGGTGTCGATGTCAGCCATCTAGAGTTTGTGGAACTTGACCTGACCAAGGATGCAGGCTGGGCTGAGGCCTGCAAAGGTGTGGATTATCTGGTTCACGCGGCATCCCCTTTTGTGACGTCCATGCCTAAGGATAAGGCGGAGCTGATCACCCCAGCGGTTGAGGGCACGCAGCGCGCGCTGACCGCAGCCCGTGATGCGGGTGTTGCACGGGTCGTGTTGACGTCATCTATCGCGGCGATTGTGCCGGGGCGGGGCAAGTCAGGACCAAGCCATTTGGACGCATCCGATTGGGCCGATCCGGATGGGGACGTGAATGCATATGTGGAAAGCAAAATTCGCGCCGAAAAGAAGGCCTGGGATATTCTGAAGCCGGGGACGACAAAAACTGAGCTGGCCGTGATTAATCCAGCCTTTATCGTTGGACCATTGCTGGATTCTGATCCGGGAACGTCGGGTGCTTTGTTTCAGCGGTTCTTGCGCGGTGAAATCCCAGTTGCGCCGCATCTTTACATGCATTCGGTCGACGTGCGCGATTTGGCGGATATGCATGTCGCGGCGCTAACCGCCCCTGCGGCCGCTGGCGCGCGCACGATCGCCAGCTTTGAGGCATATTCGATCATGCAAATTGCCACCTGTCTGAAAAAGGCATTCCCTGCTTACAGCAAGAAGGTGCCAAAGTTTCAGGCACCCGATTGGTTCATCCGGCTTGTCGCCTTGGTTGATGCGGACGTGCGAGGAAGCCTAAAAGAGTTGGGCTATAATCCGACCTTGGACGAAGGACCTGGCCGCGCGCTATTGGGCCGCGCGCCAATCCCCATCGCCGGCAGTTACGTCGCTACAGCGCAAAGTTTGATTGAGCGAAAATTGGCGTGATACGCAAATA
>JBDWGM010000090.1:0-5105 GCA_039975755.1 Paracoccaceae bacterium | reverse complement strand
CCCCAAGGATGGCGCTCTTTCCGGAACCAGCATTGGCAGCACGTTTGGTGCCTTTGACGGCGCGCGGCGTCTGAGGGTGCGGTATGATACACCGGATTTAAATGGCTTCACCGCCAGTGCGTCTTGGGGTGAAGAAGAGCTCAATCAGGATGACGATCGCACATTCACAGACGTCGGCATCCGGTATGGCAAGGACTATGACGGGATCGGGGTCGATGGACGTTTGGCCTATCAGTGGATCGATGTTGATCAAGGTGAGAATGAACGCATCTTAGCGGGTTCCTTTGCCATGCGTCATGCAGCGACGGGAACAAGCGTTGCGATCGCAGCAGGTCGGCCGGAAGAAAGCGATGCGAGCTATGTATACGCGAAATTCGGCTACCAACAGAACTGGCTGAGCGCCGGGTCCACCGCACTATCCTTCGACATCTACGAAGGGGATGATTTCTCCGGTGACTCGTCAGACAGCACGTCCTATGCGATCTCCGCTGTGCAACGGGTTGATGCCTATAATCTCGAACTTTATGCCAGCTACCGTACTTTCGAATTGGATACGCGCGGGACAAACTTCGAAGACATAGACCTGATCGTCGTCGGCGCACGGCTGAAATTCTAAAGTATTAAGTTTTTCGAACCTGCAATTGCAGGAGCTTAGTGGTTCAGCCATAGTGCAGATATGAACTCTGCACTCTCGGCTATATCACCGTCGCCTTTACGCGCTACGCTCATAACAACCCTAGCATCCATACTGTTGGTTGCTTGCAGTTCCAGTACGTCGCAAACAAACTCCTCCACGTTTCCGTCCAATCCTGACACACGCCCACGGGCTGCGGCGGGCCCAATTAGTACTGCATGTGTGTCGCAAAATTTACGACGCGCAAGCCTCGGCACATGCGGCTGCCTTCAAGTCGCAGCAAATCGCACGTTGAATGCAGCGGATCAAAAACGCGGCGCGCGCATGTTTGGCAATCCAGAGCGTGTACAGGCAATGAAGCTGTCGGATTCAAGAGAAAACGAACGATTTTGGAGTGTGTGGGCGGCATTTGCAGACACCGCCGAAAAAATGTGTTCGACCAGCTGAAAACAGATTGAAAATATCATATCTGGTTGCTGTAAATCCAGCAGCGGTTTTCACTTCTTATGCTGCTTTCTGTTACAAGAAACTGGACCAAATGCCCCGTACATCTGGATCCACGTGCGATCCCGGGTTTTCCCTGCCTTAAGCGTTCATAACTGGGAATAGGTTGCTTCACATCCACCGTTTCCCCTTCTCTGCTGTGTCAGCAATGCGGAAAAACGGCCATGGAGCATCAGCCAAACCGGCTGCATTAAACGTCTCCAACACCTCATTTAGGGTTCCCCGGAGCGATAGTTACAAAATAACTCTAGAAAAATTCTGCACATTGCGAGATGCTCAACACATAGTTGATGTCTATTTTAAGGTTGCTCGCTTATGTCCTTCCTCTCTTACGAGACTCAAAAATCCCTTTTCTCTTTTGTTGAATCCCTCCCTTTACTGGCGCGTTGGGTCAATGGCTGGGCAATCAACCGTGTCGTGAACCGTGCCAGGGCACGACCACATCCGCTAAGTACACGACACGATTACGTTTGCTGGCCTGGGTTGACCGACAAACAATGGAGCGGGCGGCATCTTGCGCCGCGCCCGCGTGCAACCGCACCGACCCCTGACGACTTAATATCTCTGTTTGCGCGGGAAAACGGAAAACAACGGCTTTGCCCGAAATCCACCTGCCTCTTTCCGGCCTTTGCACAGTATTTAACAGATGGTTTTATCCGGACAGAATCTGAACATCTAACGCCAGCAGGCGAAACACAAGAAAAGCGACTGCAACGCAACACATCCAACCACGAAATAGATCTCTGCCCGTTGTATGGCCGCACACCGGCTCAGACGGATGCGCTGAGGGTAAAATCCGAAGAGTTCGGCAGTAAAGGGCGACTAAAATCCCAGACCATCAAGGGCGAAGAATACGCGCCGTTCCTTTACAAAAAAGGCAGGGTCGATCCGCAGTTTAAAGTGTTGGACGTCCCACTCGGGGCAAGCGAGGCGACCAAAGAAATTCGCGCATCCTTGTTCGCTTTTGGCGGTGATCGAGCAAATTCGGTACCACAGGTCGCCATGCTGAACACTGTATTTTTGCGCGAACACAATCGTCTGGCAGCCGTAATCGAAGAACAAAATCCAAAATGGGATGACAATCGGGTTTTCGAAACGGCCCGCAATACGGTCATTGTGATTTTTATCAAAATTATTGTGGAGGATTACATCAACCACATCTCCCCCATGCCTTTTAACTTGCGTGCGGACCCATCAGTCGCTTGGAACGCGCCTTGGAACAAGCCGAACTGGATCACGACTGAATTTAGCCTGCTTTATCGGTGGCATGCGCTGATACCTGATACGATCAAATGGGGTGGTGAGGATGTGCCAGTACATAAAACATTTCTAAACAACGCGTTGCTTCTCGAAGATGGTCTACTAGAGGGGTTTGCCGGCTTGTGTAAAACTCAAGCTGGCGAACTTGGTCCTCACAACACGGCGGAAGCGCTTTTACACATCGAAAAAGCATCTATCGAGCAAGATAGATTCTGCAATCTGGCCAGCTTTTCAGACTATTGCTATTACATGAGCCAGCCCCGACCAGAAACCTTCGATGAGATTTCATCTGATCCGAAGATCGCAAGCAAGCTGGCGAAACTCTATGAACATCCTCGGGATGTTGATTTCCATGTCGGCTTGTTCTGTCAGGATCGCGTCGCCAATAGCCCGTTGCCGAACCTCGTATTGGTTTTTGTCGCCCTTGATGCCTTCAGTCAGGCCCTGACAAACCCACTGTTATCGGAACATGTGTTCAAGAAATCGACCTTTTCAGCGGTTGGTTGGTCAGCAATACATGAAACACAGCGATTAAAAGACGTGCTTGCTCGAAATGTCGAAGGGGGCCTTGGGGATACTTTCATCTCCATGACGAGAGCCGAATGGTCGCCTGAATGACCGGAACAATCAACTTATGTTGTTTCGGTAGGTTCGCCAAATCGCTCGATTAGGCGTTGGTGTATTTGATCGCGCGCTTGTCGATAACTGGCCAATTTAGCATCGCGCGTCTCACCTAAACCTGTCGGGTCAAGAATAGGCCAGTATTCAACTGTGAGGCTATACAATCTGGTAAGTTCCAAGGCGCGCCGCTGACTGGCTGGGCTTAGGGCGATGATCAGATCAAATGATCCCAGATCATCCCCCCAATTTTCCATCTCATCAAAGCTGCGGGAACGATGTCGAGACAGCTCGACCTCTAGCTCCTGGCACACAGCAATTGAAAATCCATCGATTTCCAAGTCATTCATGACTCCGACCGATTGGACGTAAGTCCCTGTACCATATAACCTTTTCATGATACCCTCAGCCATGGGAGACCGGACGGCGTTGTGATCGCAGCAAAAGAGAACCGACTGTGGCAGTTCTTGTGTCATTTAGCCGCCAAAATGAAGAACACAGATCAATGTGAAAAGCCGCCGCGCCGTGTCCGTGTCAACTTCGACTTTTCCTTCAAGACGCTCTTGCAGTACCCGCGCACCCTCGTTGTGAATTCCACGCCGCGCCATATCAATTGTTTCAATCTGACTGGGGGGTAATTTTTTAACCGCGTCAAAATAGCTTTGGCAGATTTGAAAATAGTCTTTCACCACTTGCCGAAAAGGCCCCAAAGACAGGTGAAATTCACCTGCATTTTCCGCGCCCTCCGTTTGTATCACAAAAACGAGCCTTTTGTCGCGGATCGCAAGGTCTACATGGTATGGACCATCCAAAGCCGGACTCTCCGCTAGGGTTGGTAAAACAAAACTATTATCTTCGAGTAAATCGAAGATTGCGACTTTGCGCTCTTGCTCGATCTCTGGCGTAGGCGGCGGCAAGCCACTGTCATCGAGGGAGATTTGCGAAATACGAGTCATGAGTAAAGCTTTTTGGCGATGCGTCCTACCAAGCTGCATAGCCCGGAAGCCCCCCCAAGAGCAACCGTTTCACCCAACAGTCAGTCGTTAAGTTTGCGCAATCGTGCGGTGACGGACAATCCGTGTGCTTGCAGGCTCTCCGTCTGGGCCAGTGTTTCTGCTGCAGGTCCAATTATGCGCAAGGCCGCAGGTGTCATCCGAGCCAATGTTGTGCGTTTCATAAAGTCCAGAACAGACAATCCAGAGGAAAAGCGGGCAGATCGTGCCGTGGGCAAAACGTGGTTTGGCCCCCCGACGTAATCACCGATGGCTTCTGGAGTCCATTGGCCTAGAAAAATAGCCCCCGCATGCTTGATGCGAGCACTTAGCGCATCTGGATCAGCAACACAAAGCTCCAAATGTTCAGGTGCGATCCGATCCGACAAGACGGCCGCCATTTCTAAGTCGGGCACAGTGATAATTGCCCCGAAATCGCGCCATGACGCACCGGCAATCGCACGGCGTTCGAGCGTCGACAGGCGGGTTTGGACTGCGGCGGCCACCGCGCGACCGAAATCGGGATCGGTCGTGATCAAAAGTGATTGCGCGCTTTCGTCGTGTTCGGCTTGGCTCATCAAATCCAGAGCGATCCAGTCAGGATCGTTATCGCCATCAGCAATAACCAGAATTTCAGACGGTCCGGCGATCATATCAATGCCTACAGCGCCAAAAACACGACGTTTTGCTGCCGCCACATAGGCATTGCCTGGTCCTGTAATTTTATCAACGGCTGAAATGGTTTCAGTCCCATATGCCAAGGCCGCGATCGCCTGCGCCCCGCCAATACGATAGATCTCGTCAACACCCGCAAGGTCTGCCGCAGCCAGAACCAACGGGTTCAGCGCCCCATCAGGAGAAGGCACAACCATGGCCAAACGCGCCACCCCTGCGACCTTGGCAGGAATCGCGTTCATCAAAACCGATGAGGGGTAAGACGCCAAGCCACCGGGGACATAAAGACCTGCCGCTTCGACCGCAGTCCATCGCCAGCCCAGCGTCGCCCCAGCTGCGTCTGTCCACTCAGCATCTTCCGGGCGTTGTCGTTCGTGGTATACCCGAATACGTTCGGCGGCCTGTTCCAGCGCCACCATTTG
>JBDWGM010000089.1:0-2729 GCA_039975755.1 Paracoccaceae bacterium | reverse complement strand
GCTGGCAAAGCTGGGCATTCATCAAAACACATCACAATATCTGATCCCAGCAAACGCTGAATTTCCATAGAGCGTTCAGGGGTCAATTCGTGTTTTGAACCGTCAATATGGCTTTTGAAGGTCACACCTTTTTCAGTCATTTTGCGCAACGCGGCCAGACTCATGACCTGAAACCCGCCAGAGTCCGTCAGGATGGGACGGTCCCAATTCATGAACTTGTGCAAACCACCTAAACGATCAATCCGTTCTGCGGTTGGGCGTAGCATCAGATGATACGTATTCCCCAACAGAATATCTGCACCCGTCGCACGCACCGAGCCTGGAAGCATTGCTTTCACCGTCGCCGCCGTGCCCACAGGCATAAAAGCAGGTGTCTGGATGTCACCGCGCGGCGTCGAGATAACGCCAGTGCGGGCTGAGCCATCAGTGGCCTGAAGATCAAACTTAAATGTCATGGCCACCCTTTGGCGCAATTCCGCTTCGTTTCCAAGTCCCTTGATCCAATCCCACCCATACGTCAGGCTACACGCGAACCAAAATGAGGGGTGTACGTGGCCAATAAAGAACATTGAAACCTCTGCAATTTGTGGTTTTCTGCGCCCTTAATTTTCGACATTCTGCGTATTTTAATGTGCCAAATTGACATTCATACAAGTTCCAAAAATGGCCAATTCAGCGCTAAAAACTCGGAAAAATCGCGAATTTCCCGTCATTTAGATTACTAAACAGGTTGTTTCATTCTTGAAATTTGGACGCAATAACATCACATATATGTGACATACTCGAAAGGATTTCATACGTGGACATCGAAAATCTAATTGCGGATTTGTTTTCCGGCAACATCGTCTTTTTATTGTTGGCTATCCTTTTGGTGACCGTCGTTTTCAAAGGCGTTCGGATCGTACCACAATCTGAAAAATATGTGATCGAACGGTTTGGCCGACTGCGTTCGGTGCTTGGGCCTGGGATCAATCTTATTGTTCCATTTATTGATCGTGTGGCGCATGAAATTTCCATTTTGGAACGCCAATTGCCCAATGCCAGTCAGGACGCGATCACCAAAGACAACGTTTTGGTACAGGTCGAAACGTCGGTATTTTACCGCATTACCGAACCTGCCCGCACCGTCTATCGGATCAGAGATGTTGACGCAGCGATTGCGACAACTGTTGCCGGTATCGTGCGCGCTGAGATCGGCAAGAAAGATCTGGATGACGTTCAGGCAGATCGCGCGCAGTTGATGAATACAATCAAGGCCTCTGTGGAACAGGCTGTTGATGATTGGGGGATCGAAGTCACCCGCGCCGAAATCCTTGATGTTAATCTCGATCAAGCCACGCGCGATGCGATGTTACAACAGCTGAACGCTGAACGGGCTAGGCGTGCACAAGTGACCGAAGCCGAAGGATCTAAGCGGGCGGTGGAACTGGCTGCTGATGCAGAGCTTTATGCCTCTGAACAAACCGCCAAGGCGCGCCGCATTCTGGCGGATGCCGAAGCCTACGCCACGCAAGTCGTTGCAACCGCAATCAATGAAAACGGTCTTGAGGCTGCGCAATACCAAATCGCGCTTAAACAAGTGGAATCGTTGACGGCCTTGGGCGCTGGCGACGGGAAACAAACAATTGTTGTGCCCGCACAGGCCATCGAAGTGTTCGGAGATGCCTTTAAACTGTTAAAAGGGCGCGCGTCATGAACGCCGTTCTTCTGTTATGGTGGGTGTGGTTGGCCGCAGCGCTGTTGCTGGGCTTGGCAGAAGTTCTTTTGCCCGGGTTTATCTTTCTGGGTTTCGCTGCAGCCGCCGTTCTGATGGCGGGGTTTGTTACAGTCGCCCCCCCCCTGTCTGCCTCGGCCTTACTCGCTGTTTTTAGTATTTTGTCTCTTGTCTGCTGGATCGGTCTGCGCCTGGTTTTCAAAAAACAGTCCAGTGGCGCAGAAATCATTACCGAAGACGTGAATGATTGACTCCTTAACGTCTGTTTCCAAAAGTCACGTGAAGGGCATGGCGCATGCCGTGGCGAGCGATCCATGCTTTTACCACAGCCTATCTCACATATGGGCACTCGCTAAGGAACATTGCTTGGGTTTCCCACCCCATTCGCGCGGCATGCTTACTTTATGGTTTGCCAGATTTCCTGAACCACCGATCGCACCATCATCACATCCTCGCGGGTGGTTTCGAATTGCCCCACTTGGACACGAATGATTTTGCGACCTTCCAACACGGCTTGGGTCAAATAGATGCGCCCATCGTCATTGATTAAATCGACCATTTTTTGTTGAGCTGCATCATCCCCCGGACATCGAAATGAAAACAAACTCAAAACGGGTTCCGTTACGATCTCAAACCCGTCGAGGGCACGAATTTCTTCTGCCAACTCAGCCGCCCAAGATACATGGTTTCGAATACGGGTTTGCAACCCCTCCAATCCATAAGAGCGGATCAGAAACCACAGCTTGAGCGCACGGAACCGGCGACCCAGTGGGATGGTCCATTCCGAATAATTCGTCACGTCATGTGCGCTGGTTTTCAGATATTCAGGTTCGATTTTGAGCGTATTGATTTGCGGCGTTGCGTCGCGCAGAAATTGCACAGAACAATCAAATTGCGCGCCCAGCCATTTGTGTGGATTAAAGACGATGCTGTCAAAACCGTCCACATCTGCCCAGAAATCATCGCGGAACTCTGGGCAGATCATGGCGGAACCGGCCCATGCTGCATCCAAATG
>JBDWGM010000088.1:0-3477 GCA_039975755.1 Paracoccaceae bacterium | reverse complement strand
GGCATGCCCAATTCGTCAGTGGTGACGAAATCTGGCCAGCATTCACCTATTCGATTGGCTGGGGGATCACGCGAGACTGGCCCGAGGTGATTATTGTTGGACAGAGGCTTGAAGTCGCTCATGGCATGTTGGCTAATATCTGGGAAACCAAAGACAAACCGACAAATGATCAGATGCGCACTGATGTCCTACCCGAATTTCGATGCCAAATGTTCAAGGTCGATTTCTCATGGTACGAGTTTTTATTTGGTGCTGCTATCGATTATTATATGGACAGAAATCTGCGTGCGTTTGAAGCGTATCAATGTGTTTGGCCAACCACTTCTGATGTGCTCCCTTGGGAGAAAAATGCTCCGGATGGTTTTTTGAGCGCTCAACCCTTGGTGAATTCTAATATGCTGAAAGAACCCGGTACCTGACATTCGCTCGCCGCGCAGCATTTGTGGCTTTCGGCTCAGACCCGCACTTTGCGGCAAGATTAGCTGGCGCCGTGGCCGCTTTCCTCTGTTTCTCATGCCTAAATGTTGATCACGGTTCCGGCATTTGTCTTGGACAATTTCTGAACGCGGTCCATAGTGGCAGGCGATCAGGAGGACATAGGCCGATGGATGACCAAAAACTGACCCAAGCTGAGGCACAAGGTTTGCGCTATGCCAAAGAGCTGGAAGGGCATGTGTCGTGGCTTGATAGTTTTACGGCTGCGGCCCTTGGCGTTTTGGCGGTGGCTTCGGGCATTTACACGTATCTTGGGGTGTCGTCTTTGTTGGATGACAATGGCGCGCTGAGCTTTTTCGCGGCCATCAGTTATTCAATCGCCGTGTCTGTCGGCATCTTTGTGTTCTGGTCCTATCTTATCCGGCTACTGCCTGCGGTGCGTTCGGTTGGTGCGCGGATTGGGCTTTTCGTCTCGATGCTGATTGGCTCTGCGGCGATTATTGCGATGTCGTCTTGGCTGAACGCGGCGGCTCTTGCTGGGGCTGCGGCGGTTGAACAACATTTGGCCAAAACGGTGCAAGATTATCAATCAGCGTTGGAGCGCGCCAATGAAATTACCGTTTCTGCCCAAGGTTTGGGGCGGGACGTGGCGCGTGTGCGGCAATCGTTTGAGGATCTGTCAGAGCAAGAGGCCACTGGCAATCTGTCCGGTCTGGCCGGGCGGGGTGCCGTGTTCCGGGTGTTGCGTCAGAAATCGGACGAGTTGGCGGGTTTGGAAACACAAATCGCCAGCCAGCAGCCTCTTGTGAATGCGGCCTTTACAGAAGGCAATGCGATCCTTAGCCGGATGCGTGCGCTGACGGTTGAACCGGGCCCAATTGAAGCGCGTTCGGTTCAATTTTCCGAAGAAGCCGTGCGGCTTGCCGGTGTGATCACGCAGTTGCGACAGCTGTCGGTCGCGCCATTGGTCAGCCGTGCTGCGCAGGATCTGAGCGCGTCTGTGGTCCTGCCGGAACTTGACGGGCGGACGGAAGAAACCCGGGCTGGGCAGCAATCCACCATATCATCCGTGCTGCAATTGTTGGGGCAACGGGCCGAAACATTGCGGCTGGCCGCCGAGGGCGTGATGAGCATGGATGCCCCGGCCGATACGATTTACAGGCCGATCAGCACGGCGGATGCGGTGATCAAATATGCCGGGAACTTTGTGCCGTCATGGGCCGGGGCTATCGCCATTGACCTATTGCCAGCGGTGCTGGTGCTTATCCTTGCGGTGACGCAGGCCGCTATCCGGTCCGGAAAAGCGCGGGTTGGGGTCGAAGACACGTTGACCTTGGCCGAACTGCGCGCCGCCCTGCATGCGGTTAAGGATATGGAACATACCCTTGGACCCACTCAACAATCGCATCCGCCCGCAGACGTGAAGCCGCTTAAACTAACGCCCGAGAAACAAGCATGAGTGACATGGCTGCTCCGACCCGGCGCATGACAACAAAAACAGCGATCACATGGGTTCTGTTTGTGCAGTTGGCTATCGCCGTGTTCCTGATGGGGCGGGACATTCTGACGGCATTGCCCAGCATTGCTTTTCCATCCAATCAGCCGAAATTTGACACACCCGTTGCCCCGGGCGATCAAACCCGGCGCTTTCGAACTGACAACACGCCGCTGGATGGAAACCCGGCGCGCCCCTTTCGCAGCACGGGCGATATGCCGTCACGCCTGTTTTTCGAAATCACGGACGACACGTTGTTTCTAACGGGACAAATCGCGCAAGGGGATGCTGAGAGGTTCGACGAATACCTAGAGGTGCGGCGCAATTTCGATCGGGTGCGGTTGAATTCACCTGGTGGATCGGTCCGAGATGCGCTTGAGATCGGGCGCAGATTGCGCGCAGATGAGGCGGATACAATGATGGGTGCGCTTGATATTTGCCTGTCGGCGTGTCCCTACATATTGGCCAGCGGTGTCACCCGAACCATTCATGATGATGCGCAGGTTGGGGTACACCAACATTTCTTTGATGCCAACGTGGCGTTGCCTGCGTTTATCGCAGTCGAAGATATCCAGCGGGGGCAAGGCGAGGTTATGGCGTACCTTGATGAGATGGGCGTCGATCCCCGGCTGATGCAACACGCATTGGTCACGCCGCCGGATGAAATCTATGTGTTATTGCCAGAACAGCTGATGGAATACAGAGTCAGCACCAGCGATTTGAACCCCTGACCCCGTGCCAATGGCTGGGGAGCTGTGCGTTTTGAAAGCAATTAGTGCTGAATTGAAAGTGGTGGGCGACCCTGGAATCGAACCAGGCGTGCGTCTCCGCGAGGGAGTTACAGTCCCCTGCCACACCTTGCGGCCTGTCGCCCACTGGAGCGCTGATTACTTGTGTGAAGCGAGGGCGTCAACTGCAAACGGTCAGCAATTTTGTCTGGGTGGAAACTTAACTGGCATTGACCGGTTCACACCACGTCAATGATGCATGGAAAATCTTGAAAACGGGCTGGGGTGAACGTTCTAGGCGCTCAAAAGGCGGTCCCGATTACGGGAGCCTCTTTGAGTCGCTGGATTGACGGGTTCAATGACCGCATGGCTTGCCCTCTGGGGGCTCAACGGCTAGGGCGAAGCGAGAAACGAGGGCACGTGATGAAAAAGCCAAAATGGGTTGTTGAAAAGGAACGCGGAAAACGCGCGGCTGCGGCAGAGACCGTTTGGCTGTTTGGTTTGCATGCTGTGCGCGATGCCTTGTCTAACCCGCAGCGTGAGCGTTTGCGTTTGGTTGTGACCTTAAACGCGCAGACCAAACTGGCGGACGCCATTGCCGAAAGCGGTATGGAGCCTGAAGTGGTCGACGCACGGTCGTTTTCGGCGCCTTTGGATCCGGGATCTGTGCACCAAGGGGCTGCGCTGGAAGTGAAGGCCTTGAATTGGGGGCAGTTGATTGATCACGCAATTGGGGCCGAAGCGCCTAGGTTGCTGCTATTGGACCGGGTGACCGACCCGCATAATGTTGGTGCTATTTTGCGATCAGCCGAAGTGTTG
>JBDWGM010000087.1:0-4643 GCA_039975755.1 Paracoccaceae bacterium | reverse complement strand
GGCCCACAGGGGGCTTTTGAGAGATTGCTCCGAAAAGTTGATATCGTTCGGCCATTTATCAATGGGGATGTATCTCTTTGTCCGATAGAACGTTTAGATATTCCGTTAGAGGAAAGGTTTTTAAAGCAGGTATTCGGTATGGTGCCAGAAATTTTATCAGGACATTCGTTTAGTGAGAAAGTTGTAGTTAACGAATCAATTTCGGAAGCTTTTGCCAATGTTCTCGGTAGTGAACTGCGCACACAAAGCGTAGCCGTACCGCCAAAATCCCGGCAACGCCTAATAAAAATTGCACAACAATATTCTTTGCCTGAGGACTTGAAAAAATTGAGGATGCCGGAAACTGCTGAAAAATTTTGTCAAACTTACAGGCCGATGGCAAGTAGGTATATTAGTCTTCTTCGTGAAAGTTCATTACCTGAAGATCAGCTAGAAGCTATAGAATCACGAGTTCTTTCAGATTTTGACGTATTGCAAACGACGGCTATCGCTACGTCAAGGGAGATAGAAAGTCTTCGCATTCATGCTCAACAAGTAATACGTACATACGCCGGTATGTGAGGCCATTAGGTTTCGAGTGGTATGACCTGGGTAATCGCCCCTAAAATTATTGGTGATGGATTCAGGCGGTCACTGCAACACCTGCTCTAACTTACACGCTGGTGTGTGAGGACACCTAAGGTTTTCCGTGGCCGATTGTTGAGTTGTTTTGTGACCTCACCCAACTGTTCCTGAGAGTAGTTGGCAAGGCAGGACCCTTTCGGGAAGTATTGGAGCAGCAGGCCATTGGTGTTCTCATTTGTTCCTCGTTGCCTGCGGAACGCGTCGTGCGCAGCTTGAACTAGGTCATCGAGTGCCGCGGTCAGCCGCAAGCTACTCGTGTGGAAAACGTCCTATGCGCGGAATGAATGGCTGATTTGGCCACAGATCATTGTCGTGTCGAAGTGCCTCGACACGTTCGAAGGATGGCTCAGTTTGGCGTTTTGGTCAATGAACTGTCTCTCCATAACAAACACAGAGTACGCTTTTTGCGGCTCTCACCGTCCTTAAGACGAGATCTTCGGTCGCTGAGCAAAAGGCCTAGACATTATCTACGAGGTCAGATCTCTGACCTCCACGGGCCTTACAGAGAAAATCAAGCGCGTGAAGTCGTCAAGTTGGTTAAGAAATCTACGCCGTCGTTTCTTGCGAGAAATGGCAATCAAGATTTCATGCCGCGCTTTCGTGATGTCGATCGCCACCAAAATGATTGCGTTCTGTGCAATGCTGGTTTCGGTCAGAGTCGGTCTTCTTTGCAGTGTGGTTTGTGCAAAACGACTGTAGGGACCTTAGGCACGGCTATGACCACCTGCTTCGTTATACAAAAACTACGCAGGCGCTTAAAGCCTCTCAATCAATGACATCTCGAAGGTGTTATGGCCCGGAATATGTAAGTGGCACTTTGATGGAAGGGGCAGAAACCAGAATATCAGCTTGTCCTCCAACAATGAGTGCCCCAACATGGGCGATGGCGGGATGGCACCAGCACAGAAATTGAGGATTGTCGCGCAGATTCTACGGCTAAGCCCCCGGGAAATGGGAAAATTACCTTAAAGCCGCGTAGACTTCGGTACTAAAGGCGTGGTTACTGTTTTTCTCTCACTCACCGCTTTTGGCGATCTAGTTCAAGTAACGCTTCAATAAGCATACGCTTTAGCCTGCCATTCTGATCTTCAAGATTAGATATCGTTGAAATTTCAACCGCAGGATCTGTTGTCTGAAATGAATTTGAGGGAAATTTAATTTCGTTGCTGACTGGGGTATCATAACTCTCGAAGGCTTCCTGAATAGAGCCAGGATTAACTACTTTTGCCAAAGAAGGCAGCGCATGCTCAAATGATTGCTTCCTCGAGTGGTCGAGTTCTGTCGTGTATCGAAAGAAGGAATCGATAATCTTCTTATTCCCATTCTTTGCACCGCTGGAACTGAGCCTGCCGATAACTTCCCTTACAAACCCTTCATATTGACCATGCAATCCCAGCGTCCTTGCCCGTTCTTCAAGGTGATCGCAGACGGCAAGCCGGGTTTTGAGGGGGAGCTTCAGAGGGTTCAGAAAAGTCGGCGAGTTGACCCAACCTGAAGACAAATTTATTCGGCGGGCCATTGCGAGCGCCGCAATATTGGGTAGATCAAAAAGGTTATATATCTGAACTGTAGGCGAGAGGGTCAGGAGAAAACCAGCATCGGAGAAACGATCCAGAGATTGTAGAATATCGCACCAGCCGCTTCCGTCCCTGATATAATCATTCACTGGGCCCACTCCATCAATACTTACGACTAGACGGACCTCTTGGAAGTTTAGAAGTCGTTTTATTAATTTCTGGTTAGATAAGGTACCGTTTGTGGTAACCTGAAGCTTTAGTTTCGGAGCTAGGTTCGTTTCACAGAGCCGCTGGAGCAACTCAAGTACGTTAGGATTGATGAAGGGCTCTCCAGCTGAAATGTTTAATACTCGAGATTTACGAGTAAAACTGATCAATTTTTCCTGTAGTGATGATTTATCTGTAAACCACTGATCTTTATAATTTTTCCGCTCAATTTTATGATATTTTGGGATCTCGCGCGCCAAGAAGCCGGACTGAACGGGATCTGCAGCGATCCTAGAGCTTGATAATGGGTTGCACATTCGACATCTTAAATTGCAGGAATCTCCATATTGAAGATGAAGTACAGAAGTTCGTGCTTCACTTTCAAGGACTTCATATACGGCACTCATTCTGGCATCACGTGTTTCTGGAAGCGTGCATTTTTTTGAAAAAGTGCGCCACTCCAGACCTTTGATGGCCATCAACCGCTGAGATTTACCCCCTTCAGCTTCATCTCGGTAGCAGGTCCATTTGCAACCCTCAATTGGTTCACCTCTAAGAGACTTCCGTTTGAGTTCAGTCCAATCCGACGAAGCTTGTATGTCTTCTTCCGTATGCGTCGCTATGTTTAACGCAACACCTTGAGAACTAATATTTCCCGCGTAAGCACAACATGGCTTAATTGTGCCAGCACGATCAACAAACAGTTCATTCCAGATTCTAGGGCAGAACGTCTTTGCAAAATCTTTCTCTATCATTAAATAGGTCTTTCTTGATGTATTTTTTCTCTTTCTCCGAAGACTATGCGCCTAATAGGGAAATTTGAGGAGCCCGTTTCATAGCCATCGCAGTAATCCCCCCTATTTTCAGTACGCACTAGCCGTAAAATTCAAACAGCTGTGGCGGCTTCATGGCGGGTGTGATGCCGCCAGTGCCCATGTTGGGTCGCTCGTTGTTGTAAGTCCAGAGCTATTCGGTTGCTTGGTCTTGCGCCTCCTTGATAGTTCAAAAATATATTGGCCCAGCCATTCACCGCGAACTGTGCGATTGTATCGCTCGATGTAGCCAAGCCGAATGTTGCGTTTTTCGGTCCATGCCATGAGTGTGCCACTGATATATTCGGGTCCCGTAACACTTTCGGAATGTCATTGATTGAGGGGCTTTGAGCGCCTACGTAGGCTTTGTATAACGAAGCAGGTGGTGATAGCCGTGCCTCAGGTTCCTACAGTGGTTTTAAACAAATCACATTGCAAAGGAGACCGACTATGACCGAGACCAGCATTACACGGAACGCGATCATTTTGGTGGCTATCGATATCGCGAAAGCGCGTCGTGAAGTTTTGATTGCCATTCCTGGCAAGAAACGACGCCGTAGATTGACGGTCTTGACCAACGGGACGACTTCAAGCGCTTGATCGCTTTATTGGCCAATTACGGCTTCCTGGTCCAGGTAGCGTTGAGGCAACGGGCAATTACCATCGCGCCTTAGCCTATCATCTGGCCGCAGCAAGCTTTGAGATGAAGTTGGGATCTTCGGTGTCCTTGACCCGCACCCGCGAAGCCCTGCACAATAGTTGGGACGAAAATGATCCCAAGGACGCCCAAGTCATCCTCTACATGATGGAGTTCGGGAACACCCAGTTAAATTACGCCCATTGGCCTGCGGCACCAATGACATACAAGAGCTGTCAAAAACCCCTGACATTGTATCCAATTCGAACACCGAGCTTTGGCACCGCATCCTGACGCATTATCTGCCGCTATACTTTCCTGAAGCAGACCGGTTTCATCGCAGTTCGCGCGGTGACTGGTTCTTTGCCTCTCTGGAACGTTATCCGTCGCCCCATTTGATCTCAGCGGTGGATAGGGCGGCGTTCATCGCTGAGGCTTGGGAAGTCGTGGGTCGCAAAGTTGCCAAAGAGCGTTTATTTAAAATTATCTACGAGACCGCAAAAACATCTGTATGCCTGCTCGTTGGTCCACATTCTGACACCGTCAGTATGTTCCGCTTGGTTCTTGGCGAAGGGCGCTGTCTGATTGCGCAGCGCAATCAAATTGAACCCCGCCCCGTCGCGCTGCTCCAAGATTTACTTGATTACCAATTGCTGACATCCGACCTCGTAGATAATGTTCAGGCCTTCTCAACGACCGAAGAACTTGTCTTAAGGACGGTGAGAGCCGCAAAAAGCGTACTCTGTGTTTGTTATGGAGAGACAGTTCATTGACCAAAACGCCAAACTGAGCCATCCTTCGAACGTGTCGAGGCACTTCGACACGACAATGATCTGTGGCCAAATC
>JBDWGM010000086.1:0-26464 GCA_039975755.1 Paracoccaceae bacterium | reverse complement strand
GGGTTATCATGCAAAACTAATGGTCGGCGAGAGCGCCAAACGCGGAGATGCTCCGAAGAGGCTCCGACGGCTTACTGTACGTGAATGCATGCGTATCCAGACCTTCCCAGACGAGCATGTATTCTATGGTCGGAAGTCCTCGATCTATCGACAGATTGGCAATGCGGTACCGTGCCGTCTGGCTGAAGTCGTAGCGCGGTCCGTTGATGGTGTTCTGCAGGCTGCCGAGCTACGATCTGTCGCTGCGGCCTGATCACTAACTGATAAGGTCGCAGCTCGTAAAGATCATGTCGGAAGGCTGATATCTTCTGCATACGTGAAGCGCGGTACAGAAGCACTAAGAATGGTTCGATCATGAGGCCTTTTGGGTATGTAAATCAAAGGCTAGTCGTATTGAAATGATATGCCTCCGCAGTATCGCGAATTTCTGTCCCCAATGACCCGACACAAGAATTCCTCCAAATGAATTCTTGACAGAACGACCTTCCGGATCGTCAATTGCAAATACAGCTTAAAGGAGATTAGTAGTGAGCAACTCTGACAATCCGTTTGAACCGACCATCGAGGAAGCCACCATGTCCAGCGGCCTGCATCAGCAGCGCGCGCAGCCGTCACTGGACAACTTAGTACAGGATCGCCTGGCAGATCTGGACCGTCCCTCTCTTACTTTGAACATCCCAGCGGATCAGAATGTCTCGCTTAGCGATATCGAGAAGGATCTGAGTTCAATTGCAGGCAAGATAGGCTCCAACGTTAAAGTAAACATCGCCTTCACCATGAAAAAGGGGTGACCTCATACCCTCAGACATTGTTCTTGGGGCAGCGAGTTTCGGTACACTTGGATCAGTACGATCCGCTATCGATGCTCTCTCGTTTGCATTAGATCACGGCATTTCCGCCATAGACACCTCCCCAAGTTACGGGGTGGATCATCTTTCCGAGAAGATTGTTGGGTCAGTCTGCGGAGGGGTAACCGGAGTCAGGGTCTTTTCCAAGGTTCTTTGCCCGCCCCTCGGGTCCAAGGACCACGGCGACGCAATTGTTCAGAGCGTAGAGCAGTCCCTAGCGCGGCTTCGGCGCGATAGGCTTGATATTGTGTTTATTGAGTCCCATCCGGTCGACGGATGGGCCGAAGCGGTTGTGTCTCAACTGAGGCCCTTGGTTTCGGGCGCAACCATAGGAGAGATTGGTATATTCTTTCATGATGACAAGCCATTGACCCGGCAGACGCTCGACTTTCTTCAGGGTGAACTGGGAACGGTACCTGTGGAACACCCGCGGAACCTACTGAGACGCGATGAGTTTTATCAAGACCTTCAACCCGAGCAGGTCTTCGCGACGGCACCTTTGGCTGGCGGGCTGTTGACCGGCAAGTATTCTGCCGAGCGGACGGTTCCGGCTCGATTTGATCAATTCCCCGACCTTGTGATGGACGGAGCATTTAGGGAAGCGGACCGGCTTTGGCGTGCTCTCGGGTCTCTACCTGGTGGCTTAACAGGAGTCGCGCTCGCCTGGGTGCTAGACCAACCCGCACTGCGGGGCATGGTCCTTGGGGTGCGGGACGCCCGTCAACTTAGGGACTGTCTTACCAGTCTTGCCACTTTTCGCGCAGCCTTGCCCGAATTAACCGCGTCGAGGGGTTCTTTGTGAGCGGAAGGCTAATTCTTAGCGGAACTGGAATCGGTGGGCCGGGCCGGATGACGCTCGAAACGCACCAGTGTCTCCAGCAGGCGGTGCGTGTATTTCATCTTACACACTTGCATGAGCACCTCAGCAATACCTATCCTGGCGAGATCGTGGACCTCAGCCCGATCTACCACGGGGCGGCATCTAAGCCGGCAGCCTATCAGACCATTACCGAAACACTCATTATGGCCGTCAAGGAAGCACTGCCTGAGACGTTAATCGTCTTTCTGACTTACGGTCATCCTCTGTTTCTCGTGGACAGTTCGCAGGATATGCTCGCGCAAATCCAAGCTGAGGTTCTCCCGGCGCTCTCTTCCTTTGACACGCTACTGATCGATAGCCCAGTGCACCTCGGAGATGGCGCACAACTTTTCGAAACGACTAAATTTGTCGCCTTAAACCAGTGCCCCGACGCATATGAACCGCTCGTCCTCTTTCAGTTCGGCGACTACGCTACCTGGGACAATGATGGCGCACCACATCAGTCCCGTCTCGATCTGCTAAGACGGCAGTTGCTACGCCATTTCCCATCGGATCATCCACTTTATGTTGTTGTCAGCGCTTGGCATGACGACGTGTCGGTGCGAGTGGAAACCCTGCCACTTTTGGCACTCGCATCTCGCCCGGACGTGGTCATCCCTGGAGCGACTCTTCTCCTGCCACCCGCCAAACGGTTCACCTGATGTGCGATGATCTTGATACGATGAGGCTTGGCATCGTCTCCCTGCCATTTCTGGAGCCGCAGGTAACCTGTTATCCTGCCTTGCTGCTGCGATCACTCGCGGAGAACGCCTTTATTAACGCCGAATGCGAAGTCATTCATGGCCATTCCGAATTTGCTTATCAATTCTTGCGCAGCGACACTGATTTTCAGTATTTCCGGCGGCTTTCCCGTGAGCCATATCTTGGCGATCTGTGCCTTTTGCCTCTGCTCGCCGGACAGGACAAAGATGTTCTGACCGAACGCAACGCGGCTCTGCGCAATGCGGATGCCGATCTCGGCTTTGCCGACGCACTTATGAGCGCCTTCGACGCCTACACTACCATGTGCGCTGAACGCCTTGCTGCCTGCGACGTGGTCGGGCTAACTGCTACACATTTTCAGCTTGTCCCCAGCCTGATCCTCGCCCACAAACTCAAGGATCTCGACGCGCGTGTTGTTCTTGGCGGTTATCTCTCTTGCGAATCTGTCGGACAGGCGCTCTTGCAGTTGCATGATTGCCTTGACGTTGTGGTCTTTGGCGAGGCCGAAGAGGCTTGGCCCCACGCAATCCGCCACTGCCTGACAGACTCAGGGCGGACAATGATTAAGGGTGGCGCAGCGCGTCTGACGGGAGAGCCGCCAGACGTGATACCGGTGATCGAAACCTTCAATGGCACCTGGATCCGCAAAAACCTTCAGGTGGCGCTCGAAATCAGCCGGGGTTGTTACTGGGACAAATGCGATTTTTGCAACTTCAACGCAGGCTACAAGTCCCATTTCTTGCACAACGACTATAGTGCCGTGCTGCATCAGATGGATAAGCTATGTCAGGACCATGACCAACGCCGGTTCATTTTTCTCGACACCGCTATCCCGCCTGGATTTATCCGGCATCTGCGCGCCGAGGCGCTGAAGCGCGATTATGAAATCTTCGCCGAGGTCCGGCCAGATTTCTCCCGCACCGAGCTTGAGGATTTTTCCCGACTCGGTCAGATTACACTTCAGATCGGCGTTGAATCACTAGTCGACGGCCATTTGGAGGCGATGGTCAAGAACGCTTCGGTCGTTGACAATCTACGCAGCCTTCTAGCGTGCAAGCGGCTAAATATTCCTGTCATTTGGGGCGTCTTCGTCGACCATCCCAAGGAAACGCTTGAGCATCTGCACACTTTGCTAGAGCGGCTCCGAACGTGGCAGCATCTACCCGCGCCAAAATATGTAACCCATTGCCAGTTACGCCCAGGGAGCCCGCTCTGGCAGGAGCGGGAGCAGTTCGGGCACCGGGTTCAGCCGAAACTTGCCGCCTTCGACGCAGTGCTGCCACAACGGGACGAAGCGCTTGAATTCTTCCCCCACCACGAATTTCGTTCCAACCGTCCGGCTCAGCATGCCGCGCTAATTTCTGAGATCGAAAAGGTAGTGCACCAATGGAACGAAGCCCCGAGACCGGCCCGAGTGGAGCCGGTCGTCGATCCTTTATGGCAGGCAATTGCCGAAATTCTGGATGACGATATCCTGACCTCAGGGCAGGTCCACGCACGCCTGAAAGAACAGGGCGGATTTTGGAACGCAGAGGCTGTGCTAGAAGCAATGCGCGCTATGGAGCGTGAGAACTATATTTTTTCTAGCCTCCGTATGCAGCGTTCCGCTCCGGTGCGCGTCTTCACACTGATGCATCTTCTTGAAGAAATCCT
The DNA here is from genome assembly GCA_039975755.1 of Paracoccaceae bacterium. Classification (GTDB taxonomy): domain Bacteria; phylum Pseudomonadota; class Alphaproteobacteria; order Rhodobacterales; family Rhodobacteraceae; genus JABSSA01. The sequence goes on along the minus strand of JBDWGM010000086.1, from coordinate 22,381 downwards.
CAGCTGGTCCGGCCATGCCCACGACTGATTTCGACTTTTATGGTGTTAAAACGCGGGTGGTCGTATCGACTGAAGAAGAGGTCCAGCATCTGCTTCACTATTACAGCGATCACTCGCCGAAGCCCGGTCCTGTGGACTTGACCATCCAGTTCGACACCGACCTTGGTGTGCCCTTTTTTGCCGCCATCCGGGATGCGGAAGTTGAAAAGCAGATTTGGCTTGATACCGGCGCCGGACTAGAGCTTTACGAGGCCTTCAACCTCGGCGCCACCCGGCGCACACCGCTGCCGCCCATCGGCTTCGCTGGGATCGGGCCGGAGCTCTACATCTATCATGGTGCCGCCCTGCTGTTGGGCGGTGGGGCCATGATTGTACGAGGAGGCAGTGGCACGGGAAAATCAGCTCTTCTCTTGGCGCTTCTGGCGCAAACCGAAGCGGCTTTCATTAGTGACGACATGCTTGTGATGGACCCGTTGGGACAGATTTGGCCGATCTACCGTCCGGTCGGCGTCCGCTCGGTCATCTTGGACCGGCTCGACCGGCACCAGCGTGAAGTGGCTATGAGCGCCCTCCCGATTTCGACGGTCAGCGGGATAACCTATATGGTCCGTCCTGCTGACCTGACAGCACTAGCGCCGATGCAGGGCCATCCGGTGACGCTTGACGTCAAGCTGACCCGCGCCTCGGGGTTTGCCTGCCACGTCAGTCGCTTAGGCCGCCTTATTCGGCTTGAAATCGCCTACGACCCTGAGACGGCCTTTAACTCCGCTGCAGATACTGTGGCCGGCCATCTTCGACAGACGGCGAGGTAGTCCGCATGAAATCAGATCTCCTACGCCTGCAGGCGCTCTGCCGTGTCCCGCTTGACTTAGTTTTTTTCGGTCATCGTTGCACACTCTGGCTGATCGAAGACGACTGTGACGATGCGCACTTCTTCTATCGCCATCATTTACGCCAGGATGGTGCTGCTGCCGAAACGCATGTCCTGCTGTACTCCGAAAGCGGCTTCTACCGCTCGCTCCTCGCCAAGGATCACGCGCGGAAGACCATGATAGGTCTGCCCGCAAAACGCAACGAACCCATGTTCCACCATGATTTCTTAGACTGGTCCGGCGCGCCTTCGGTCTTGCCTCCGTTCTTCAGCTCCGCCCTAAAGGAGCGCTTTACTGTCACCCCCGGTGCCGTGGTCACACCCGGTACTAGCGACCAAGGCTGGCTTATACGTGGGGCGAATTATGCGGGCAAATCCAGTCTAGCTATGGCCCTGATCCGGCTGGGCTTTGGTCTTGTAAGTGACCATCTGGTTATCAGGGAAAGACAAAGTGGCACTTGCATGGGATATCATTCACCTATTGGACTTAGGCGGCGCAATTACCTTGAGTTTAAGGCGCGCTCCGATTTGGACCGAGTCACTTACCGCGAGACAATCTCGGCTGATACCGGGCCAGTTGCGCTGGTGCATGCCGAAGACATAATGCAAGTGACAAGGCTGGACTATTGTATGCCTTTGCTGGAACTGACACTTCTCCGCGACCCACTGCGCAACGCGTTGGAGCTGGAGCAGGCAGACCGAAATTCCAACGGTGAGTTGACATGTTACACGGTACATGTGCCGAACCACATGCCGCCGGATGCCATTGCAGAAACCCTGACGAGAGCGTTGTCATGACCCTGAACTTGTCCAAGACCATTGACTGGAACGCCAAACGCGGGGAGTTCGCCCGCGAGGATTTCTCTCTCACTCTCATCGACAACCTGCTAACCGAAGACAGCGCCGAAATGCTCCACCTCATGCTACATACCCTGCCGGGATGGCATCAGCCGGATTGGGGAAAAGACTGGTTCGATCTGTCGAGCGGCTACCAGCAATTGATCAACCCAAAGCTTGTTGGACTGCCCTCCTTTTGTAAATCTGTAATCGCCGCGATGGGCTGGCCAGATGAGCTTACTCTAAAGGGCCTCTTTGCGGTGCGTTGCAACGGCAATTCCGGTTTGTTACCGCACGCAGACAATGCGGATTTTATTCTAAACCTCTGGACGACTCCCGATCGGTTCAACCGTCAGATTGGCTCCGGCGGGATGACGGTCTGGAACGTTAAAGCGCCCACAACCGCTGCGCCCGAGGAGTTCACCAACGCCGAATGGGTGCAGTCCTACCTTAATTCCCAATCACATGCCCGAAAGATGCAAATCCCCTACCAATTCAACCGCGCGATCCTTTTCGACGCCAAACTCTTTCACACATCGCAGCCGATTGATTTTGAGGGCATCTTTCCCAAATCCATGCGCACAAATCTAACTTTCGCCTTTGCCTTACGATGATCTTTGATGGGGACCCTTTGAAAGCGAGAGACTAACCTGTACTCCGCTTAGCCTGGAGAAATCTATGCCAACCCGGTTCTTGAGTTCAGGGTGCATCCTCGTGCGTGAATTCTGCCTCCGAAGACAGGAAACGGACATGAGCGGTTTTTTTTGGGGGTGGCGACCGGCGCGCAAATGATACGCCTGAAACCCTCTTTGGGGCCTCAAAGTCGAATCCGACGCATGCAATGCCAGACATGATAGTCCGCTAATGGCCGCTATCTCACCTGCCGCGTGGTGTCGTCCACCAAGCATTTGTGGCGATCTTCGTGCTGCGAGAACTCTCAGCGAAATTTGATCACTTATACTTTGGGTTCCGATCAGCCATTTACTGCGATCTGCACGAACAACCGATGTTCAGTTTTGGATCAGTTAACGTTCTTTCTCACTTCGCCCCACGTGCGCAAAGTCACTGAGACATCGCGTTCATTTCATTTGGGAAATGGTGCGCAAAACTCCGATATTTTGCACCCTTCGAGAATTCAAAATACTCGACCGATCTGTCGATTTGAAAGATCGTTTAATAATGCTTTTCCAAGAAATGTCATTGTTAAACGATCAAGAGGCCGGCAGATTTTTCGAGATTGGGTCAATCGGAGTGGAACCAAATCCAGACAAACCCAAAAAATAGGATACCCTTCCAGAGAATAAGAAGGACACCAGGGCCTCCAACTGCGACGGAAACAAGTGTCATTGCGGCAAAGCCCAGTGTAAGGGGAATGGTCAGGCAGAAGCAGACTACAAGAAAGATAACGCCAGCAGAAGCGAGAGGGCCGGGCTCCGGCATGTTCTTCGCAGCCAATGTGAAGAATCCGCTCACGATCAATGCAGACCACAGAGCAGAGGACGTCACTAGACCCATGCCGAGATTTGCCAATTCAAATCGGGACTCGGGAATCAATGTAATGATCGAAAGAGGGATGAAGGCAAGCTGACAGAGCAGCAGGCCGAAGTCTTGAATGAAAGGAGTATTGCGCATTGTGGTTGCCTTCAGTGCATGATGGGACGAGTTTCGAGAGCCTGAGCGCGATTAATGACACGGCGGACATCGCGCAAATCGGCAGGCCGTCGGAGTGTGTCCGGGAGACGTTGAATGGCTTCGAGAGACGCATCACGGGCTGCGACAGATAAACCAGCATCATCACATAGACGCCCGCCGACGAGGAGCATGTGATCAATGGAGAGTCCGCTGCATTTTACAACCGTGCAGCGGGTTCGGAGTGGTTCCGGAACCAATGCAAGGCGATTGCTCGTCAGCACCCACGTGATGGGACTCAAATCGAAGGGAACGCGGTAAAATGGGCATTCCCAACGCGCGGCGGAGACTGGCTCGAGAAGTCCCAAAAGGGCTTGAGAAATCGACATCGTCATGCCGCGTGTTGTTTCAACAATGCCTGCTTTGTCGATTTCATCAACAACGATTACTGAATTGGCATGACGGTGCTGAATCAGAAGCTCAACAGGGCGGCCAGACTGTGCTGATCCAAAACCCTTTTCGGTCCCACTGACAGCAAAGCCGGAATTGCTGGCAGACGCGTCGATCAGTGCAAATGGAGACCGAAGGTGAGTTGCCAAAGAGCGTGCCCAAGCCGACTTACCGATGCCAGGGGGGCCATCGAGAAGTACAGGAGATACGCAAGCAGGCGCACCAGTACGCGCTGACTGTCGAAGTTCAAGCCAGACATGCTCTGTTGCATATGACATCCAAGGGTAACGATCATGGAGCACTGCAGCCAAGCTGTCGGCACCCGCATCATCGATATAGCTTGCGCTAACGGAAGGCAGAACGGATTTCAGAGTGTCGCGATCTTCCGTCCGAAGATGAGATACACCAGAGAGCTTTTTGCGGCGAAGCTGGTATCGCTTTACACGACGCTTAATTTTTTGCGTGACGGCAAAGGGAATATCACTATCGCTAAGGTCGTCGATCCAGAGCTTTTCTGGATTAAGAAAGTCGGAACCTTCGCGATTTCGAACGAGCTTGCGGTAAAAGTCTTCCAGACGAGACTGTAGCAATGCGGGGTTGTAATCGTCTGGATCGTAATCGATCAAAAGAGATCTAAACCCCGTTCGGGTCTGAGAATAGGTCGGCATGACACATCCATATTAATACTGAATTACGCGGAAGGGCGGTCAGTCTTAAGAGGATATGAGGTTCCGAAATGTCATACTGCAGATGTGATACCTGAGAGAGAAAAGTTCAAGAAGGTGAAATAGAAAAAGCCCCAATCAAGTGGCTTTTTTCAAGGTTGGACTGGGACGAGTTGGCGAAGAATCAATAGATCGCCTTTAGCCGCAAGATTGCCGCAGTTCGATCAGGACGCTTCGCAGCAATGCGGCAAGCGGTGAACGAAAACGACCTCATCTTCCTCTATGTCAGGCGCGTCCGGAATAACCTATTTCACGGAGGAAAGTTTAATGGGCGTTTCTTCGACCCTGAGCGGAGCAGGCAATTGCTGCAATATTGCATAACGATTCTTATAGCAGCGATCGTCATGTCACCGCCCATGTTGGAAGCCTACGAGCAGAAAACAGACTGATGCACTGAAGCCATTCCTGGAACCTAGCTTTACCAGCTTCCCATTTCGTCATTCAGCATCCGTACTTGGGCTTCGCGCAGTTCGTCCATCGTCTGGATCGTAGGGGTGATTTTCAGCTCATACATTGGTAGTTGCCAGCGCTCATAGAGCGTCACCACATCACCATCCTGCGCGCTGTCGGAGACCAGTCCAGCTGCTGCCATCTGTTCCAGCGTTGCCTGCATCAGTGCTTTTGACGTGTGCGGCGCTTGTTCGTCGGAGAACCGTGTCCCGTTCCAGACGGATGCGACGATGCGCAGGCCATCGAGGCTGAGCAATCCAAGCCGCTGCATGGCGTTGGCAACCCGCAGCGCGTCGGATTCTTCCGGCCCGAACAGTGTCGGCCGGGTCCGCGGTTCATGCCACGCCAGTTCGCCGTTGTCGTATGATTGAATATCCGCGTATAGAGCGCTTTCCCGTTCGTGGACCGGACCGCCAGGCAGGATATATTCTCCCGCGAAACCCTCCAGCGTGTACTCTTCGCATTCAGTTTCCACATAGCTCTGGAGCTGGGCAACGCTCATAGGTTTCCATCTCGTCGCCTTTGCATAGATGAGCCGTGCCAGATGATCGTAAAACCAGCGCATCAGCTTCCCGATATGCTGGTTGACCTGGGCAGGGGGGCAGCGGACAATGTCCAGTAAAATCAGGATTTTCGCAGCCTCTTCATCCGAGAAGCTGACCATAACATCTTCTTCTCTGGGACGCTCGTGGAGGCGAGCGGCGGCATCCTGAAACCCCTGCGCACTCGCCAGCAAAATAGGCAAACCTTCAGCAATAAACGCCAGCCGGTCCTCGTGCCTCATCTGGCACAATCGTCGCCCCTGTCGGAGGCCTATGTCCGGTCTTCTTGCCATGCTGCCATTATAGCGGGAGACTGACTCGACATACGAGAGATAATCGTACTGCAAGTGGGTAGGGCTAGCTCAGACTGGGAACGCGGCGTAGGATTATACTGGTTAAGTGTCCGAAATCGTAGCAGGCAGAAGTAATCAAGCGTATGTTTTTGGGTGGGTTTTATGGTGGGCGCGTTGGCGCCCATATTTTTTTCTCGAGTAATAACATTATCTTAGATGGGTGTTTGGAGGCGAGTACCGGAATCGAACCGGTGTACACGGATTTGCAATCCGCTGCGTCACCACTCCGCCAACTCGCCTTCCGTGATGTCTGGACTACATGATCTTTTTTGACTTCGCCTGCAAGTGCTTTGTGAAACGTTAAATCGTGGCATCTATACGTCATGAGGGATGTGTCGCGCCGGTTGTGCGGTTGCTTTACATTGCTGTGCGAACCGGTTTGTGGCACATCCTTTACAACGGAAGCTTCGTCAAAGAGATTATGCCAATGAGTGACTTCGCCACGCGCCGAACTATGATGGTGGATACTCAGGTGCGTCCATCGGATGTAACCAAGTATCCAATAATTGATGCTATGCTCAGTGTGCCGCGTGAAAATTTCGTCCCAACAGGGCTGCGCGAAACCGCTTATATGGGGGAAAACATTGATTTAGACGGTGGTCGCGTTGTTCTTGAGCCGCGGACGCTGGCCAAAATGTTGGATGCCTTGGATATCGGCCCAGATGAGTTGGTTTTGGATGTGGCCTGTGGCTATGGGTATTCATCTGCCGTTATAGCACGCATGGCTCAAGCCGTTGTCGCGCTGGAAGAAGACGAGAACATGGCCCGTGAAGCCCAAGAAGCTTTGATGGATGCTGGGGCAGACAATGTTGTTGTTCACGAGGGCCGGTTGACCGAAGGCGCGCAAGAGCATGGTCCCTATGACGTTCTCGTTGTTCAGGGAGCTGTTGCACAATTGCCGGACGCACTTATTTCACAACTTAAGGATGGCGGGCGTGCGGCTGCGTTGTTTATGGATGGAGCGCTTGGCGAAGTGCGGGTTGGATACAAGATGGATGGCCGAATGACATGGCGCGCGGCTTTTAATGCAGGCGCACCCATTTTACCGGGATTTGAAAAACACCACAAATTCGAATTATAGTACGAATAAGAGCGCAAAGGGCAGGATAAGCTCGCTCTGAGGCAGGAAAAGGAGAACAAAATGTTCGCCAAATCAAACGTTTGGTCAAAGTTGTTGCGCACGGGCGCTTCTGTGCTAGCCGTGTCTTTGGCCGGAACGGTCGCCAAGGCAGAGACGTTAGCAGATGCACTCGTTGGCGCTTACAATCACGTAGGCATTCTTGAGCAAAACCGGGCCTTGTTGCGCGCAGCAGATGAAAATGTGGCGCAGGCCGCAGCTGCGCTTTTGCCGGTTTTGAATTGGCAGGCTGATCTGGAGCGTACATTTGGGCGCAGCACAAGTGTCGGTGGTGGGGTACCGTTCACAACTCAGCTGGAAAGCACAGACATCGCGATCAACCTAGTGGCGTCTTACCAGCTGTATGATTTTGGCGCAGATCGTGCGCGCGTCAATTCTCAAAAAGAAACTGTATTGGCGACGCGTGAAGGGCTTCTTGCAATCGAACAGCAAGTTTTGCTGCGTGCTGTAAGTGCGTTCATGAACGTGCGTGCAACCGCCGAAGTGGTTGCCATTCGCCAAAATAACATCCGTTTGTTGACCGAAGAACTGCGGGCCGCCAATGATCGTTTCGAAGTGGGTGAAGTAACCCGAACGGACGTTGCATTGGCCGAATCTGCATTGGCCGCGGCGCGCAGCGAGCTGGCTGCATCGCAAGGCGACCTGACGATTGCGCGTGAAGAATACAGAAACGCAATAGGGCGTTATCCCAACGCATTGGCTACGCCGCCAAGATTGCCGAGAGTCGAACGCAATATCGACAAAGCGAAGGCGTTCGCTGTGCGCAACCATCCAGAAATGCTTCAGGCGCAACATCAAGTGTCTGCAAATGAATTGCTGATCACAGCGGCTAAAGCCGATATTAAACCTCAAGTTTCGTTGCTTGGATCGATTGGTCTGAACGACGACCTTGGCGATTCCGGGGATACGACGTCTGGTACGATTGGATTACGCGCGGAAGGCCCAATTTATCAAGGCGGACTTTTGTCATCTCAGGTTCGGTCGGCTCAGGCGCAACGGGATGCAGCACGTGGGAACCTTCACGTTGTGCGCCATGACATTTTTGCGGGTGTCGGGGATGCCTATGCAAACTTGCAAACGTCTTTTGCGCAGGTGCAAGCGACCGAACGCCAGATTCAAGCCGCACAAGTGGCATTTGATGGGATTCGAGAAGAGGCGAAGTTGGGTGCGCGGACGACATTGGATGTTCTGGATGCAGAACAGCAATTGCTCGATGCGCGCGCAGGTCAAGTGCAGGCGCTGGCGTCTCAATATGTCGCGGCCTATTCGGTGTTGGCGTCCATGGGGTTGCTTACAGCGCAAGATCTGAATTTGCCTGTGCAGATTTATGACCCATCTGAGTACTACAATCTGGTGAAAGACGGGACCACAGCGAAAAGTAAACAAGGAAGACAGTTGGATCGTGTAATACGCGCCCTAAATAAATAAACGATTTTCCTGATCCTGTTGTGTGAACCCCTCATGCGGACTAAGCTCACGGGGGGCGAGAGCGGTAAGAATATGTCTGATCTATTGACCAATTCAGAAGTGGAAGACGTTCTGTCGTCAATTCGCCGTCTGGTAAGTGATGAGGAACGCGATTTGGCCAAAAAGCTGAGCGAGGGAAGTGAACCTTCGGTCGACAGACTTATTCTGACACCGGCTCAAATGATCACTCCGGCGAATGATGCTTTCGATGCTGACAGCATTGAAAACATTACCGATTTAGAAGTTGTCCCAGATGACGACGGCGCCACCGTGTTTCTATTGCAGGATGCGATGAAGACGCCAATGGGCGAAGATTCTGCGGATGCGAGTACCGATAACGGTGTGCTTATTCTGCGGAATGAATCCGTTGAGCATTCGTCAGAAGACGAAGCCACACTTCCAGAAAATTTTGAATTCAAAGCCGACGAAGAACATGGCCCTGAGACCACGGATTCTGCATCAGAAACAGACGACGGAACAAGCTCGGGAGAGGCAAAAGATGCCCGTTCCGAAGGTGAAGATTCGTCTTTAGAAACGTCTGTGGTCGAGGAAACTCTGACCAATACAGATCACTCCAAGAACTCTCTTGAGGACAAAGTTGCAGCACTTGAAACTCTGATAGCCCGCCGTGGGGATCAGTGGGAACCAGATGTGACAGGGCAGTCCGATTACGCGGCAAAAGAATATCCAGTACCGAGTTGGAACGAGGACGCTTTTGCGGGTGACGAGACGTTGCATCAGGAAGAAGCTTCGCTCACTGAATCCGTATCGACAGACGCGTTGATCACCGAACAAGCTGATGATCTTGCGCGCGCCGTAGGAGATATATTGACCGTGAAACCACCGAAAGAGGGGACTTTTGTCCTAGAAGACAAAGCGCTGGTTCAGCCAATGAAGCTGGACGCTTGGAGTGTGGATGACGAAGCACCCTTTGAATACGTTGCTTCAGATGACGAGAACCAAGTGACAGAGCAAGCAGCCGCAATCGCCAGTTCAGTCGTGTCGGGTCTGAACCACACCAAGTCTGAGGAAGCTTCGACGGATGAAGAAGCGGTTTTGGACGAAGAAGCAATTCGTGAAATGATTGCTGATATCGTGCGCGAAGAGCTTCAAGGCGCACTTGGCAACCGTATTACGCGCAACATAAGAAAACTGGTGCGTCGCGAAATCCACCGGGCTCTTGCGGCTCAAGATCTGGATTAATCGACCCGCGATGGTGGTCCTCCGTCGCGTCAACTCGAGCGTGAGATTGTGAATACGCCGGCGCATTTGTTGCTTGGTGCAGCCATTTTTGCGCGCCCTTTGAAAACATCCATCATTTTAGGCGCACTTGTTGGGGCGTTTATTCCCGATTTGTCCCTGTATTTGATGGCTGGTGTCGCGCTTTTCGTCATGAACATTTCACCTTACCGAGTGTTCAACGAGTTATATTTTTCTGATCCCTGGCAGACGGTTTTTGCCATAGACAATTCTATTGTCGTTTGGTCCGTCTTGTTGGCAATTGCGATCTGGACAAAGCGGTCATGGGCGGTTGCATTGTGTGGGTCTGCATTATTGCATCTTTTCTTGGATTTTCCGTTACATCATGACGATGGGCGGCCACATTTTTGGCCTTTGACTGGGTGGGTTTTTGAAAGCCCATTCAGTTACTGGGATGTGCGCCACGGTGCGCAATGGATCGCACCGATCGAAGCGAGTTTGGCTACATTGGCCTGTATTACATTATGGGTGCGGCGTAGCCCGATATGGCTTGGATGCGTTTGTTTGTTATTGTTGGGCATGGAGTTTTGGGTTGTGCGCCAATGGCTGTTCTTCTTTGTCGACAGCGCATAAAAAAACGCGCCTCCGAAGAGACGCGTTCGCTATAACTGTTTAAAGTGTGTGCTATCAGGCAGCTTCGGCTTGATGTAGTGCGGCATTGCGGCGTTCGCTTTCTTCGCGAGACAGCGCAACAGACGTCCGCACGCCTTTTGCAACAAATTCCATTAGTCCAGATACGACCCGTTCGTTTGGATCGATTCCGGCACATGTAAGTACTTCGCGTCCATCACGTGAACGGGCCCAACGGGCAATTTGCTCTGGTCCATTGCCATACTTTTTATCGTCAGCAATAGCGTCATCGAGCGCAGCCAGTACGACGGCTGCAAACAGTTTGCGTGCACGGTTGCCTTGTTCGTTATTAAAGGCAGTCCCGTCAACGAAATCTTTCATTCGTTGTCCTTCCTTTATTCTTGCTCTTGTGTTTCCGGCGTGACGCTCCTTATGAAGCATAAAAGCCGATTCGGATACCCCGAAAATGCATAGCTCCATTGCGTTTGGCGCATGGCTTAATAATCGTTACCTACGACATCTCGTTGTCTTGCCCCGGTGGGCCTCGCGAGATATAGGGTCTGCCACAACTTGTTCAATCTTATGCCATGGTTTTGTCACATGCCTAAAATCAACGGAAACGAGATCCGCCCCGGAAATGTACTGGAACACAACGACGGTCTTTGGGCCGCCGTGAAGGTGGACCATGTCAAGCCGGGAAAGGGGGGGGCATTCGCTCAGGTCGAACTGCGCAATCTACGCAACGGTTCGAAATTGAACGAACGCTTCCGCAGTGCGGACAAGGTTGAACGCGTCCGCCTTGAGCAGAAAGACCAACAGTTTCTGTATGAAACAGACGGTATGTTGGTGTTCATGGATTCTGAAACTTATGAGCAGATCGAATTGCCTGCCGACATTTTGGGTGAACGCCGGCCATTTCTGCAAGACGGGATGACCATCGTTGTTGAGTTCCATGAGTCCGAAGCATTAAGTGCTGCGCTGCCGCAAAAAGTCACCTGTACGGTGACGGAAACCGAGCCAGTGGTAAAAGGCCAGACAGCAGCAAATAGCTTTAAGCCTGCTGTTTTGGACAATGGTGTTCGGGTCATGATTCCTCCGTTTGTTGGGGAAGGTGAAAAAATCATCGTCAGCACCGAAACCATGGAATACACAGAGCGCGCTTAGTGGGTGTGTCAGTTACGCCCTCGGAAATCGGGGGCGAACGCTTGCGTATTTGGTGTCCGGGCTTGAGTCGTGCGAGCGCAACGTCTAACCCAGTGCAATGACCTATCGTTTGACAGATTTGGCAGAGGATCTGCCTTCTTCCGTACCGTTTGTTGGCCCTGAAACTCAGGAACGCGCGTTAGAGCGTTTGTTCAATGCGCGTTTGGGCGCAAACGAATCTGTATTTGGACCTTCACCCGTAGCTATTTCGGCAATGGCGGATGCAGATCATTGGAAATACGGCGACCCCGAAAATTATGATCTGCGTGTCGCGTTGGCAGCCAAGCATGGCGTGGCAATTGAAAACGTTGTGGTCGGAGAGGGGATCGATGGATTGCTCGGGTATTTGGCCCGGCTGTTGATTTCCCCGGGTGACGCTGTGGTTACGTCTTTGGGGGCGTATCCAACATTTAATTACCATGTCGCTGGATACGGTGGCGTCTTGCAAACTGTGCCTTACACGAATGACCACGAAGACCCCTCGGCTCTTTTTGCCAAAGCGGCAGAGGTGGATGCCAAGCTGGTCTATTTGGCCAATCCGGACAACCCTATGGGAACGTGGCATACAGGCCCTCAGATTTCGGATGCACTTGATCAGTTGCCCTTGGGTTCATTGTTGATCTTGGATGAGGCTTATGTGGATTGTGCGCCAGCTGGGACTGCACCAATTATCGATATCGAAGATCCGCGTGTGATACGGATGCGTACATTTTCTAAGGTGTACGGCCTTGCGGGTGCGCGTGTTGGATACGCCCTTGGATGTGCACCTTTGGTTTTGGCCTTCAACAAAGTCCGCAATCATTTCGGTGTGAATCGCGCAGCTCAGGCTGGTGCTTTGGCTGCACTGGCCGACGAAGCTTATAGCGAGAAAGTAACGGCTCAAATTGAAGCGGCCCGGCTTCGGATTGCAGACATTGCCCGCGCGAATGGTTTGGTTCCAATCGAATCTGCAGCCAATTTTGTTGCCATCGATTGCGGGCAAGACGGGGTTTTCGCCAAGGCGGTTCTTGAGGCTCTGATCAAGGCGGGTATCTTTGTACGCATGCCGTTCGCGGCCCCACAAAACCGCTGTATACGTGTGTCTTGCGGCGCGGCGAGCGACCTTGATGCCTTTGAACAGGCGTTGCCTCTAGCGCTGTCCGAAGCACGCGGGGGCTGACAGAAACGATCAGAACGCTATACTTTGCCAAAGGATCAGTGGTTTACGAGGCAATTATGCGCGACGAATATCCGCGTGAAGCTCCTAATCTGACGAACGCCTGCATAGTCATGTTCGGCGTAAACGTTGCTTGGATTCTGGTTGCCATATGGGCGATTTGGGGGCTGATTGCTGCAGCGTTCATGGGATTGTCAATCAACCGTTTGATTTCGCACATGCATGTCTGGTCCATGGCGCGACGCGCAGCCGCGATCCGTCGTGGCAAAAACACCTGATCAAAACGCGGGCGAGACCACCCGCATTTGAAACCATATCAATGATGGATAGGCAGCCAGCCAGGCCCATAAGAAACGGTTCAGGCCGAAGACTACTACATTCGCCAGATGAAACACTGCGGTTGCTGCAAGAGCTGCAAGTAAGACAACAGACGAGGCAAGCGCCAAAGGAAAGGTGACCTCAATCGCGATAACGACCCAGGACGCCGCGAATGTAAGGAGAGGGGCGTCGGACAACCGGCGCAAATTTTCTGTGGCCGGATAAGCCGAAAATCCAAAGACATCGCGCAAGGCTGTTCCGTTTCGCCAATCGGGGTTCCTTAGCTTGACCCAGCCGGACACAAAATACGACAATACAACTTGGATCGCGAGGTAGGACAAAGCCATTTCCGCCCAAAAGCGCGTTGGAGCAATATGCGCAAGCGACAAGCAGGTTAGAATGAGCAATGACATTTTGTCCGCCCCCCCATTGTAGGGGCCATCGAACCGGCGCAGCGATAGAACGCTTAACCCCATTAATATCCAAACGGCATAGGCCGAGGCGAAACCACATAGAAGAACGGCCGCGACAGGAATACGTAGCGCAACGAGGTTTCGTTCCGACCGACCTGCGGTGAGATGTTCGATGCTTTGTTGCAAGATCGCGAATGCCAGCAAGACCTCGGTCCAGCGGATGGCAATGTCCAACGTCATCTAACGATGTCCGCCAATGCGACGGGCTGGCTTTCGTATTCGATCTCTTTCACCAATTGGTGCCCATGGCGGGATAAGAACAGCAATCGAAACTGTAGCAATCCGGACAAGTCCACATCGTTTATGCGACGGAGTATTCGGGTGTTTAGCTCATCGATGCTGTGCTGTGTCGGATGGTCCGCCAAACGTTCTGCGCAACTGACCATGAATAAATGATCGTTCCAATCCGGATTCCACAGCAAACGCAGGGCAAACTGCAAAGGTGTCAATGTAACGGGGCGCTCAAAACTGCTTGTCCATTCAGAGTGTGTGGACCCTTGCAGGAGTCGATACTCAATTCTTGGCGACGCTTCGACCGATTTGAAAAAGCGCCAAGAGGGGATCAAGGCAGGCAAAAGCAATTCGATTGTCCGACGCACCATGATCTCCGACCCTGCGATACATATGGATCACAGGATAGCCGCTGGGTCTTAACTGATGGTTGCGCCACTGGAAGAGGTCGCGTTTATCCTTTCGCGATTTCGGCGGCGGCGGCCTCAAGTCCGCCCGTGCCAAACGGGATGTCCAATGCCCGAAGCCCAGTTTCGATACCCCCCAACATCCCCATGATCATATGGCCCGAGACGTGTCCCATATGGCCAAGTCTGAAAAACCCATGCCATGCCGGATCATTTGGTTCGGCCATGCCAAGACCGATCCCAAGCGTCAGCCCAAGATTTTCAGAGACCCAATTGCGCAGATCTGTCCCGAAGGGAGCGCCAATACGCAAGGCTGTTACCGCGTGACTTCGCATGGAATCATTCGCAACATTCAACTCCAACGGACCATCATTGCTCCAATGCGCACAGGCCGCCCAAACGGCCCGCGCAAGAACAGCATGCCTGGCCCATATATTTTCGATGCCTTCTTCGTGGATCATATCAAGCGATGCACGCAGACCGTAAATATGCTGAGTAGGAGCAGTCCCGGCCCAATACTGATAGAATTCTTGCGGATTGGCGCGCGGGGACCAATCCCAGTACCCGCTGACACGCGTCATCCCAAGGCGTTTTTCCTGCGCTTTGTCGTTAAAAAAGACAAAGGAGATGCCCGGCGGAACCATCAATCCTTTTTGGCAGGCCGTGACCATGACATCGACGCCCCATGCGTCCATTTCGAACACGTCACAGCCCAAGGATGCGATGCAATCGGCCATAAGAAGTGCGGGGTGATTTTCGGCATCAAGCAGTGCGCGCATTGCTTTTATGTCGTTGCGAACACTTGTTGAGGTATCGACATGAACAGCAAGAACAGCTTTGATTTCGTGTGCCGTGTCTGCCCGCAAAACGTCTGCAATCTGCTCCAGATTGACCGTAGACCGTTTGCCAAAATCTAGGATTTGCGGATCAGCGCCAAGGTTTTTCGCCATTTCCGCCCATCCGTGAGCAAAACGACCTGTGGCAGGAACCAGAACTTTTACACCCGGTGCCAAAGTGTTGGCCAGCGCGGCTTCCCATGCGGCATGTCCGTTGCCGATATAGATAGCGACATGACCATCTGTCCGTGCAACCCGACGTAGATCTGGAATGAGACTTGCCGATATATCAATAAGTTCACCAGCATAGATGTTTGGCGCAGGGCGGTGCATTGCAGACAAAACGGCATCCGGCATGACGGATGGTCCAGGAATAGCAAGATATTCGCGACCAAATGCTGCTATGGGACGTTTGGACATTATGATGGACCTCAATTTTTCAAGCGGAGATTCGTACGCTATCTAAGTCCGTGGTGGCGTCAATCGCTCTTACGCTTGCTCATGACCGGGCATCTGGTTAAACGATGTCTCTAGTCCGAATAAAGGAGACCCGTAACAAAAGCGGGGCGTCCAAAACCTGTTGTGAACGATACTCCTAAATCCACCGAGGAAGCAGCAGACAGCCGTGTTCTGTTTAAATGGTTGTGGAACGATTACCTTCGAGAACATCTGCCGCTGCTTAGTCTGGCCTTACTCTTTATGGCTCTCGAGGCATCGATGCTTGGAGCTGTCAGTTATTTGATGCAGCCGATGTTCGACGATGTCTTTGTGTCGGGCAATTGGACCATGTTGTATGTCGTTGGCGCCGCTGTGATTGGCATCTTTATCGTTCGAGCAGTTTCGAGCGTTATGCGGACAGTCATTTTGACGACAATATCGCTGCGTTCATCGTCAAAACTGCGCATTAACCTGTTGGATCGGCTTATGCTTCAGGACGGAGCATTTCATCAGGCGCATCCGCCGGGATATCTTATTCAACGTGTTCAAGGGGATGTAACGTCAATCAGCACAATCTGGCAGTCCATTGTTGTCGGCGCTGGTCGCGATTTCATTGGTTTGTTGGTGTTGCTGGGTGTTGCGATCAGTGTGGATCCGATTTGGGCGATGCTGACCTGTATTGGCGTGCCATTGCTTATTCTTCCGGCCTTGACCGCGCAGAAATTCGTGCGCCGGATGGCGAAAAGATCTCGAGATTTGGGTGCAACGCTGGCCACGCGACTGGACGAAGTTTTCCACGGTATTGTGCAGGTTAAGCTGAACGCCTTGGAGCGGTATCAAGCACAGCAGTACAAAACGATCACGGATGAGTTCATCAAAACGCAGCAACGAACTGCCTTTGGAACGGCTGCGTTGCCCGCGATGATTGATGTAATTTCTGGGCTCGGTTTTATGGCGGTCATTCTATATGGCGGCAGCGAAATTATTTCCGGCGAAAAATCTATCGGTCAGTTCATGACGTTTTTTACGGCCATGGGGTTTGCCTTTGATCCTTTGCGCCGATTGGGTGCCGTGACCGGGTTGTGGCAGCAAGCAGCGGCTTCGATCGAGCGCCTCAAAGAACTGATGGACATGCCTCTAAGTCAAGTGAGCGCGCCAAATCCCAAACCGACTCCGGAAGGTGTTCCACTGATCGAAATGGA
The DNA here is from genome assembly GCA_039975755.1 of Paracoccaceae bacterium. Lineage (GTDB taxonomy): Bacteria > Pseudomonadota > Alphaproteobacteria > Rhodobacterales > Rhodobacteraceae > JABSSA01. The sequence continues at coordinate 5,825 of JBDWGM010000086.1, read as the reverse complement.
AGACGTGTTTTTGAACTACGGTGATGCCGAAATTGTAAGGGGACTTGGATTTCGGGCGGAACCTGGCCAGATGACAGCTTTGGTTGGGGCTTCAGGTGCTGGGAAATCCACGGTCTTCAACTTGCTGACACGGTTGATCGACCCGCACAAAGGCAAGGTTTTGATTGGCGGGGTTCCGACGACTGATTTGGCCTTGGAAGAGCTGCGCGCGATCTATTCGGTTGTGACCCAAGAAGCGCTTTTGTTTGATGAAACATTGCGCGAGAACGTGGTTCTGGGGCGAACGGATGTCACCGATGAACAGCTGAAGGATGTTCTGGACGCAGCCAATGTGAGTGACTTTTTGGAAAAGCTTCCGGACGGTCTAGAAACGCGTGTCGGCCCGCGGGGGTCCGCGTTGTCAGGGGGGCAACGTCAGCGTGTCGTGATCGCACGTGCATTGCTGCGTAACACACCAGTTCTGCTGCTGGACGAGGCGACATCTGCATTGGATGCGGCATCAGAACATGTGGTACAAACGGCCTTGGATCGTCTCGCAAAGGGGCGTACAACATTGGTGATTGCGCATCGTCTGTCGACCATTCGCGAAGCTGACAAAATAATCTTGATGGATCGCGGGCAGGCCGTTGACCAAGGGACGCACGACGAACTGCTTGAGCGGGGCGGTATTTATGCGGATCTTTATCGCCTGCAATTCCAAGGTGGTAAAACAGTGGTCGACGAGGGGGCTTCGGCCGCGCTTGAAGGCACGTTGGATATGGGGACCAAGGACGGACGGCGCGGGTTGCTGGGGCGATTGGCTCGCTTGTTTAACCCTTAGAGCTAATGCCGGTTGTATCTGCGCGCCAGTTCATGCGGAGATACTCCGGCGAAGTATCGAACAAGCGTCCAAAAGTTGCGTGCGCTGCGTTTGATCCAACCGTGTTTGTGATATCGGTCCGCGCTCGTCAACGCGATGGCCGGAAACTCTGTCAATTTCCCCTTTAAGGCGCGTGCCAAGGCGACGTCTTCCATCAACGGAATATCGGAAAATCCGCCAACCTCATTGTAAAGACTGGCAGGAAGCAGCAATCCCTGATCACCGTAAGGTAGACCCCAACGCGAACGAATGTTCGCCCACGCAGCTATGGCGCGACCACCTTTATCAAAACGTAGCCGAAACCAGCCTGCTTTGTTGGTACGAAAGTGAGATTTAACTTTGCCCGACCACCCTTCGCTAAGGACCGTGTCGGCGTGCAGGATCAAAAACCAATCTCCTTTTGCCGCCTCACAACCCCGCCGCAATTGCCCCCCTCGTGAGGGTGGACCCGAGACAATGGCCGCACCCCATGCGTCAGCCAAGGCAAGTGTTTCATCTTCTGAACCGCCGTCGCTGATGACCAGCTCGCGGATTAGGCCCGCATCCAAAGCCTCGACCAAGGCAGCCAAGCATGCTGGCAAGCTTTTGGCTGCGTTTAGCGTGGGTATAACAACTGATATTGGTGCGCGCATGGTTTGGCTCTTGTCTCTTGCTGCGATCCCTATATCTCGGTGCAAGCGATAAAGGACAGAACAATGATCACGAGCGGACGAACGATCCTGCGATTGAGTGGCCCCGACACCCGCGATTTTCTGCAAGGGTTGGTGACAAATGACGTGGGCAAAGTAGATCAAGGCTTGGTTTATGCTGCGATGTTGACCCCGCAAGGCAAATATCTGGCCGATTTCTTTTTGTTTTCTGATGCGGGCGATATCTTGCTTGATGTACACGACAGCCTTGGCGACATGCTGTCCCAACGTCTTAACATGTATAAACTGCGCGCCGACGTGGCCCTGTCGCAGGTTGAGCTACATTTACATCGTGGACTGGGCCCGGTTCCAGAGGATGGGTATCCTGACCCGCGCTCTCAATCGCTGGGGTGGCGTGCGTATCGCGAAACAGCGCAGGACGGGGACAACAGCGATTGGGCCGCTTTGCGCGTTGCTGATCTGATTCCAGAAACCGGCGAAGAACTGCATCCTGACACATTCATTCTTGAGGCAGGCTTTGAACGCTTGGCTGGTGTCGACTTTCGCAAAGGGTGTTACGTCGGGCAAGAGGTGACAGCGCGGATGAAGCACAAAACAGAATTGCGCAAAGGTTTGGCCCGTGTGCGATTGTCCAAGCCAGCACCCGCCGGGACCGAGGTGACGTCTGATGGCAAACCTGTTGGACGTTTGCACACTGTCGCTGCGAATGAGGCAATTGCCTATCTGCGATTTGACCGCACTGGCGGAGAAATGGCAGCCGGCGAGGCAACGGTCGAATTGATCGAACGACAGTGACTCGAGTTAGGTGTCCTTTGGTTCGTCAGGTCGGGTCAGCACAAAGATAGCGGCCCCGCCAAGGCAAATCGCTTGAATTGCGATCACGACGAAAGACAGGCCCATAAACAGGCTCAAACCCAGCGTGGCGGCCATCAAAGTGACTGCGACGCGTTTGGCCCGCTTTGGGATAGCGCCATGCTGTTCCCAGTTCGAAATGATCGGTCCGAATTTTGGGTGCGTCGTAATCCACTGTCTCAAGCGCGGCGATCCTTTGGCAAAGCAAAAGGCCGAAAGCAGAATAAACGGCGTCGTCGGTAGGATCGGCAACGGAATACCAATTAACCCAAGTGCAAGAGCCACGAGCCCCCCAACTGTCCAAAGCGTTGCCATAAGGATGATGTAGGGGCTGGATGTGGGAACGTCACCCTTAATTTTCCCTAACGTTGTGCTGGACGGCGTGCCGCGCTTGGGCTTTGTTGGATTGAGCATCAGGAGAGCCCAATGGACCGTGTCAGTGTTGAGATCGAAAACCACATCGCACATGTACGCTTGACGCGTGCAGATAAGATGAACGCGGTTGATCAGGCCATGATCGATGCGATCATTGCTGCAGGCGAACAAGTCGCGGCCTCAAACGCGCGGGTCTGTGTGATTTCGGGCGAAGGTAAAGCCTTTTGCGCAGGGATAGATATCACGGGCCTGTCGGGCATGATTGGCAAAGACCCCAACGATCTGCTGATGCCGCGCACCCACGGAGAGGACACCACCAATCAATGGCAAGACGTGGCCATGGCCTGGACACGTGTTCCTGTGCCAGTCATCGCGGCGGTTCATGGCGTTTGCTATGGGGCAGGGATGCAGCTTGCTTTGGGGGCTGACATCCGAATTGCCGCGGCTGACGCCCAGTTTGCGGTGATGGAGATGAAGTGGGGCATCGTTCCTGACATGGGGGGCATGGTTTTGTTGCCGCGTCTTGTGCGTTCGGATGTTTTGCGAAAACTCACTTATACGGCGGCCCCCATTCCCGCAGATCAGGCGGAGCGATGGGGCCTTGTCACAGACATTGCTGAGGATCCATTGGCCGCAGCGATGGAGCTGGCCGAAACGATATCGAACAAATCCCCCTCGGCCATTCGCGCGGCCAAGCGTTTGATTGCAATTGCGGAATCACAGCCTGAAAACGAGGTACTGCTTGCTGAAAGCCGCGAACAAGCGGGCTTGATCGGTGGAGCGGACCAGATGGAGGTTGTGGCCGCTACATTCCAGAAACGCGCTCCAGATTTTAAATAACGCTCAGTCCAAGTTGTATCTGTTGAAAAGGCCCGGTCGAGCGCGGCGCGCAGGGACTCCCACATCGACCGGACGGATCACTTTTTTCAGGGCGCTCAGGCGGTCAGTCGAGTTCCAGAACCGCCGAACCCGCGCATCATCCCAATTCGCTGAGCCGGGCAAGCGCCTCATTTAACTTGGCTTCTTCCTCTTCGCGCGCGGCTAGATTGGCCTTGGTTTCTTCGACCACTTCGGCGGGCGCGCTTTCTGCGAATTTGGGGTTTTTCAACCGTCCGCGCAAACCACCCAGTTCTTTGGCCAATTTGCCCAGTGTTTTTTCCAAACGGGCTTTTTCAGCAGCAACATCAATTACATCGGCCAGCGGTAAACCAAATGTTCCGCCGGGCAAGCCAAGGCTGACAGTCCCTTTGGGGAAGGCATCGACTTCGGTCAGGGTTTCGATCCGGGCCATGCGTTTGATCAACGCTTCGTTTGCGGTGAAGGCGGCGCGGGCGCGGTCGGTGAACCCGGTGACAACCATCGGAACATAAGCGCCGGCTGGTACATGCATTTGCGCGCGTGCAGATCGGGTGTCTTCGATGATGCGAATGGTCCAACCCAATTCCGCATCCCCCGCTTCGTCCACCAGATCGGCCGCTGTATATGTGGGCCATTCGGCGTGCACCAACATCGAAGGGCGCTCTTTCTTGCCCCAGAGTTCTTCGGTGATGAATGGCATGATCGGGTGCAGCAGGATCAGACATTGATCCAACGCCCATGCATATGTCGCCTGTGTTTCCGCTCTTGCGGCCTGATCGTCGCCGTCAAAGATCGGTTTGGTGAATTCCAGATACCAATCGCAGAACGTGTTCCAGATAAACCCATAAAGCGCGTTTGCCGCATCGTTAAAGCGGAACGCCTCTAATGCTTCGTCTACGGTTTCGCGTGTCTTGGCGATTTCGCCTTTGATCCAGCGGTTCAAGGGCAGGGTGGTGGTGGGGGGCGTGTCGCTGTGCGGAATGTCAGAAATGCCCTTCATGTCGCCATAAGACGCGGCATTCCAAAGCTTTGTTCCGAAATTACGATACCCTTTGATCCGCTCCATATCTAGCTTGAGAACACCGCCCAAGGCTGCCATCGCCGCCGAAGAAAACCGCAACGCGTCTGCGCCGAATTCGTCGATGACTTCGAGTGGGTCGACTACGTTGCCGGTCGATTTCGACATCTTCTTGCCTTTGGAGTCGCGGACAAGGCCGTGCAGGTAAACCGTGTCGAACGGGATTTCATCAACCACGGCAAGCTGCATCATCATCATGCGGGCAACCCAAAAGAACAGGATATCTTGGCCCGTGATCAGCGTGGAGGTTGGGAAGTATTTTTTTAGCGCGTCCGTATCTTCAGGCCAGCCAAGCGTACCGATAGGCCAAAGGCCAGAGGAGAACCAAGTGTCTAGGACGTCGGGGTCGCGCCAAATCGGTACATCGTTGGGTTCCAACCCCAAGGCTAACTGCTCTTTTTCACCGAATACAAGGCCCATTGGATGATCGATGATCTTCACTGGACGGCCATAGTGTTCGGAAGCCGCAACAATTGCTGCGTCCCCAGAGGCCTCGCAAAACCTTTGGTTGGGCAATTGGAAAATTGGGCGACCGGCCTCCAAACCCGAGACATGAATACCTGCATCAAGCTTTGGACCATACCAAACCGGGATCTGGTGTCCCCACCACAGCTGGCGCGAAATACACCACGGCTCGATGTTTTCCAGCCAGTGATAATACACCTTCTCGCCGCTTTCGGGCATGATCTTAACCGTGCCGTCTTTTACCGCATCCAGTGCAGGGCCGACAATCTTGTCAGTGTCCACGAACCATTGATCGGTCAGCAAGGGTTCGATGACAACTTTTGAGCGGTCGCCAAAGGGTTGCATAATCGGTTTGTTTTCGACCATGGGCCGAGTTTCAGAAACCTCGTTTCCGTCTTCGTCCGTTGTGGTGATCGTTTCCATCACGGCCAACCCTTCGGACGTGATGTCCGCGACCACGCATTTGCGCGCCTCGAACCGATCCAAGCCGCGATATTCTTCGGGGACCATGTTCATGGCGGCGATCATCGCCTCGTCGAATTCCTGATCTTTGTTGGCAATCGCTTGGGCTATGGCGGCCTCTTGGGCGTAGGGTTTGCCGTCGGCGCGCATGGCAGCCTTGGTGTCCATGAGATTGTACATCGGGATGCCGCCACCCTTGGCGGCTTGATAGTCGTTGGAGTCATGC
>JBDWGM010000085.1:0-39349 GCA_039975755.1 Paracoccaceae bacterium | reverse complement strand
TACGCTCAGTCTAGACATTGCATCACGAAACACCAGATGCTGCGGGTCGTGGAGTTTGTTTGGTCCTGCGATCAATGAACGCGCCAATTGCGTGGCGCTGTCGTCTCGGCGCTTATTCAGCGGGGTCGCGGCCTTCGGGTTTGTGTCTGACCTTGGCCTTGGCGGCGGCCGCCTTTTCACGCAAGGCGTCAAATTTCGCTTTGATATTGCCGCGTCGGCGATGCTGGTACACGCGGATCAAAGGGACAGAAATATAGTAACAGATCCAAGCGACAATCGCGCCGGGGATCAATCCGCCCACAAGATAGGGAAAGAACACCTCGTCATAAAAGGTGGACAGACCACGCCAGTCGGTCGGGCCACCAAAGATCACAGCCTTGAGGTTAAACCACAGGTCATGACCCGCATCGACGAATTTACCACCAAAGGATCGTTCTGTTTCTGCGGACATGCGTGTGCCCAACAGCCAGTGACCCGTCTGCATCGAGACCATGCCAATCGGCACATACGTCAATGGATTGCCAAAGAACGTCGCCATCAAAGACGCAAGGATGTTGCCACGCATTGTCTTGGCAATAAACATCGCGACAAAGAAATGTAGTCCGTAGAAGGGTGTGAATGTCGTGAACACGCCCGCCCAAATACCACGCGCAATACGGTCGGGGCTGTCGGGCAAGCGGCGCACACGGTGTTTGACATAGTGAAAGGCCCGCGCCCAACCCCCGCGCGGCCAAATAAAATCCCGGATGGCGCCCATCCAAGTTTTTGGATCGCGGCGTTTAAAAACCACGCGCGTTCCTTTCCCTACTTTGCATCAGACCACATATGTCTGAGCCAATTCCGCTTTGGCCACATCACGGTAACGAATTACCGAGGCCACATCGCTATCCGCTTCCAACGCTGAAACCAACGTATGCAAGTGTTGTGCGTCCCTAAGTTCCACATAGATCAGCAAACGGTAAAAGTCAGGTTTGCGATCAGTAAATTCTAGGTTAGAAATATTTGCTTCTGCTTCTCCAACCAATGTGCATATCCGGCCCAATACGCCTGCGTCGTTTCCGATAGTCACATCAAGCGTGGCACCGTGGACAGCAGGATGTTTGCCATCCTGCCAATGCAAGTCCAGCCACCGTTCTGGCTGATCCTCATAATCGACCATGCGATCACAGTCGATCGCGTGCACTATAACACCTTGGCCACGAAATGTGACCCCAACGATGCGTTCACCCGGTAAAGGTTCACAGCATTTCGCCCGGTGATAGCTTTGCCCCGGTAAAAGACCGATAACAGCAGCCCGCGCATCAATTTCCGCACCGGGCTTGGGGGCCAGATCCGGGTACACCGCTTGTACCACTTCGCGACCCGTCAATTCGGCAGAGCCAAGGCGCGCAAGGACTTCGTCGCCACTGGACAGGCGCAAATGCCGCCCGGCGGTGGTCAGGGCTTTGTCGGTTGCCTTCTTACCCACATGCAAAAAGGCCGAACGGGCCAGTTCGCGCCCCAACGTGATCAGGCGTTCGCGATCCGCTTCGCGCAAGGACCGGCGAATGGCGGATTTGGCCTTACCGGTTGTCGCAATCTCAAGCCAAGTGGCTTGGGGTGTTTGCCCCGTGGCCGTGATGACGTCGACAGATTGGCCATTGCGCAAACGTGTCCAAAGCGGCACGCGCATATGATCAACCTTGGCGCCAACACAGGCATTCCCGATCCGGGTGTGGATGGCATAGGCAAAATCAATAGGGGTCGCGCCTTTGGGCAGTTTGACCACCTCGCCCTTGGGCGTGAAACAAAAGACCTGATCCGAATACATCTCAAGCTTGACCGCCTCGAGGAAATCTTCGTGGTCTTCTTCGGCGTCAAATTGTTCGGTCAGCTGGCTGATCCATTTGGCCGGATCAACCGCAAACGGGTTCAACGAACGCACGCCATCGCGATAAGACCAATGCGCCGCAACACCTGTTTCCGCCACATCGTGCATCTGACGCGTTCTGATTTGCACCTCGACACGTTTGCCGTCGCGACCAGACACAGTCGTGTGGATCGACCGATACCCGTTGGTTTTGGGTTGGCTGATGTAATCCTTAAAACGCCCCGGTACCGCACGCCACCGTTGGTGAATTGTCCCTAAGGTGCGGTAACAATCTTCTTCGCTGTCGGTGATGATGCGAAAGCCGTAAATGTCTGACAGCCGCGAAAACGATTGATCCTTTTGCTGCATCTTGCGCCAGATTGAATATGGCTTTTTGGCACGACCAAACACCTCGGCTTCGACGCCGGCCTTGTCCAATTCGTGGCGCATATCACCTGTGATGCGTTGGATCACGTCACCTGTCTCGCGTTGCAATGTTACGAACCGGCGCATAATCGACTGGCGCCCATCCGGGTTCAAAACCTTGAAGGACAGATCCTCAAGTTCTTCACGCATCCATTGCATGCCCATGCGGCCAGCTAATGGCGCAAATATGTCCATTGTTTCACGGGCCTTTTGTGCCTGCTTTTCCGCACGTTGGAATTTGATCGTCCGCATGTTGTGCAAACGGTCGGCCAATTTGACGAGAATCACCCGCAAATCTTTGGACATTGCCATGAACAGCTTGCGAAAATTCTCGGCCTGCTTGGTTTCCACATTGGACAGTTGCAGGTTCGTCAACTTGGTCACACCGTCCACAAGGCTGGCGACCTCATCCCCGAACAATTCGGCGATTTCGCCATAGCTGGCTTTGGTGTCTTCGATTGTATCATGCAGCAGCGCTGTGATGATCGTCGCATCATCCAATCGCTGTTCTGTCAGGATCGAGGCCACGGTCGCTGGGTGCGAAAAATAGGGCTCGCCGGATTTACGCAGCTGCCCGTCGTGCATGGCGGCACCAAAATCATACGCCGCGCTGATCAGCACGGCGTTGGTTTTTGGGTTATAGTTGCGGACCAGTGCGATAAGGTCTTCAGCAGAAATCATCGCGATGCGCCGCTAATAAGGGGTTAACCTTGGCCTTGTGCAGCCATCAACTGCCTGAGCAGCATCTCTTCGGACATTCCGTCATCTTCCGGTTTGTCCTGTTCGGCGCCCATCAACAACGCCATTGCGTCGTCTTCGGCTTCATCGACTTCGATCTGAGTCTGGTTCGATTCGATCAAACGTTCGCGCAGTTCTTCAGCGCTTTGCGTTTCATCTGCAATCTCGCGCAGAGCTACGACAGGGTTCTTGTCGTTGTCACGCTCAATAGAAATCCGTGCACCAGCAGATACTTCGCGCGCACGATGTGCCGCCAGCATCACCAGTTCAAACCGGTTAGGGACTTTGTCTACGCAATCTTCGACGGTCACGCGAGCCATATGGCGCTCCTGACTTGGGCATGGAAATGAGAAGGTGTATTTAAGCGCCTTTGAGGAGGTTGGCAAGCGGTGTTTGCTTTATTCATAAAGACGGACTTCGTCTTTTAGATAGCTTGGCAGCGCGTCGCACATCTGTTGCACAGACTTCCCCAAAACCGGGTGCTGCCAGTCTGGCGCAACGTCAGACAATGGCACCAAGACAAATGCACGTTCATGTAGCCTTGGATGCGGCAGAATCATTTGATTTGGAGTCGTCTGACTTTGCAGTTCTGGCGGCAAATTCATCCAGTCTTTTAGCGTCTTCTCATCGGGCTCGATTGAGTCGCCCCACGCCAATAAATCAAGATCGAGCGTCCGCGGGGACCAACGTTCGGTTCTTTTCCGCCCAAATTCCGCTTCTATACTGTGTAGGATTTGCAACACTTCGGCTGCGGTCGTATTGTCAATCTCGCAGTCCACAACAGCGTTGGCAAAATCCGGGCCATTCCCTGTCGGATACGCCGGAGTCTTGTAAATCGCGCTTTTTTTGCGAATCACTACGCCGTTAACCTTCAGTGCATCTATGGCTGCTAACACCGTATCTAAGGGGCTACCTAAGGCAGAAACTTGATTTGACCCCACGGCAACTAGGCCATTTGACACAACTTGTGGCAGAATTTTCATCGTTTTCCCCGGAGAAGTGTCTTGCGACATTGTTTAAATCCCTTATCTCTTAAAGCTACCCGCTTAACCATTCATTAACCACTCACGGGAACAACGAGCGGGTCCGACATTTTCGGAAGGACATTTGATGTTTTACAAGGACGAACGGCTTGCGCTGTTCATAGACGGTTCGAATCTGTATGCGGCTGCGAAGTCGCTTGGGTTCGATATCGACTATAAACTGTTGAGGCATGAATTCATGCGTCGCGGTAAAATGGTACGTGCTTTTTACTATACGGCTCTGCTGGAGAATGACGAGTATTCGCCCATTCGACCTTTGGTTGATTGGCTGAACTACAACGGGTTCACAATGGTAACAAAGCCAGCCAAAGAATACACCGACAGCCAGGGACGGCGTAAGGTGAAAGGGAACATGGATATCGAGCTCGCAGTCGATGCCATGGAACTCGCACCACGCGTTGACCACATTGTGCTGTTTTCAGGTGACGGGGACTTTAGGCCGCTTATCGAAAGCCTTCAGCGTCAAGGTGTACGGGTTTCGGTCGTTTCGACGATCCGCAGCCAACCACCCATGATTGCAGATGAGTTGCGCCGTCAGGCCGACAATTTCATCGAGCTGGATGAGTTAAAGGACGTTGTTGGCCGCCCTCCTCGTGAGGACGTACCAGAACGCCCAACTGCGATGGCTGCGGAATCCTAACACCGTAGCACTCAAACTCAGGTCACCCTGAGCATAAAACCCAGTCTTGCGCGCTTGCCCCAAATTCCTGAACGCAAGACTGGCCGATACACATGAGACACCGCACGCCACGGCGCGCGTGATTTCCCATTGTTCCCAAATCGCCAGCCCTTTGCAGGAAATGATGCGTCATATAGCAAAGGCCAGCTTTTTCGTCTCAACGACTGCATCCGCTTGGGCGAATGACAGCTTTCGAAGCTGACCAATCAAAACAGTTGTGTCTCTAGGAATACTACCCTGACGAGACATATTTTCGTCAAATCCCTCACTTACAGATTGGGCAAGCCTGCGTTTAAGGAGAATTAGGTTTGACCAATGTACCCCAAGAAGACCTGAACGAACCAATGTGGTTTCAGTTTTCTGGTCACAAGGATTCCCGCGCTGACATTGAAGAGAACGTGAATTCTTTCAGTGGAAAAACCTTCTTGAGCTCATTAAAGCAAACGCTTTTGGAGAACGGTTGGACAGAAAGCACGGAACGGTACGACAGCGACATCTTTGCCGAGGATTGGGGCTGGTGTGTCTTCTTGCGCCATGAGGAGGCACTAATGATGCTCGGCACACATGTGCTTTCCGACGACGATTTGTCAGAGGATGAGGGACATCTCAAATACCTAGATGAAGACTGGATCGATTGCGGCATTAGCGTCGAACACTTCCACAAGCGCACATTGGGTGATCGCTTGCGTGGTCGCAACAAAGCCGACCTAGCCGTTCATGAAAGTGCTTTCAAGTCGATTTGGAACACGCTGTCTGGCCGTGACGACATCCGTGACCTCTCTTCGCGACCTCCAGGAGACTCATAGAGGTCGTCGAAACTTCAAATGATCAAAGGAGTGGGCCCGGTGTGTCTGGACGATACACGCCGGAATGATTAGCTAGGGACTGACTTTGGGAGCCTGCTATGACCAAACCCGCTTTGACCTTGTACCTTGCTGCGCCGCGTGGGTTTTGCGCCGGTGTCGATCGCGCAATCAAGATCGTCGAGATGGCGCTGGGCAAATGGGGGGCGCCTGTCTATGTGCGCCACGAGATCGTTCACAATAAATTCGTCGTGGATGATCTGCGCGACAAAGGCGCGGTCTTTGTCGAAGAACTGGATGAATGCCCCGATGATCGCCCGGTTATCTTTTCGGCACATGGCGTGCCCAAGGCGGTTCCTGCGGCGGCGGCCAAACGCGAGATGGTGTTTGTCGATGCCACCTGCCCATTGGTCAGCAAGGTCCATATCGAAGCCGCGCGTCATTCCGACAATGGTTTGCAAATGATCATGATTGGGCATGAAGGTCACCCCGAGACGATTGGCACCATGGGCCAGCTGCCAGAGGGCGAGGTGCTGTTGGTCGAAACCGTCGCAGATGTCGAAACCGTTGAGGTCAGAGACCCGGAACAGTTGGCCTATGTGACGCAAACGACCTTGTCTGTGGATGACACCGCAGATATCGTGGCCGCCTTAAACGCGCGCTTCCCCGCGATTGTCGGACCGCACAAAGAAGACATCTGTTACGCGACCACCAACCGCCAAGAGGCGGTCAAGGCGATGGCCCCGAAATGCGACGCCATTCTGGTTGTCGGTGCGCCCAATTCCTCAAACTCAAAACGTCTGGTCGAAGTCGGCGCGCGCGCCGGGTGCAAATACGCGCAGCTGGTGCAACGCGCGGCAGACATCGACTGGCGCGCCTTGCAGGGGATCACAAGCATCGGGATCACGGCAGGCGCATCCGCCCCGGAAATCCTGATCAACGAAGTCGTTGACGCATTCAGCGCCCATTACGACGTGCGCGTTGAAAAGGTCGAAACCGCAGTCGAGAACGTGGAATTCAAAGTCCCACGTGTTTTGCGCGAAACCGCGTGATCCTGCGCGACGAACATATCGACGACGCAGATATTCTGCATCAACTGACCTATGATGCTTTTAAACCAATGACCTTCAGCGACGACAGCGAAGCCGACTGCCTGCGCCAATTGCGGGCCGACGGGGATCTGCATATTTCGCTGGTCGCGGTGCAGGATGATGACATCATCGGTCACGCGGCCTTTTCGCCGGCCTCTATCGGTACACATCCGGATCGGTGGTATGCGCTTGGTCCCATTTCCGTGCGCGCGGATCATCAAAGACAAGGCATTGGGCGCGCTTTGATCGCCGAAGGGCTTGCGCGCCTGCGTGACATGCAAGCACCGGGATGCGTTTTGACGGGCAATCCAGATGTCTATGCCAGTTCCGGATTTCGCAGCAATGGCCAGCTGACTTATGGCGATGTGCCAGTTAAATATATTCAATACATTTGTTTTTCCGACGCATCACCCGTTGGCGAAGTCACCTTTGCCCCCGGTTTGGCCGCGACCGGGTAGGTCAGAAAGAAAGAAGGGGACAACATGCTTTCACTGCAATTTCTGATGACCACCTTTGTCGTCGTTATCGCGCCGGGCACAGGTGTCTTGTACACGCTGGCGCTGGGGTTGGGGCAGGGCAAACGGGCCGCGATCTGGGCCGCATTGGGGTGCACAATCGGAATTGTGCCGCACCTCTGCGCTGCCGCGCTAGGATTGGCGGCGATCCTGCACACCTCTGCTGTGCTGTTTAATGTCGTGAAATTCGCCGGTGTCGCGTATCTTTTATATCTGGCGTGGCACATGTTGCGTTCAGACGGCGCGCTGGCGGTATCCAGCAATACCCAACGCAGCGCCGGGTGGCGCATCGCCCGCAGGGCCGCGTTGATCAATATCCTGAACCCGAAACTGTCGATCTTTTTCCTCGCTTTGCTGCCGCCGTTCTTATCCGGAAACGCCGCCACGGCGCAGATCGAGATGACGACCATGGGCGCGGTCTTCATGGCCATGACGTTTCTAGTTTTCGCAATCTACGGCGTGTTTGCCGCCACGGCGCGTCAATGGATCATCGAATCCGAACGTGCCATGCGCTGGCTAAACCGAACCTTCGCCGCCATCTTTACTATGCTGGCCGCTCGAATGGCCGTTGAACGCATTTAAGACGCGCAAATCCTTTGCCCTAACGCACGAGTTTATATGACCCGAATACCCACCACGCCTCTGGTTCTTGGCCTTGCTGGATTGATCCCCTTTCTCTGGGGCGCTGCGACCTATTTGAATGCGGATCTGCAAGCGTGGGGGGCCACAACATTTGGGGCGCGTTTTGTCGGGCCCTATGTGCAGCTGTTTTACGGCTCGGTTATCCTTAGCTTTATGTCCGGCGTGTTGTGGGGCTTTGCCACCAAGGCGACTGGTGCGCGGGCGGCGGCTGGATATGCATTGTCGGTGCTGCCCGCACTCTGGGCGTTTTTCATGACAGGTGGCGGGCCGATCAGTGCCGGGACAAATCTGATCTTTGGGTTTGTTGGTCTGTTGATTTTGGATGCCGCCTTTTCGCGGTGGAACCTGACACCGGCGTGGTGGATGCGTTTGCGTGTTTTGCTGACATCCATCGTCGTTGCGTGTCTCGCAGTCGGAGTTTTCCTATGAGCGATAAAGAAACGCTGTCTGTTTATGCGGAGAAGGCCCAAGAATACGAACAGATGACAGATCGCGGAGGCACGATCGATCCGGCCTTGCGGGCCTTTATCGAAGGTATCCCAAAAGGCGGGCATGTTTTGGATCTGGGCTGCGGTCCGGGGCAAGCGGCCGAAACGATGGCGGCCCATGGATTGTCCGTTATTGCCACAGACGCGGTTCCTGAAATGGTAGCCTTGGCGCAAAAGGCCGATGGCGTGACAGCACGGGTCGCCAGCTTTGACGACATCGAAGGCGAAGATCTTTACGATGGGGTGTGGGCCAATTTCAGCTTGCTTCATGCCAGCCGCACTGACATGCCGCGTTATCTGGATGCCATATGCCGCGCATTGCGCCCCGGTGGGTGGTTCCATATCGGAACAAAACTAGGAACAGGCGAAGCCCGTGACAAAATCGGGCGGCTGTACACCTATTATGAACAAGACGAATTGGAGGGGCTGTTGGACACGCGTGGTTTGACGATAACGGATCGAAGCTTTGGCGACACTGTGGGTCTGGATGGCACATCCGCCCAATGGATATGTCTGCGTGCCCATGCCTGAGTTGTTTGCCTATACCGACGGCGCTTGCAGCGGCAATCCCGGCCCCGGTGGCTGGGGTGTCTTGTTGCGTGCGATGAATGGCGACACCATCGCAAAAGAACGCGAATTGCAGGGCGGCGAAGCGGACACCACCAACAACCGCATGGAACTGCTGGCCGCGATCCACGCCCTAGAAGCGTTGGAACGCTCCAGCACCATCACCGTCGTGACCGACAGCGCTTATGTCAAAAACGGCGTGACCAGCTGGATCTTTGGCTGGAAAAGAAACGGCTGGAAAACCTCGTCCAAGAAACCCGTGAAAAACGTCGAACTGTGGCAGCGTCTGGATATCGCCCAGGAACGCCACACCGTCGAATGGAAATGGGTCAAAGGCCATGCGGGCCATCCGGAAAACGAACGCGCCGACGAACTGGCCCGCGCAGGCATGGCCCCCTTCAAGAAAAACGGGGTATGATTCACAAAGCTTGCCCCGTCGTGCTGCACCCTGACGGCGCGCCGCTGCGCCATCTGCAATACCGCCATCCCGAAACCGGGCTGCATCTGGTCACAACCACGATCCCCCAAGGCGACAACCCGGTGCGGACCGCTGCACAATACCTGTTCAAAACAACCGGGCTGGAAACAACTGCGGCCATCCCCCTAGGCCACTCAGACGAGATTGCGAACACGGAACGCTGGCACTTTACACTGTGCCGCATAAAGCCTCCCGTGCGCGATGAATGGTTCCACGTAAACCCAGATGACCCCTCATCTCGGCTGCACTGCAGTTGGTTTCCGGTCGATGACTCCGATCCCGAAATGTCGACCTCTTGCATCAACGCCCTAAGCTGGATCCGCCTGAACGCGCTCTGACTCAAATCTGTAACAATCCTCACGAAAATCGAGAAACAGTCTGTTGCGACGTGATCAGACGTGACGGATCAGCATCTATTTATTTCAACACTTCTGCCCCATCTTGGTTTCAACAGAGACACGAAAGGACAGACAGATGATGAAACGTACACTTACATTGATCGCCGCTGCCGCCACCAGCATCGCCATTTCTACACAGGCTTCGACTGCTGCGTCTAACCTCCCTCAGAACATCGGGTCCGCCGGTTATGTGAGCACATCAAGTGACGTCCAGTTCGAATTGGTTGGCTACAAATTCCACAATGGACACGGCAAAGGTCGTCACGGTTTCAAACGCGCACAACGGGTGCGCAGTGGACACAAGTATCAAAGCAACCACCACAACGGACACAAAGTGAACCACGGACATAAAGTGCATCATGGGCAAAAAGCGCACCACGGCCATAAAGGCCACGGAGCATCGTCCAAACATCATGAGCTTTCCAGCAAAGAGAAAAAAGTGCTGATCTTGAAGAAGCTTTTTAATTAATCAACCACAGTTCCTCCTCCTCCTAAAACCGGGGCCCTCGCGCCCCGGTTTTTCTTTGCGTTATGCGTCGCCGCATCCTGCGGGACAAAGTTGCCTTCAAAGCAGAACGATTGAACGGCCGCGTACGGGCAAAACTTCCATCAAAGATTGATAGTCTAGTCCATTTACGGTCTGATCCATGCAAGACTGATGAGCCAAAACTTAGAAATTGAATTAATTGCAAAACAGCAAGTATCGAAAATTATGCCGTTTCTATTGAATAAAAATCTGGATGGTCCATTCGTCTCTGTCAGTGTGCCATTTGAGCATCCGCACAGAAGCGACTTTGAAGGTTGGATGAATCGTAAGGTGTCCCCTTTGCGCAGCTCGGGCGGGACCGCTCTGGACATCTTCCCGGACCATTTCGACGCCCGTATTGGGCGGGGGATTGATAATCTGCGCCACCCGATCACGGATGAGATCACATTCGATGTGCTATCCAAGGGCCCATTCACTGAATACATGATTGTCAGCGAAAAAGTGCGCGACATTTTGGTTCTGCTGGTCGGTGAGGATGCCGTCTTTGTGGAAACGCGCATTCTGTTTGGGAAGACGGACGACAAGAAAACATTGCCGGGGCGTTGGTTTGTCATCGACTTCCTGCGCCAGATGAATCCAATTCTGGAAGACCGATCGAATGCGCTCGATGTTTTATACTCAAAAACACCACCCAAGACGCCCCCGGTTTTGTACTGCCATCAATCCGACGTAGATGGCGCACATCTATGGTGCGGGGACGGGCGAAAAACGGGAAGCAATGATTTACCGGACCGGTTTTGCGGAGTGGATCAGGTGTATCTGTCAGATCAGGTGCATGATGCGCTGGCGGCGGCTGATGCGTTGCGTGGGTGGAATGCGATCCCCATCGAGGCGATTTCAGAGGACGATACGCGCGCGGCGCCCGGCTCTCCACAGGATTTGCGCCAGACGCATCGGTCTGTTGGTCGGGGGTGGGCCGTAACAATTGGCGATTTGCATTCCCGGTCCTATTCCGGCGACTTTGACGTTGTGTGCCGGGGGGACACACAAGACGAATACCAGTTTTACCTGGATGACGACCTGCCCGCATACCGGTTCTTTTCCTTTGGTGGCTGTATTTTTGCCAATCCCCACGTGCAGGAGGTTTTGGGCGGTGCGCATCTGTTCACTAAAGCGGTGATTTATGAGGATGTGGAGCTCACGAAGGTTCGCCAGGATGCGGTTGGTTTTGGTGTCCTTACTGCACCAAAGGCGATTTTGGAGGAAATCCCGGGGCTGAGCTGGACAGGGCGTAGCGGTCCACATCGCCAAATCGAACTGCCAGGGCGTGGCAGAATGTTCTTTCGGGAACACAGGGCTTATCAGGCGTTTCAACTAGAGACGCATTCGGTTTGGGACATGGGCCAAGGCTGCGTGTTTATGTCGGACGCTGTTGTGCATGCCATGTTGTCGGAAAATCTGCTTGGGTCCGCCGAAGCGTCGTTGGATCCTATCGAGTTTTACGCCCAAGGTTAATTGCACCGACGTTGTGCGCAACTTCAAGGATGTTCTTGATCTTGCTGGATGCGGTTTTTCGAACCCGACGTTCATGCAAGCCCCGGTTTTTCTGTGCGCTGCGCATCGCCATACGATGTCGCACTGACCCGAGCCTCAGGGTCCGGTCCAACGATTTTCACAAACCGATCCAAAGCAGCGCCGGACAAAGCGGACGTTCACGTCAAGCTTGTGTGGATCTGTAACGGGATTTGTGTCGAGGTCGGTAGCGCGGGCAAAGCTGCCATCCGCATGTTGATCCTCTGACGGAGGTTAATCTATAGAGGTGCGTCATCATTTTGGGCAGAGGAGGTTTTTTGGATGAAGGTCTTTGGTGATTTCGATTTGAGTGATTTCTGGTCGGGTGGGGACTATGAACGCGACAACTACAGGGGCGAATTGTTGCAGCCAGAGTCGATTGCGTCGGTAGAACGGGAGTTGGGATATCAACTTCCCAAAAGCTACGTAGATTTGATGAGTTTTCAGAATGGCGGAACACCCAATAACACATGCCACGCAACTGCAGAGGTAACTCTTGGGCCGACGATCACGTTGCGAAAACTGGGATTTCTGCGATTGATCGGCAACCAACGTACTCGCTGTGCGGAGAGCTTGGCAGTCAATTCATGATGAAGGAGTGGGGCTACCCGCCAATAGGTGTTTACTTTGCCAACTGCCCTTCGGCAGGCCACGACATGCTTTGCCTCGATTACAGGACTCTTCGGGACGGTGGCGAGCCAACTGTGGTTCATGTTGATCAAGAGAACGACTACCAGATCAAATTTGTCGCACCCAACTTTAAGGCCTTCGTGCGAGGTCTGAGAAGCTCAGACGCGTTTCCGTTCGAGGACTGAAACGTTCGCTAGCGATGGTAGCTATGGGCTCTTTGAAGACATTCGCTGAGCAAAACATGGCAGTCAGCTATGCGGGTTTAGCGACACAAACTTGCTTGGGAATTTGTTTCCATTCGCGCCAGGACATGGCGGCCGAATGCTAAGAAAACGAATGCACAAAATATAGCGCCCTCTGCGGTCAGCTCTGGGCGAAGATAGAACTTTCGCCAAATTTTGCGCTCAAATCGTAAAGCGTGCTATTCTCTTTCATGTGGAGGACGTGGGTATTTTAGCGCTGACCTGAGGTCAGATGACCACAAATTCACTTAAGACAGTTGAGATATTTATTAACTGGAGAAATTTATGACTATGAAAACAATATTCGCAGCGGCCGCATTCGCGCTCGCCATGGCTGCACCTGCAGTGGCGGTACCTATAAATTTGGATTTTAGTTTTGGCGCAGTTTCGGGCAAATTTTTTGGTCTGGATGACGAAGTGGTTGGCACCCAGTCGGCGACAAGCTTTGATTTTAACGGGGCGTTCGACGTGTATTCCGGGCTGATCCCTGATGTCATCGCGATCAATAGCTTTGAATTCACGGACGGGGACCTCACATTTGCGGACTTCTCCGAAGATCCATTCGCCTTGGGAAACAACGGCACTGGGTTTTTAGACTCGTTAAGTTTTTTCAATCTTGCTGGCGAAATTTTAGGTTCCGCATCGGAGACTGATCTAGTGTTTAACTCCATAGGTTCGACAGGAACGGCGACTTTCACCGCAACGCCCGTCAGCTCAGTCCCTCTTCCTGCAGGCGGTCTATTTCTGCTGACCGGACTGGCCGGTGTTGCGGCCGTCAAACGCCGGAAAAAACCCGCCGCATAGCGCAATACCGCAAAGATCACCTTTGCGACCCAAGCGTTCCAATTAGTGACATGCAACTCTTGGGGTGTCGGTTTAAACCGACGCCCTGTTTGCCCAGAACATCGCCCCCCAGTCGCAGCACCCGATAACGGCTTTGCCGGTACGCCTCTCTAGTCAGAACCCACACGGAATAACATTAAACGCAGCAATTGCGCGCCGCGTGAACTGCGACAGCAGGTTCAGAACGGCGCGGTCTTAGACCCAAATCGCCTGAACGAATCCAATCGCAACGACAGAATAAACATGCCTTTACTTCAACCCCCGACAGAAAGACCTGTCTATTTAAACATGTTGCCCGCCATTGATCTCGATCTCTGTACCGCTGACATACGAGGATGCGTCCGAACATAAAAAGAAAACCACGTCCGCAACTTCGTCGGGGCTGCCCATCCGTTGCAAAGGCAATTTTTCTGCAATTTTTTCGGTGCCGGGGGACAAAATGGATGTTTCGATCTCACCCGGTGCAATTGCGTTAACACGGACACCGAATGGCCCGAAATCATGCGCCATCTCCCGTGTCAGGGCGGCAAGTGCTGCCTTTGATGTTGCATAGGCGGCACCAGCAAACGGATGCACGCGAGACCCAGCAATTGAAGTCACATTTACGATGGACCCTTTGGCCTCCATAAGTTCTTGCTTTAAACCTCGGGACAGGACAACGGGCGCAAAGAAATTAACATGAAACACCTTTCCCCAGTCCATGAGGTCGGTATTCATTGTATTCAGTCGTGTATTATCAGGCCCCTTGGGCGACACACCCGCGTTGTTGATCAAACCATGCAGCTCACCGTCCAGACGGTCTCGAATGATCTCGACTGCATTTATCGTGTCTGCTGGATCGGACAAATCAAGCTGGATATGGTTTTCTTTCCCACCCGGCCAAGGACAATTGTCATCGAACGCCTGACGCGAGCAGGTCAGAACGCGCCACCCCTCTTGCGTGAACTTCTTTACCGTTGCATGGCCAATGCCACGGCTCGCACCAGTTAGCAGAATAGATTTGGTCATCATGTTCCCCATTCAGTCGGGCGTACATTGCAAAAGCCAGAGGATCACACAGTTTGTCCAAGCCAAACAGCCCCGCTTTTTCGAAATCGTCTAGTTTATGCTTTTTGTTATAGCTACCGTTAAACAGCCCTAGTCACCAAAGCAGACATCAGCACAAGGCTGGACATATGGAACATTAGGGTCGGACTGCACTTTCGCTACGTCCAACATGAAAGTTCGTCTTACAGCTTTCAAGCCTCAATTTTGAGTTGAACGAATTCAATACGCAAATATATCCCGAAAGCGGCAACAGGCTTGAAGGCGCACCGGTCAGAGTATGATGATTTCGTTAACTCTGTGCGGCAAAGGTTAACGCAAGCGAGGTATGAACAAGGTGTAAAGGCTGTTGAATATTGCGAAAGCCAGCCTTGAGCGTTGAAAGCTGGCTTTGACGATAAAGGGCCGGAAAACCCGCGTTATGGCGGGATTTGAAAGATGGCTTTGGGGCGCAAAGGCTGGCTTTAGGGCGCCTTACCCCTGCGCACGGTGCGTTAAGATAAAAGGCGGCGGGCGATGACTTGGGCCTGAATTTCGGCGGCGCCTTCAAAAATGTTCAGGATGCGGGCGTCGCATAAAACACGGCTGATTTTGTATTCAAGGGCAAACCCGTTGCCGCCATGTATCTGCAATCCATTGTCCGCCGCCGTCCACGCGACACGCGCGCCCAACAGCTTGGCCATACCCGCCTGAACATCACAGCGGCGTCCCTCGTCTTTTTCAAAAGCCGAGAAATAGGTAAGCTGACGTGCGACCATGATTTCCACGGCCATCATCGCTAACTTATTGGCAACGCGTGGAAATTCGATCAGAGATTTACCGAATTGCTTGCGATCTTGGGCGTATTGCATGGACAGATCAAGCGCGGATTGCGCGACACCAATGGCGCGGGCAGCGGTTTGAATTCGGGCGGATTCAAACGTTTCCATCAGCTGTTTGAACCCTTTGCCTTCCTCGCCGCCCAGCAGGTTTTCCCCTTTAATGTGGAAGTTATCAAAGGCCAGTTCGTATTCCTTCATGCCCCGATATCCCAAAACCTCGATTTCGCCGCCGGTCATGCCTTCGGTTGGAAAGGGGGCGTCATCTGTGCCGGGTGTCTTTTCGGCCAGAAACATGGAAAGTCCTTTGTAATCAGACGTTTCAGGGTCTGTGCGGGCAAGAAATGTCATCACGTGTGTCCGCGCGGCGTGGGTGATCCACGTTTTGTTTCCAGTGACTTTGTAATTCCCATTCGCGTCTTTGGTCGCCCGTGTTCGAAGGCTGCCAAGGTCGGATCCAGTGTTCGGTTCGGTAAAGACAGCCGTCGGCAATGTCTCAGCACTCGCAATGCGCGGCAGCCATTTTTGCTTTTGCGCATCCGTGCCGCCGGCCATGATCAACTCGGCTGCGATTTCCGAACGCGTGCCCAGTGATCCAACGCCAATATACCCACGCGAAAGTTCTTCGGACACAACACACATCGATGCTTTGGACAGGCCGAATCCACCAAATTCTTCGGGAATCGTCAGACCAAAAACCCCCATTTCGGCAAGTTCTTGGATGGTCTCCATCGGAATCAGGTCGTCGTTTAAATGCCAGTCATGGGCGTGAGGTTCGATTTTTTCCACAGCATAACGGCGGAACTGATCGCGGATCATTTCCAGTTCTTCGTCCAGCCCACTTGACCCAAACATTGTATTGCCAAATTGATCTTGCATCAGGTCTACAAGACGAACGCGTGCGGCCTGAGTGTTTGCGTTCTGTGTCAACGACATGACTGCAGGCGTGGTTAACGCGCGCATGTCGTCTTGGGTAAGGCCCACATCCTGAAGGCGCAGCACTTCGCCCTGGTTCATCTGGATGCCGCCATAGATTTGCCAGAGGTATTCGCCAAAGGCGATCTGATGAATCAGGGCCTCGATCTCACCAAAGCGATCTTCGGCGGCCAGTTTGTCGGCCCACTTTTGCATTTCATGCAGAGATTGGGCGTATGTGGCGATCCAAGCCAATCCATGTGCAGCAGTTTGATGCTGTTCGATCAATTGCCCGGACACGCGCCCGTCTTTGGAAACCATGGTTCTGACCGCCACAGTTGCCCGGGCGACAATATCATCCACTGCGGGCAGGGCATCACGGGTCAGGTTCAGCAAATCAGAAAGAATCACTGTCGCATCCAATTCAATCTTTTGTCCGTCATGCGCCATTATACTTGTTCTGTGAACTCCGTAGTCATGATCTAGAGTGTTTGCAGGTGCAGCGCAATAATTATTCGTTTGTGGCGTTAAATCTTTCTTAATCTTACGTTAAGAGCGGCGATTCGCTGCGCGAGGTTTGTTGAAAGTTATTGGAAACAACCAAGCGATTGGGTCATAAAACGGGGTTTATCCTGGCCGGAGTCGTCAAAAGAATCGGCACTTTAAGCTTGAATGGGGACCGCGGGCGCATGGGACGCGTATCAGAGGGTTGGCCTGAGTGGACCGGGATTGCATTATGCTGTTTGGTTTTTGTCGGAGAGCTGGTTCAGCTGCTCTGAGTGAAATTTGTCGGTTCGGGGGATTGCTGCAACTAAATAATTGCACCCCGAACCGACCACAAATTTCGGTTATTTAAAATTTAGGTATTAGCCCAACCTAAGTTTGCGATCAGGCTAACGTCGTCGAAATTACTACTCGATTAACATTTCTTACGTGCTCAAAACGTTTCGACGATTAGCTATTGGTTAAGCGCTGCGCGCTACGGTCAGACCAGACACGTCTTCGATAAACGTTAAGATACGTGACTTGATCTTATCGTCATCGATCGCCGCCAAGGCGGTAACGATGTCCAGACCTCGATCCATGCTTCTGGAATCGGCATCACCATTCAAGCCTTCAAAGAAATAAGACGTCGGAACCCCCAGAATCTTTGATAAATCGAACAAACGGCTTGCGGCAATGCGGTTGGAACCAATTTCATATTTCTGAATTTGTTGGAACGAAAGATTGAGTTTCCGAGCAACATCAGTTTGCGACATACGACGCAGTGTACGGATTTGCTTCAAGCGACGACCAACATGAACATCTACAGGATGCGACATTTACTAACACCTCCAGGTTTAACTGACACCAGTTTTCCTAGAATTTGAGAATCCTTGCAATTGAGTGAATTTAATCTTTTTTCAACCATAGATGTTGCATTGATGGGTGATTTGTGTAACCATGCTGGTGCATTAATCACCCATTGAATCATGTTTGACAGCGAAAAAATAAATACAAAGACACCTCAGCACCCGCTTTTGTACGAAATGATGAGATCATTCGTTACATTGGCCAATAGCCTGAATCTGTCTCACGCTGTCGATGAATTGGGAAGCACGCGACAAACAGTGCGCCGGCATATCGGTCAATTAGAAGAATCAATGGGCGTCCCGCTATTCTCGGTGCAGGATCGTAGGTACGAACTTACGACTGAAGGTGAGGCGGCATTACCCGAAGCAAAACTTTTGTTGGCGCGCGGCAAAGCGTGGCTGAATCGTGAGATCACGATGGCAGACGGGTTGCAACATCTTACGGCGCAAAAGGATGATTGGGTCTTTTTTCAACAAGAGCAGCCGCTCAGTGAAATTTGGATCAACGATGACAACGAGCTCATTCGCGAAGCTTTCCGTGCATGGGCAATGTCGGGTGGTGAAATCGAAAACAAGCTGATGACGCATGTCCGCCCGTTTTTGATTGTGTTTCGCCATACGGCCGCAGGTTGGGTTTGTACGGAGTTCGGTGAGCAATCCTATTATGTTGCATGGTTTGGCAAAGATTTTGCGCGATCCAGTATCGGTAGGCCGTTAAGACGGATGCCTGCAGGTGAGGAATTTGCGGTGATGCTGGACGAAGCCTTTCACAGGGTTGAGGCCACGCAATCCTCACGGCTGGACTATGTCTTTACATATATGCCCAAAACCGAAGGTGGGCCGGCGTACCCTGTCAAATATCAACGCCTTATGATGGGCGGGCGGTTTCCTGACGGATCAGCCGCCGTTCTGTCGATGATAACACCAAAATCTGATCTGAAAATTTTTGGTTTGGATGACGAAAACTTGATGGAAGAAATACTGAAAACTCAGCCAAAACTGAAGGCTGTGGAGCTTAAACTTGAGGAGATTTCGAACGCAGTAAACGAAGGGTGACGGGCAAACGGCCAAGACGTATTGCGTGCTTTATGCAAAATTCGAGCATTCAGGGATTTTTTAGCTTACCTTAGTGGTTAACGTCACTTAGGAGAGCCGAATGTCATTCCAATTTGCCAATGATGCTGCGGCATTTATCGCGACAAGCCGAAGCATCTTGCGAGAGCACGGACTCGAAGTTCGTATTGGCTCCGATTTCCAAGAATATAAGGAAATTATTGCCGAACACAGACCGATGCAAGTCTTGGGATATCCCTTCGATCCGGCCCACCAAACGTTGACAGAAAACAAGGCGTTTTGGTTGACGGGCTGGAATGATGATGGGCAACTGATTCACACGCAGGCGGCGAAAGCTGTTGACCTGCATGGTCGTCCTTTGAGCGGATTCTTGCTCAAAAATTTCCGGATGTTTCCTCCGCCAGTTAAAGACATCGATTTCAAGCGGTCGCGATTTCGTGCAACCCCAGGTTCTCATATGATTGAGGGTCACGTTGTGTATCACGGAGAGGTCTGGATGGCCCCGGAGCAAGGGACGTACCGCGGCAGTGGCCTGTCCACCGTTTTGGCAAGAACTGGCCTATTGGAAGTGATACGGCGGTGGGATCCGGACTGGGTCTATGGATTTATGCTGCGTGCGGTTGCGTTCAAAGGTTTTGCGGAACGCATGGGATATATGCACAACGAGCCAGGTGCGTTGCTTTGGTATCGCGAAGGAAAAGACGATCCGGCTGAGGCGTTTTTGACTTACCTCAGCCGGACCGACGCTGCATATATGCTGGATATGCCAGTCGCGGACCTCGTTCAACAGGCCGTCCCGGCATAAAAGCGATATCTAACCGATAGCTGCGGCCCGCACGTCTTCATCGATGTGCGGCAGATATTGTTCGAAGTTGTTCGAGAACATATCGACCAGATTGGCCGCTTGTCTGTCATACGCGGCGCCATCATCCCAAGTGCGACGCGGATCCAAAAGGATATCAGGAACACCTGGAACGCTGACTGGAACGTCAAATCCAAAATTTTCGTCTTTGCGGAATTGACCGCTGATCAACGTTCCGTCCAAAGCCGCTGACAAAAGCGTACGGGTAGCATGGATCGGCATACGCGACCCTGTTCCATAAGCACCGCCGGTCCATCCGGTGTTGACCAGCCAACAGCTTGCACCATGCTGTGCGATTTTTTCACGAAGCAGGTTGCCGTATACCTCAGGACGGCGCGGCATGAACGGAGCGCCAAAGCATGTTGAAAAGGTGGGTTCCGGTTCTGTCACTCCGCGTTCAGTACCTGCAACTTTTGACGTAAAGCCTGACAGGAAATGGTACATAGCCTGTGCTGGCGTTAGGCGCGCGATTGGGGGCAACACGCCAAATGCATCGCATGTCAACATGATGATGTTCTTAGGGTGCCCGCCAAGCGCTGACGTAGATGCATTAGAAATGTAATGCAAAGGGTAAGCGCAACGCATATTGGCGGTCAGGCTGTCGTCTTTGAAGTCCAGTTCCTTTGTGTCCTTGTCGAACACCATGTTTTCAATGACCGTGCCGAATTTTGCCGTTGTGGCATAGATTTCGGGTTCGGCTTCTTCACTGAGGTTGATGGTCTTGGCGTAACACCCGCCTTCAAAGTTAAACGTTCCGCGTTTTGACCACCCATGTTCGTCATCGCCGATTAGCACCCGAGACGGATCAGCCGATAACGTAGTTTTTCCCGTCCCAGACAGGCCAAAGAAAATTGCGGTGTCCACTGGGTTGCCTGGCGCATGATTTGCCGAACAGTGCATCGGCATCACGCCTTTTTCTGGAAGCAGGTAATTCAAGAGAGAGAAGACCGATTTTTTGTTTTCCCCAGCGTATTCTGTTCCGCCGATCAAGATGACCTTGCGATCAAAATTCATCGCGATCACGGTTCCCGAACGACAGTTGTGGCGTTCTGGATCCGCTTGGAAGGCGGGGCAATTGATTACGGTGAAGTCCGCTGTGAAATCATCAAGGTCTTCGCGTTCAGGGCGACGCAACATGTGACGAATGAACAAACCGTGCCACGCCATTTCGGTGACCATTCGGACGTTGATTGCGTGTGTTGGATCCGCTCCGGCAACAAGGTCCTGAACAAAATAGTCCCGCCCTTTCATGTGATCCAACATGTCAGCATAAAGCAGGTCAAAACCTTCGGGCGACATGGCTGCGTTGTTGTCCCACCAGATTTTACCCGCGACACTGTCGGTTTTCACGACATGTTTGTCTTTGGGCGACCGCCCAGTGAATGTCCCGGTTGTAACTAAGAAAGTACCACCTTGACCCAATTGGCCCTCATTCCGCGAAAGGGCCTCTTGGATTAAGTCTGGTTCGATCAAGTTATAATAGACGCTACCCAGTCCTTCGATCCCTTGATCTTCAAGCTGGAAATTCGGGTTTACACGCCCTTGCGTCATTTCGCTTCTCCTAAATAATCGCGAAAATTATGTCGTTTTGGATGTCAAAACGACGTCTCAAGAAAAGGCATAACACGCTGATTTGTCTGCTGAACAGGTGCCTAGACAAGCGTTAGCGCCACCATCTTCGAGTTAGCGCAACCACGGCGAACAATGACCCACGAGATGGCCGTTAACCGTCTTACGGCGGACAAAAGTGCGGCAATTTAGCAATCATTAAGGCGTTTGTAGGGGAATTCCGGTGCATAGATGATCACGAAACGCACAACTTTGTTGATTCGTTCTGCCAAAAGCCGGATGGTAGTTTAAAAATTCGAGCATCGAAAAGGATACAAGCAATGTCTAGGATTGCGTTGGTAGATGACGACCGGAACATTCTGACTTCAGTGTCTATGACACTTGAGGCCGAAGGTTTCGAAGTCGAGACATACAACGATGGGCAAGCCGCGCTTGATGCGTTTAACAAGAAGCTGCCGGATATGGCCGTTCTGGATATCAAAATGCCGCGCATGGATGGAATGGATCTGTTGCAGCGGTTGCGCCAAAAATCGGCAATGCCAGTTATTTTTCTCACGTCGAAAGATGACGAAATCGACGAAGTGCTCGGTTTGCGGATGGGTGCGGACGATTATGTAAAGAAGCCGTTTTCGCAACGTCTTTTGGTGGAACGCATTCGCGCATTGCTACGTCGTCAAGAAGCGACCACCGGGGAAGGTGTCCCGGAAACGGAAGAAACCAAAGTAATGGTACGTGGTGAGCTGCGGATGGACCCGCTGCGTCACGCCGTTAGTTGGAAAAGTTTGGATGTGTCGTTGACCGTGACTGAATTCTTGCTGCTGCAAGCGTTGGCTCAACGTCCAGGTTTTGTTAAATCCCGAGACCAGTTGATGGATGTCGCCTATGACGACCAAGTTTACGTCGACGATCGGACAATCGACAGCCACATCAAGCGACTTCGCAAGAAAATGCGCAGCGTAGATGATGAATTTTCCGCAATTGAGACGTTGTATGGGATTGGCTATCGCTACAACGAAGAATAACGACGCGTTGTGAATTGATATAAGGTAGTTCGTTTGCGGGATTCGTCCGCACAAACGCCACGTGAAGGTGGCGTGGTCCTCGGAGAGGATTGGGTTACGCCTGAGGCGGCAGCCACAGCGGAATTGCGCGATAGTCGGGCGAAACGCGGACTTTTTTCGCTCCGCGCGTCGCCCCTTGCGCGAAAAATCATCACATTCAATCTGCTTGCCCTAAATGTCATGGCCGCAGGTATTCTGTACTTAAATTCGACCCGAGACGGTCTGGCGATACAACGTATCAATGCGCTTGTGAGTGAAGCCGAACTTATTGCCGATGTTTTTGAAGCAAGCATGTCTGAGACAATTCCGGTCAATATTGCAACGGGTCAGGGCATGGATGTCCCGGCGACACTGGACAGCATAGATCTGCGTAACGGGATCGAAGTGTTCGTCTTTGATTTGAAAGGTCAGTTGGTCGGTCGCGCCATTGATGCAATGGATAGTGGTGTCCATCGCCAAATTTCCGAGGATCGTGCTGTACTCACGGACACTTTGACTTGGATTTGGGAATGGGTTTCTTCGCCCTTTGCAAATGACGATGAAGAACCTTCGCAATCTGTAGAAGATCAGTTGCGCGCCCGCGTTGATTCAGCGATCCAGGACGGTACACGTCTTGGGGATGGATTGGACATAGCTGGCGGCACCTTGTTCAATGTCGTGACGCCGGTATTGCAGGGGGATCGTCCCGTCGCCGTTGTCGCGATCACCAGCGCATCCGGTGAAATTGATGGGCTTGTTCGTGTCGGCCGTGAACGCGTTTTGCAAATGTTTGTCATTGCGACGTTGGTTTCCGTTGGGCTTAGTCTGGTCTTGGCCTCAACGATCGCCAATCCGCTGGCTGATCTGGCCCAGGCTGCCGAACTTGGGCGCGATAAAAATTCGCGCAAGGTCAATCCGGGGCGTATCCGTATCCCAGATTTGACCGCCCGTCCTGACGAGATTGGTTGGTTGTCTGGTGCCTTGAGGGGCATGGTGTCCGCACTGTATAATCGCATCGATAGCAACGAACAGTTTGCTGCTGATGTTGCCCATGAAATTAAGAATCCTTTGGCATCGCTGCGGTCCGCTGTCGGCACGCTGCGCATGATCAAAAAGGATGAACAACGGGCGAAATTGCTGGACGTGATTGAACATGATGTGCGTCGGTTGGACCGGCTGGTAAGTGATATTTCGAACGCCTCTCGCCTTGATAGTGAGCTGGTGAAGGAAGAAGAAGAACCGTTCGATCTGCTCAAGATGGTTGACACGCTTAGCCAATATTTGGGCGAAGATGCGCGCGCACGCGGCATCGATTTCATTACTGATATGCCAAAGTCGCCGATAACTGTTCATGGGCTTGAGGCGCGACTGGCACAGGTATTTGTCAATCTGATCACCAATGCGACGTCTTTTTGCGAAGATGGCGATGCCATTCGGGTCTGGATTCGCAAGCGCCAAAACCGTGTGTTGGTTGTTGTCGAAGACACCGGGCCCGGAATTCCAGATCAAGCCTTGACGAAGATCTTCAAACGGTTTTACAGCCAGCGACCAGAAGAGCATTTTGGCAATAACTCTGGTCTTGGTCTGGCGATCTCGAAACAAATCGTTGAGGCGCATGGCGGTGTGATCTGGGCCGAAAACATCCGTCCAACTGACGCGGATATTACGTCTGAACCTTTGGGCGCGCGCTTTGTCGTGGGTCTACCGGTTTAAGTTGTCGTGATCGTCCACGCGACGGCTATCGTTCTTTCAAATCGTGCGGCAATGATCGTGGGTCCAGCGGGGGCAGGGAAGTCTTCCTTGGCTTTAGAACTCATGTCTCGAGGGGCGCAATTGATCAGCGATGATCGTGTGGAGTTGCGTTCTGACAATGATTGCCTTTGGGCTTGTGCCCCAGACCAAATTGCGGGAATGATCGAAGCGCGCGGGGTTGGTATTCTGACGGCAGACTTTGTGGCGCGTGCAGAGCTCAAGCTTGTGGTCGATTTGTCTGAAACTGAAACGCTGCGTTTGCCTGAAAAGCACTATAAAGAACTTCTTGGTCATATGGTGCCATGTCTTCACAAATCTGAAACCACAGCTTTCCCTGCAGCGATTCTACAATATCTCAAGTCAGGACGTGCATGTGATCAATGACCGATAAGGGTGCAAAATGGACCGGCGCATAGTTTTAGTTACTGGGCCATCGGGAGCGGGGCGGTCCAGTGCGATCAGAGCGCTTGAAGACAGCGGCTATGAGGTCATCGATAATATGCCGTTGCGGTTGCTAGAGCCATTGCTTGAAACGCCTGCACCAGAAAGGCCATTGGCCTTGGGGATCGATCCGCGTACGCGAGATTTTTCGGTTCGGGCCGTTGAAGACGCGTTGAGCTTGATGGCCGCAAAATTCAATATTCAACCCGAATTGCTTTACCTGGATTGCGACACCCGAGTTTTATTGCAGCGGTTTTCCGAAACGCGACGAAGGCACCCACTGGCCGAAGAAGGGCAGCTTGAGGCCGCAATCGCCCGTGAAATCGATTTGTTGGCCCCGTTACGAGAGCGGGCAGATTTGCGGATCGATACGTCCGGAACCAACATCCACGAATTGCGCGCGGAAATTGAAACGTATTTTGCGGCCAGCGACGCAGGCCTAATGGCCATTTCAATCCAAAGTTTTTCGTACAAGCGTGGCGTCCCCGGTGCAGTTGATATGGTTTTTGATTGCCGTTTCTTAAGAAATCCTTATTGGGAGCCGGAATTGCGTGGATTAAATGGAACCGACACACCAGTGCAGGAATATATTGCTGAAGATTCGCGTTATGCTGAATTCGAAGAACGAGTCCGCTCGCTATGCTTGTTTTTGCTGCCCGCGCACAAGCATGAGGGGAAATCGCACCTTTCCATCGCGTTTGGTTGCACTGGCGGACAACATCGTTCTGTTGCACTTGCAGAAACTCTTGCTGCAGCCCTTGCAGATAAGGGCTGGCGGGTGTCAACTAGACACAGAGAAATGAACGCGCGGGTCGCGCACAGAAAGTCCAAAGAGTGATTGGAATAGTCATTGTAGCTCATGGCGGGCTCGCGAGTGAATATCTTGCTGCAATAGAACACGTCGTTGGCGTTCAATCAGGGGTGCGCGCCATTGCGATTGAACCAGCACATGACCGTGACCTCAAACAGACCGAGATTTGCGAAGCCGCCGACGAGGTCGATGAAGGTGGGGGTGTTGTCGTTGTCACTGACCTGTTTGGTGGGTCACCCTCAAACCTGTCATTAAGGGCGTGTAAGCCACAGAACCGGCGAATTCTGTACGGTGCGAACCTACCGATGTTGATTAAGCTTGCCAAAAGCCGTCATCTTGCTGTTCCAGAGGCTGTTCGCGCCTCTTTGGATGCGGGCAAGAAATACATAGACAGCCAAAACGTCGGAGACACGGTGTGACGGAAGGCGTTTTGGGGTGAGACAAAAAAATGGCAACACGTACGCTGAAGATCGTAAATGAAAAAGGGTTGCACGCGCGGGCCTCTGCTAAGCTCGTGGAAGTTGTCGAACAGTTTGATGCATCTTGTGACGTCACGAAAGATGGGCAGTTTGCTTCTGGTGACAGCATAATGGGCCTTTTAATGTTGGCAGCATCAAAAGGAACATTTATTAAAATCGAAACTACCGGATCTCAGGCGGATGCACTTGCTGATGCTCTAGAGGCTTTGGTTGCAAATAAATTCGGCGAAAAAGCCTGACCCGAATGGGCGGCTGCAGATGCAGGGACAGCATCAATTGGTGGACGGCACACAAAATTTGACTACGACTCATGCTGAGGAAAAGGTTTCGTTTGCCAAGTATGACAGACGCAGCCTGAGCTATGCGTCCACGTTTGAAGACCCGCGGAAAGCTTTCTTTATTCGCGTCATTGAAGCGTTCACGGGAAAGCTCACCATTATTCGTCTGATCCGCAAGTTTGAACGTGCAGGAGCACCGCGCGGGCAAGGGTTTTGGCGGGCTTGTCTGGACGTTATGGGGATCGACCTGCTGACGCCTGACGAACAACTGCAACGTATCCCAAAAGAAGGCCCGGTTATCGTCGTGGCCAATCATCCGCATGGAATGGTTGACGGGATGATCTTTGCCGATCTGATTGGTCGGGTGCGGCCAGATTACCGAATTTTGACGCGCTCTTTGTTGACGGCCATCGATGATGTTGCAGGCAGCTATATGATCCCGGTGCCGTTTCCGCATGAGAAAGATGCGCAGCGCAAAGGCGTCGAAATGCGAGCCAAAGCATTGGCGCATTTGAAAGAAGGTGGCGTTGTTGCCTTGTTCCCGTCTGGGGTTGTTGCGTCGTCGGAAACCTGGTTCGGACCAGCGGTCGAAGAAGAGTGGAACGTTTTTACGGCTCAATTGATCCGACGTTCAGGTGCAACCGTTGTGCCAATGAAATTTCCGGGTGCGAACAGCAGGGCGTACCAGATTGCCAATAAGATCTCGCCCATGTTGCGCCAAGGCTTGTTGTTGCATGAGATCGTGAATTCGACAAACAAGCCTCAGGCTCCGATTGTGGGCCATCCATTGCCGGATGAGAAGGTCCGGGAATGGAGCGATGATCCACGCGGTTTCATGGCGTGGTTGCGTGAACACACGTTGGCTTTGAAAGACTAACGCGTCGGAACTGGTGTTTCGCCACGATAATCGTAAAAGCCGCGTTGTGTTTTACGACCAAGCCATCCTGCTTCAACGTATTTTGTCAAAAGAGGGCAGGGGCGGTATTTCGTGTCTGCCAGACCGTCATGAAGCACGTTCATAATGGCAAGACATGTATCCAGACCGATAAAATCGGCCAACTCCAGCGGGCCCATCGGATGGTTTGCACCAAGACGCATCGAGCTGTCGATCGATTGAACCGACCCGACCCCTTCGTACAGGGTGTATACGGCTTCGTTAATCATTGGCATGAGAATGCGATTCACGATGAAGGCCGGAAAATCCTCTGCGCTGGCAGAGGTTTTGCCTAAGCGGGCAACGACAGCCTCGCAGGATTTAAACGTTTCTTCGTCCGTCGCGATACCACGGATCAATTCCACCAATTGCATCACGGGCACAGGATTCATGAAGTGAAAGCCCATGAATTTTTCAGGTCGGTCCGTCCGGCTGGCAAGTCGAGTGATCGAAATCGACGATGTATTTGATGTTAAAATTGTATGTGGTTTGAGGTGCGGCAACAAATCTTCAAAGATTGCCTGCTTGACGGTTTCACGTTCAGTCGCGGCCTCAATGACCAGATCGCTTGACCCAAGCTGAGCAAGCTCTTGCGTTGTGCGGATGCGGGCAAGAGCGGCAACTTTGTCGGCTTCGGTGATCTTTTGACGACTGACCTGACGATCAAGGTTCGATTGGATGGATGCAATCGCTGCGGAAAGAGTATCGGAGCTGACATCGTTAAGAATGACGTCGTATTCCGCTAATGCCATAACATGTGCGATGCCGTTGCCCATTTGGCCTGCGCCGACGATTCCAATCGATTTGATGTCCATACGTTGGCTCCTTTTCTAGCGCACATTAGGGGGCCGGAGCGCCCATCTGCAAGGGCACATCAACAGTTTGAGGTATTTGGACGTATCTAAGAAAAATGCAAGATTCAGCTAATCTTAAGGTCTGTATGCGATTCCCTAAACAGGGTGAGTAAATATGAGTGGGTATCATGAGTTTTGATACGATGGGGCCGGGGGGCCTTGACTACCTGCCGTGTCGGTATGGGGCATCAAAGTTACGTTTTCGTGGACCGAAACGCGATTTAGACAAGCCGTTTGTCGCGTTCTTTGGCGGAACAAATACGTACGGAAAATTTGTTGAACGACCATTTGCAGATCTGATCGAAGATGAATTGGGCACTGCATGCGTCAATTTTGGCTGCTTGAATGCCGGTGTTGATGTGTTGGCGCATGACACGTTCATGTGTGAAATAAGCGACCAATCAGCGATCAGTGTGGTTCAAATTGTCAGTCCTCGAAACATGTCGAATCGGTTCTATACGGTACATCCCCGTCGCAATGACCGGTTTCTAAAACCATCAGCGTTGCTTGAGACGGTGTACAAAGAAGTCGATTTCTCGCAGTTCAATTTCACCAAACATATGCTGAAGCGACTGCATGAAGTGTCACCGGATCGGTTCCGCGCCGTAAAAGAAGAACTTCAAACTGCTTGGTGTGCTCGGATGCGGCAGATTTTAGGTGAGATGTCCGGCCAAGTCGTTCTCTTATGGGTCTCTGATCGTAATCCTGAAGATGATCATACTGAATTTGGCAGGGATCCATGGTTTGTCTCACGCGAGATGCTGGATGAAGTAACCTCGAAAGTTGCCGCATATGTTGAAGTTGTCGCTTCGCCTAATGTGGTCAACCTTGGAACTGAGGGAATGGTGTATTCAGAAATGGAAGAACCTGCGGCCCGGTCATTGCTTGGTCCTGCGGTACATCGCGAAGTCGCGGAAAAATTGGTTCCGGTGTTGCGGAGCCTATTGAAATAAAAAAACCCGCCAATTGGCGGGTTTTCTTTGTGTCGTAATTGACTACAATTTTTCGATCAATTCAGGTACGGCCGTGAAGAGATCTGCAACCAAACCGAAGTCTGCAACCTGAAAGATTGGTGCTTCCTCGTCTTTGTTGATTGCGACGATCACTTTCGAATCTTTCATACCGGCAAGATGCTGGATCGCGCCCGAGATGCCGACGGCGACATAAAGGTCAGGTGCAACCACCTTGCCTGTTTGACCGACTTGCCAGTCATTTGGGGCATATCCCGAATCCACCGCAGCACGAGATGCACCAACAGCAGCACCGAGTTTGTCCGCCAGTTTTTCGATCAAGGCAAAGTCGTCTTCGGAACCGACGCCACGACCACCAGAAACCACAACGCCTGCAGACGTGAGTTCTGGGCGATCACTTGCCGCGACTTTATCTTCGACCCAAGAGGACAAAGAGGGGTCAGCGGCTGCGCCGACAGTTTCAACTGAGGCTGATCCACCAGTTCCTGCCGCGTCAAATGTTGAGGTCCGGAACGTGATGACTTTTTTCGCGTCCGATGATTTGACAGTCTGGATTGCGTTGCCCGCGTAAATTGGTCGTTCGAACGTTGACCCGTCGACGACAGCGGTCGCATCCGAAATGACCATCACATCAAGAAGCGCCGCGATGCGTGGCATGATGTTTTTGGCATCCGTTGTGGCAGGTGCCACGATGTGTTCGTAATCACCGGACAGTGATACGATCAGATCGGCCACTGGTTCCGCCAACCGCTTTCCGTACAACGCGTCTTCGGCGCACAGCACCTTAGAAACTCCGTCGATTGTTGCGGCTTGGGCCGCAGCGTCGGCACATTTCGCACCTGTGGCAAGCACTGTCACATCACCCAAAGCTTGCGATGCAGTGACGGTTTTTGCAGTTGCATCCATGGCCAATTCGCCATCGTTGATTTCTGCGAGAAGAAGAACGCCCATTACACAGCCCCCGCTTCTTTTAGTTTCTCGACCAGTTCGTCCACCGAACCAACTGTGATACCTGCAGCACGTGTGGCAGGTTCTGCGGTGCCAACAACCTCAAGACGTGGGGTCAAATCAACGCCGTAATCGGCAGCTGTTTTTTCGTCCAACGGCTTCTTCTTGGCTTTCATGATGTTGGGCAGTGACGCATAGCGAGGTTCGTTCAGGCGTAGATCAACAGTCACGACCGTTGGCATGTTCACTTCGATTGTTTGAAGGCCGCCGTCGACTTCGCGGGTAACTTTTGCTTTGTCACCGGAAATTTCGACTTCAGACGCAAACGTCGCTTGTGACCATCCTAGAAGTGCCGCCAGCATTTGACCGGTTGCATTCATGTCATTGTCGATTGCCTGCTTGCCGCAGAGAACCAAACTTGGCTGTTCTTCTTCAACGACCTTTGCAAGGATTTTGGCGACCGCCAAAGGTTCTATGTCGTTGTGAACATCATCAGCGGCAATCACTAGGATGGCGCGATCTGCACCCATGGCCAGCGCGGTCCGTAGTGTTTCTTGCGATTGTTTAACACCAATGGAAACGGCAACCACTTCGTCGGCTTGGCCAGCTTCTTTTAGGCGTATGGCCTGTTCGACGGATATTTCATCGAACGGGTTCATCGACATTTTGACATTTGCAAGATCAACACCCGTGCCGTCCGCTTTGACGCGAACTTTCACGTTGTAGTCGATCACACGTTTGACAGGTACAAGCACCTTCATAAACGTTTATCTCCCATAATGGTTCGACTTCCTTGTTGGAAGTGATCTAGTGGCTCTGAAATGGTTTACGCAAGCTGTTCGCCCAAAAACAGGCTAAAATCGTCACGTCACAGTCCGGAGACGCCGTGTCGCAGGGTAAATATGCTTGGCGACGGCAAAAAATTCATACTTCAAAGGAGTTTGACCATGCAAAAGGTTCTTGGGTTTGGTGGATTTTTCTTTCGCTCACATGATCGCGAGGCGTTGGCAAAGTGGTACCGCGATGTTCTGGGTATCGAATTGGTGCCTCAATCTGCGGAAGAATTGCCTTGGATGGCGAAGGGTGGCGCGACTGTTTTCGCTCCTTTTTCTTCAGATACGTCGTATTTCGCGTCGGACAAGGCATTTATGCTGAACTTTCGTGTTGCCGACATAGATGCAATGATTGCTCAGATCGAAGAAACGGGCACATCGGTGACGCGTCTTGATGATATGCCGGGTATCGGAAAGTTTGCACATTTGGCGGACCCTGAGGGAACGCCAATCGAACTGTGGCAACCGGAATAAGCAGTCGTCAAGTTAACGATTCGCGCCGGGAACCCACAATACGTCGTTTTTGCCACCGTCATTGGCGATTCTGGCGGCAACAAAGAACCAATCGCTTAGGCGGTTAAGGTATTTTACTGCGGCGGGGTTAATTGCTTCTACGGTCGCCAGCTCAACAGTCAAACGTTCTGCCCGGCGCGATACGGTGCGACATACATGCAGTTGAGCGGACAGGGCGGACCCACCGGGCAAAATGAAACTGCGCAATGTCTCAAGGTTCTCGTTCATGGCGTCAATTTCGGATTCCAGCCGTTCCACCTGGGCATCGGTCATGCGCAGTGGTGGGTATTCGGATTCCGCATCTTTCGCCATGTCCGGACGGCAAAGGTCAGCGCCTAGGTCAAAAAGGTCATTTTGGATAAGGCTCAGCGCGGCATCCATTTCCGGTGTGGCAACAAGACGGGCGACACCGACGAATGAATTCAGCTCGTCTGATGTTCCGTAAGAAGAGACACGCAAAGAATGTTTCGCAACGCGAACACCGTTGCCCAAAGCGGTTTCACCAGCGTCACCTGTTTTGGTGTAAATCTTGTTCAGAACAACCATCAGCCACCTGTCTGTCGTTTGATGAGGATATAGGAAACGATCAATAGGACTGCCAAGAACTGCGCCCCGATGCGATATCGCATGAGCTTATTAGAGTTCTTTTGTGCCCAACCTGACCCCTTTGCAAAGCCGCCGAGCCCCAGCATCAGTACAACCACGACTGCGAGGCAGGCGAGGAGGATCAGAATGAAAAACGGATCAGAAGCCATGGAACACCTGCCAAGTTGCCGTATGCTTTTGATTTAGGCGAGAACTGGCAAAAAGCGAACCCTAACCACCCTTAGACAACACGCTGTCCAAGGCCCGCGTGGGCAAAATACGCTTGAGAATGGCCATTATGTAGGTCGGCGTTGTGACAAAGTAGCGCGGACGCGGGTTCGATACAGTCAGGGCTTTAAGCAACTTTTGACCGACGGCGTCTGCCTCCAGTTCGAAAGTTGCGCTGCTGGATCCTTTGTACAGTTTGTCCAATAAGCTCTCGCGATATTGGTCTGCGCGTGGCGAATTTTCCCAATCTATCCATTTTTCAAAATGCTTAACCGCGTTTTCGCGAAATTTCGTACGGATTGGGCCGGGTTCGATCAGGACGACTTTGATATCGGTGTCCC
Source organism: Paracoccaceae bacterium (assembly GCA_039975755.1). Lineage (GTDB taxonomy): Bacteria > Pseudomonadota > Alphaproteobacteria > Rhodobacterales > Rhodobacteraceae > JABSSA01. Next base: position 7,216 of record JBDWGM010000085.1, on the reverse strand, counting down.
GCAATTCAATGCGCAGCGTGTCGGTTAGGCCTTCAAGGGCGAATTTGGATGCATTGTAGGCCCCGCGCCACGGTGAAGTGACAAGCCCCAGAACGGATGAGCATTGTACGATGCACCCATGCCCTTGGGCGCGCATGATAGGCAGGGCGTGTAGCGTCAGTTCGTGCCAGCCAAAGAAGTTGGCTTCAAAAATCGCGCGCAAGGCATCTGTTGGCAAATCTTCGACTGGACCGGGAATGGCATATGCCCCGTTATTGAACAGGGCGTCCAATGTACCGCCTGTGGCATCCATAGTGGCGGCAAACCCGGACTTGATGCTGTCAGTATCCGCATAGTCGATGCGCGGGGATTCAAAACCCTCTTTGCGCAAAGCTTCGCAGTCTTCTTCTTTTCGGCATGACGCAAAAACGCGCCAACCATTGGCGCGCAAAAGCTTGGCTGACGCCAAGCCAATGCCCGATGAACAGCCTGTAATTAGGATCGATTTTTCAGCCAAATCTTTGCCTTCCCGTGCTGGATGATCTGCACAATGGTCTAGCAAAGATCAGAGTGCAATTACCCGTCGCTGAGAAGGAAATCCGCCATCCAGCCTTGTGCGCCATTTTGAACGGACTGCAGACGCACCCAACCGTTGCCGGGATCTTCGAGGATCACCACCTTGTCGCCGCGCACCATGCGGTTAACGACGTCAAAGTCTTTTCCCGGGCCGCCTCTAACGTTTACCCGATTTCCGGTAACCGAACGGATATCTTCGTTTGAAGCAACCTGTCGTTCCGTGACGGGGTCAGCGGAAAAATCAACAGGTGTAACCGTGGCCGGTGTCGCACCCTCAATCAGGCTGGGCAATTCAAACGTTGGTGCCGCGACTTGTTCAACGACGGCTTCTTCAACAGGTTCTTCTTCGCGCAAAACAACCCGCGCTGGCACTGTCTGAAGCGCTGAAGACGTCCGAACAACGTCTTCAAGTTTGACAAGATCAAGCGAAACACGTGTCACGACTTCTGGAACGTCGGCGACAACCACGTCTTCTTGTTGCTGGGTTTCAGCAGTTTGGACATTTTCCGGCGCCTCGATACGAGACATCCTCGTCGCCACCGGATCAAAATCAGAGCCGCCACTCAAATGAAAAAAGGCGAAACCTAAAAATAGAAAAGAAATTGCAATAAAACGCATCGTTAACGTCCCCCCGGACATACAGAATCTTCACGTGAGTGTTACGTTAACAGATTGGCCGTTTTTCGCCCATGGGAAAAAAGCGATTATTTCCCAGAAAAAATATTGAATGGGAATGCTGCAACGCGCTTGTTCCTGCTTGGGTGGACCGCTACACAGCATCTATGTCAGATACAACTGAGAACCCCAATATGAACCTCGCTGAGCCATTGCGTCGGGCTTTGGGGGAACGCTATCTGACCTATGCATTGTCGACAATTATGCATCGGGCACTGCCGGATGCACGCGATGGTTTAAAACCTGTGCATCGTCGGATTCTGTTTGCGATGCGAGAATTGCGTCTGAGCTCGACCGGGGGATTCCGTAAGTCCGCCAAGATTTCTGGCGACGTGATGGGCAACTATCACCCGCATGGGGACGCCGCGATTTACGATGCGATGGCCCGATTGGCACAGGATTTCAATGTCCGTTATCCGTTGGTGGACGGGCAGGGGAACTTTGGAAACATCGACGGGGATAACCCGGCGGCATCTCGTTATACAGAAGCGCGCATGACAGCAGTGGCTGAGGCGCTTTTGGAAGGTCTGGACGAGAACGCTGTAGATTTTCGTGACAATTACGATGGCACATTGATCGAACCGGTCGTGATGCCAGCGACCTTTCCCAATTTGTTGGCCAACGGGTCCAGTGGGATTGCCGTGGGGATGGCGACAAATATCCCGCCGCATAACATCGCCGAGCTGTGCGATGCGTGTTTGCATTTGATCAAAACGCCAGATGCGCGCGATGATACTTTGTTGAAATACGTGCCGGGACCAGATTTCCCGACCGGTGGCATAATTGTCGAACCGCCGGAGTCGATTGCGCAAGCCTATCGGACAGGTCGCGGTGGTTTCAGGCTGCGGTGCCGGTATGAGGTCGAAGACTTGGGCCGCGGGCAATGGCAGGTTGTTGTCACTGAAATCCCGTATCAAGTTCAGAAATCAAAGCTGATCGAAAAGATTGCTGAACTTATCCAAAACAAGAAGATCCCCATTTTGGCAGATGTGCGGGACGAAAGTGCGGATGACATCCGCCTTGTTCTGGAACCACGCTCTAAGAATGTGACGCCCGAAGTTTTGATGGGCATGCTGTATCGCAGTTCTGATCTTGAAGTGCGCATATCATTGAACATGAACGTCTTGATCGACGGCGTGACCCCCAAGGTCTGTTCAATGAAAGAGGTTCTGCGCGCGTTCCTTGATTTTCGGCGCGAGGTTCTGATCCGTCGGTCACAACACCGCATGGAAAAGATCGACCGGCGTCTGGAAATCCTCGAAGGATTGATCGTCGCGTTCTTAAATCTTGATCGGGTGATCGATATTATCCGGTACGACGACGACCCCAAAGCGGCCTTGATGCGTGAAGAGTGGGGGCAAGATTTCGTTCGCGCGAATTCTGAAGCTGATTATGTTTCTCCGGGACCGGGCGATGGAGAGCTAAGCGACTTGCAGGCCGAAAGCATTTTGAACATGCGGCTGCGCAGCTTGCGTCGTTTGGAAGAAGTCGAACTGCAGCGCGAACAAACCGAATTGATGGAAGAGCGCGCTCAGCTCGAAGATCTGTTGGACAATGACTCCCTGCAATGGGCTGCGATTTCGGATCAGCTTAAAGCAACGAAGATCAAGTTCGGGAAAGATTGGGATGGCGGCGCGCGCCGCACGACGTTTGCCGAAGCAGGCGAGGTCGAGGACGTTCCGATTGAGGCTATGATCGACCGGGAACCTATCACAGTTGTCGTGTCGAAAATGGGATGGGTGCGTGCCATGACTGGCCACATCGATCTTACCCGCGAGCTGAAATACAAAGATGGCGACGGCCCGAGTTTCATTTTCCACGCGGAAACAACGGATCGTTTGCTGGCATTTGCGTCCAATGGACGTTTTTACACGCTGTCGGCGTCGAATTTACCCGGTGGGCGCGGCATGGGCGAACCTATGAGTTTAATGGTCGATTTGCCAAACGAAGCCGACATCGTCACCATTTTTGCGCATAAAAGTGACCGGAAACTCTTGGTCGCCTCTTCTGCAGGGGATGGGTTTATCGTTCCAGAAAACGAAGTGATGGCGCAGACCCGTTCGGGCAAGCAAGTTTTGAATGTGCGTGGGGATGTCAAAGCTGCGGTATGCCGACCGGTGACCGGTGATAGCGTTGCTGTGGTCGGTGAAAATCGCAAAGTGCTGATCTTCCCCTTGGATGAGCTGCCAGAAATGGGGCGCGGTAAGGGTGTGAGATTGCAAAAGTACAAAGATGGCGGGATGTCAGACGTGACGACCTTCACTTTGTTGGAAGGGCTGTCGTGGTTTGATCCCGCAGGTCGGACACGCAACGAAACCGAGCTTGCAGAATGGCAAGGCAAACGCGCAAGTGCCGGCCGTATGGCGCCTCGCGGCTTTCCTCGGGACAATCGCTTTAATTGAAACGACATCGATTTGGCGCGGAAACAGCACGCAAGTTCTTGCGCTGAATGTGCCATGATTTGACCGAAATTCAATATTAATCACGTTTGGGTGGAAATGACGTGATGCCTTGGATCGGCTTGCGACCCGAGGGCATTGCACGTTATTTCCCTAGCAAATGAAATTGGATCAGAAGGTCCGATACTAAGGAGCAAATATGTCTATCCAATTTCAGGGCCGGTATTTTGGCCAGGGTAAACCTCTTTTTCTATTGTATTTGAAAACGACGTTTTTGACCCTGATCACCCTTGGAATCTATCGATTTTGGGGCAAAACGCGCATTCGCAAGTATATTTGGTCTGCCGTTTCGTTGGATGAAGATACCTTTGAGTATACTGGCACGGGGCTGGAAAAACTCTTGGGCTTCCTTGTCGCTGTCGTCATTTTGGCCGTGTATCTCGGTATTATTCAAATGGCGTTGCTGTTTTTTGGGCTAAGCCTGCTGAGCGAGGCAACAACGCAGGCCGAGCAATTGGCGCAAATAGGAACAATCTATTTGACGTTCTTTGCGGTGATGCCGTTGCTGTTGTTCGCGCAATATCGCGCACGTCGATATAAACTGAGCCGGACCCGGTGGCGCGGGCTACGGTTTGGTATGGAAAACGGCGCGTGGGGATACGCGTTTCGGGCCCTTTGGTACTATTTCTTGTCTGGAATTACCGTTGGTATCCTAATGCCGCTTTCAACGTTCAAGTTGGAAAAATACATGGCGGACCGCACGTGGTATGGAAACGTAAAGTTCCATCAATCTGGCCGTTGGCAAGACTTATATGGTGGCTTTCGCCACGTCTTCATTGCACTTGCTATCATCGTTGTGAGCATTGTGTTGGTTGCGACTCAATCCGTACCTTTCCTCGCAATAATTGGTATATTCGTCGGATATATCTGGTTCCTGATCGGACTGGTGTATTATCGTGTCTTTGCCTTCAACTATCTGACACAAGGTAAAGTGCTGGACGAAAAGGTTACGTTCTTGTCAGTGGCGCGCACTGGTGCGGTCGTGAAGATCGCGATTATTGGGACAGTTGTGATTTTGGTGCTTTTAGCCGTTATCGGTGGGGTCGTTTCCGGAATTGCTTATCAAATGCGGGACGCCTTGATTGGCCTTGAGAGCCTTCCGATAGGACCAACCATAATCAGCTTAGTTTTATATGTTGCGATGATAATGATCACGGGCGGGTTGAGCCTTGTCATGATCACCCAGCCCATAATTGAATATATCGTAAATAATGTGACAGTTGATGGCGCAGATCATCTGGCCGACATCCAACAGCGTCCGGGCGACGTTGGTGGTGATGCAGAAGGATTTGCGGATGCGCTTGATGTGGGTGGAGCCATCTGATGGAGCATTCCGAACTTGGGCTATGGGGCCGTTTTTTCGATGGAGAAAGCGGTCAACGGCTTGAGGTTAAACTGCATTTGGATCGTGCCGCAGAAACGTTGCGCCTGACTCATCCAGACCTTCCGCACGGGTCTCAATATTGGCCGTTCCGTGCCATACGGGCGCTGGCGGATCAGGCGCGCGAGGATCAGCTGATCCTAAGTTTGTATGACGATGGTGCGCTTGACAGTGCGTTGATCACGACTGCTCGGTTGACGGTCGATGATCCTGGTGTGATTCAAGAGCTCAAGTCTCGTTGTCGCAACCTAAAGCGCAAGGATATAAAAGAAGGGACTGGCCGAAAGATTGTTGTTCGGGCTGGCGCGGCTGTCGGTGCAATCGCGTTGATGATTTTGGTTATCTTACCGGCGATGGCGTCGACATTGGCACGGCTGATCCCAATCGAACGTGAAATTGCCTATGGCAAGTCAGTCGTTGGCCAGATGGAGCGGTTCTTGGGCGGGAGCGAGCCAGGTGCGCTGCTGTGCAGCAACCCAGACGGGCTTGTTGCACTAAACGCAATGGAAGATCGTTTGCTCAAGACCACGGATACGATTTATGACCTGAATATTGTCGTCTTTAACCACCGAATGGTGAATGCCTTTGCCGCACCGGGTGGGCAGATTGTGATCATGCGCGGCCTGCTTGATAAAGCGCAAAATGCCGATGAAGTCGCTGCCGTTTTGGCGCATGAAATTGGACATGTCGAAGCAAGGGATGTGACGCGGAACGCGTTGCGTGCCGCAGGATCAGCAGGTCTTTTGTCTATGGTTTTGGGTGATTTTGCAGGCGGTTCAGCAGTTGTTTTGGCTGCGGATCACACGTTGAATGCGTCCTATACCCGAGCTGCAGAAGCGCAGGCAGATGTCTATGGAATGAATATGTTGCGTGATGCAAACGTGAATGTTCGTGCCATGAGCGGCTTCTTTCAAGGATTATCTGATCTTGAAGGAAAGGGGCCGAAGGTGCCGTCATATTTGCGCAGCCATCCCGAAACAAGCGGGCGGGCGCAAGCAGCAAGAGAATTCGCACAGGGCCAGATCGGTACGCGATCAGTGATTTCGGACAAACATTGGGCTGATCTAAAAAACATCTGTAGTTAAAATGGCCGTTTTGTTCTTCTAGGCCCATCATCCGCAGGTTGGTCTTTTGACTTATGGAACACACATTCGCGTGCTTTTTGGCAGAGCAATTGCGCGGGTCGGCTATTCGCGTTATCGCATGTCAAGCATATGGGGGTGAGCATGTTGCGAAGCGTTTTGGTTTTACTCGTTTTTGGCCTTCTGGCCGCCTGTGGCAGTGGCAAGGCCGATCTGGACAAACCACCAGTCGCGTTGGGTGACTTTAAGCTGGGCCATAACGTGGCCGTTGCGCCAAAAGTTAAGAAGGGCCCATTCAGCCGATCAGCAAGCGAAGACGAGCTGACAGAGGCAATGCGTTCAGCAATCGCCGAGAGATTTGACCGTTACGATGGTGACAAGCTTTACCACTTTGGGATTTCTCTGGAAGGGTATGTTCTGGCCGCCCCAGGCATTCCGCTTGTTGCATCGCCGAAATCCGTTCTGATCGTATATGTTACCGTGTGGGACGATGCCGCTGGCAAGAAGCTCAACGAAGAACCGCATCAGATAACGGTGCTGGAAACGTTTGGAACCGGAACTGTTGTTGGGTCGGGCTATACCCTGAACAAAGACGAACAACTTGAACAACTGGCTCAGAATGCTGCCAAGCAAGTTGAGCGTTATTTGGTGCGACAACAAAAAGAACAAGGCTGGTTCCAACCTGCTGATCCAAACGTTGTTGAAGATACTCCAGACCCAGAAGTGTCTTTGAATGGAACTGTGCCCGCGCAAGCTGGCTGATTGACTGCGTTTGCCTGACCGAACAGACGCGTTCGAAACGGGCGTGGTTGCGCGCGGCAGGATTGCGAACGGGTCTTGATTTCAGATGAAATTCGCAATAGATGCGCGCGGAGTGAATCCGGGGCATATGCACCCAAAGACAACAAGGGCGTCAAGAAAAGATGGCAAAGGAAAAGTTTGAGCGTAATAAGCCGCACGTAAACATTGGCACGATTGGTCACGTTGACCACGGTAAGACGACGTTGACGGCAGCGATTACGAAGTATTTCGGCGATTTTCAGGCGTATGACCAGATTGATGGC
>JBDWGM010000084.1:0-6602 GCA_039975755.1 Paracoccaceae bacterium | reverse complement strand
GCGATTACCGGCCATTCTTGTGCGCTATCACGGCCAACCGGAATTGCCGGACATGATCCTGAACGCGATGGAAGTCACCAATGTAAACGACACCGCCACCGCCTATAATGCAGTGTTTGCCGATGTCTTGGCCCGCGTGATGCAAGACGAACCCCTGCACGACGCGCTTGAGTCGGCAGCGCAATCTGCGGATGTGTCCATCAAAGATGAATTGATCGACGCCCTTTCCACATCAGAAGACGACACAACCGTTTTTGCCGGGCTGACGGGTCTGATGGGGCGGGCCTGCTATTTGCCCTCGGCCGGGCCGGTGATGTTTCACATCCTCAAACACAGCACCTCATATCAATCCGCCATAGAACGCAACATTCTGGCCGGCGGCGACAACGCCGGACGTGCCATAATGATCGGGGCCATCATGGCGCGCATTCATGGCGTCGCAACGCCAACAGGCATACCGCTTTCATGGGTATTGCAATTAGAAGACGATGCAGAAATCTGGAACGAATGCGAACGCCTCAGCGCAGCTGCACGGGACATCACATGATGTCCCGCTGACAGTCATTCGGCTTAGTTCACTTTGTTGGCGCTGATCAGATATTCGGCCATGCCCAGAACATTCTGCGGGCGCATCAGGTCATATCCCAACCAGTCGCTATACGCGTCCAATGTGACGGATGCTTGCAAATCACGGATCGATTTACCTTCTTTCAATCCGGCCAGCACTTCGGAACGCAGCGTTTCCATATAGGTGATCACATCACCCACATCACTGCGCACACCGACATTGCCATGCGCAGGCGCAAAGATTTCGAAATCCAACGTGTCGACCTTGCGCACCTGCTCGATCCATGCATCCACGCTTGAACTTGGCATCGTCCGGAACGGCAAACGCTTGGGCGCAGCAACATCCGTGATGAACCCAACATTTTCAGGGCGCACAACTACGGCGATCAAATCCTCGCCATGTCCTTTGCCAAGATAGGTCATCTCAAAAGTCTTACCGCCCACTTCCATCTCGTGGGTGTCGCCAATCCGCACGGTTGGCGCAACGCCGTCGATCTGGGGTGGTGAATTCTCATGCGCCACAACCGTTTCCGCACCAAGAGCCGCCCCGCCAGAAGCGTGATCGCCGTGGCTGTGGCTGTAAATAAGATGCGTGATCGGCTTGTCGGTGATCTCGCTCAGATTATCCTTAAGCCAAGTCGCCGCGTCTGCATTGATCGGGTCGACAACGACAACACCCGCATCCGTCACCGTGACCAAGGCGTAATGCCGATTGTTTTGAAACCGGTAGACATCACCGGCGACTTTTTGAATCGCGCGGGGGATGTCCTGCGCAACAACAGCTCCTGCGGCAAGCGTCGTGGCGACGGCGAAAATGAAGGTTCTAAATGACTTGGACAACGGTCTGCCTCCTGTTGCATGTTGTGGTTGAATTGACGTTACCTTAGCAGAGACACAGGCCCAACTCACAGAGCTGTGAGCTGAACACCCCCAAGACCTGACCGGTTTCGACATCATCATTGAACGTCAAACGAAACGAGCCCAACCGTCACAGTCGGACCAATTGCAAAAGTGAGTGTGACACATAACGCAGAGTGTCTTCAGGCATCAGCCTAAGGCGCGACGCCGCAGGTGACGGGATTTGCCCATATCGCCAAGTGATCATCTATTTCGAAAACCCGGACATTGGTACGTCAAGCCGCGAATGTCTTCTCTGAGTCCAAGGTGCAGGATGCTGCATATTGCATGAAAGTCTGCTATCACGCTTCTGATAAGAAAGCGGAGGCCCCACGACTGATCTAGTTGTGCCGTTTCGAGTTCATTTGTAGCTTAAAAGTTTGTGGAGGCCTTGCTCAAATTTGGATCAAGGAATTGCTCACTATGAGTATGTGCTTACAGTTAATTTCTATTAACCCTCAGGACATAGAGAAGCTGTCGCTTGGCGACACAATTGAAGAATTATTGGATGAACACTTTGAAGCCCGAAGCGACTATGCACTTGACCTAGATAAGAATTGGGATGGTGTCGACTTTCTGTTTTATCGGGCAGATCAGTCATCGTTCTCTCGCAATTGGTTAACCGAGTCGGGTGAGCAAATTGGCGAGGACCTAGGATATGGACCTGCGCGCGTTTGGACCAGTGAGTTGGTAACTACAATCACCGAAAAGACAAAATTGCGTGACGCTGCTTCACTCAACGCCGCCTTCGACTTTGAGTTATTTGAGCAAGCGGAAGTGTATCCTAACATTTGGGATCAACAAGACCCCCAAGACAGAGATATCATCTTGTCTGCGTGTTCCTATCTTCAACGGATGTTGCGAGCTACTACAAATCGAGGAGACGCCCTTTTGGCTGCCCTAGTTTAACGTGTACCCATCTTAAAAGCTGCCATTGGCGCAGCCGCAGCGAACGGCGGCTTCGTCCCGCAAAGCGGTCGTTGACTGACGCGCATTCAAGGTCCGGTTTCTGGAGGAAACGCTGGTCAACTAGAACAAAGTGCTATGATGGACAAGGACTGCTCTGCCGTTCTCAAACCTCAGCAGTCAAGCAGTCGCTGGATAATTGCGCCCGCAGAATACCCCCTGCACACTGTGCAATAAATTGCGAGCTAACCATGTCGTCATGCGCGAATCCTGTGCTAAACACCGGCGCGAAGGGACAAGGACTTTTCATCCGAAGGCCAAAAAGGAGAATAGCATGAATTCACTTAGGGCGCTCGCATTCGGCGTTGCCGCTATGCCAGCTGCAGTGCTTGCAGAACAAGCGGTTGCCGCTTGCCCGTCACACGCCCAGCCGGACTGGATTGAAAACCTTGCGCCCGATCAGGCACATCACGGCTTGCTTTTACAACAAATGTATCGCGCGAACACGAACGCTTCTATTGTCGAATATCAAACATGTTCCTGCACCGTTCGATATCCACTCTGGGACAGCAGTGAACAGGCCTATTTCGAAAACTACTCCGACCTTGATAAGGCGACCATTTTGGAAGCCGCCTTAAATTTCCAGAGCATCGCAGACGACAACTTGCAAGAAGCGCGGACGCTCTGCGAGGCGGTTGGTCATTGGTAGCTGTCGCTTCCAGTCTCGAGGATGTGGCATCTATGTGTGAGCCGATCGAGGAGCGCCTTCACCATCTTTGCATCGCCCAAGCCTGTACCCATTCACCGAAGCTGAAATAAGGCGATAGGACCACGCTGGTGCGCTCATAGGATGTGCTCAGAAGATGGAACAACGGCGCGCCACCGGGTCGGCGTAACGGCAGGTCGCAGCGAATGTCCTGTGTGGGCTGGGTTGGAAATGGCCGACCTTTGGGTCGGGATTGTATGTCGCGGTTCATTTACGGGAATGAGGACATTCGAACCATCACGCTAAAGCTGCGTGGCGTTTCACGATCACCCAAAGGTCAATCAGACATGCCCTGATTGCCATATACCTTCGCCCTTATTAATTGTAAGATTAACTTACCAAGCTGATCCGCCTTGCGGAAACTTGTGAAAGAAATGTTTTCGAAAAGTGATGCAGTCTAAATGACAATTCGACTTTTGCGCACGCTGGTTGCCGTTGCCGACACCAAAACCTTCAGCGCCGCGGCGGATGTGGTGCATGTCACCCATGCGGCGGTCAGCCAACAAATGCAAACCTTGGAATCCGACATGGGCATCCCCCTGTTCAACCGCACCAAACGCACCCCCGAATTGACCCCCCTCGCCCACGAGATCGTCCGAAAGGCGCGCAAATTGATTGCGGATTACGACAATCTGGTGCCTTCGGTTCTGGCCGATGACGGGTTAGGCGGTGTTGTCACGCTTGGCGCGTTGCGCACCACGTTGACAGGTTTGACCCCCCAAGCGATGGCGGTGTTGAAAGCCGCGTACCCAGACATCGGCTTGCGCATCCGACCGGGCCTGACCGGTGCGATGCTGACTGAAATCGAACGTGGCAATCTGGACGCGGCCATTGTCACCAAACCGCATCTAATGCCGGTCGGTATCCAGTTTCGCGAACTTGTCGTGGAACCGATGCAGTTGATTGCAGCCCCCCAAGAACAAGGCACTGACCCAATCGCCCTTTTGACGACACAGCCGTTCATTCGGTTCAACCGCAATGCGGTTCTGGGCACGTTGATCGAAAACTGGATTCTGTCCAAACGCATCCGCGTGTCGGAAACCATGGAACTGGACAGCCCCGAAGCGATCACCAGCATGGTTCATGCCAATCTTGGTGTTTCGATCATGCCCGATCTGGCCGTGAAACCGCTGGACAACATTCCGGTCAAACGCCTGTCTTTGGGTGCGGATGCCCCAACGCGCAGTCTGGGTTTGGCCTATCGTCAGGATCAAATGAAAACCCAAGTGATCGACGCGATATTTGATGCATTGTCCCGCGTCGTCGCCTCGGCCCAGGCGCCATCGGAAAAGCCACCTGTATGACGGTTGAATTCATCACGTTTCTTGTCCTTGGCGCCGCTGCCGGAGGGTTCATCAACGGCTTGTCAGGCACCGGCACGGCCCTGTTTGCCTTGGGGTTCTATCTGGTTGTTTTGCAACCTGTCACCGCCGTGGCCATCGTTGCGTTTATGTCCATTCTGGCTGGCCTGCAGGGGCTTTGGGTTGTGCGCCATGCCATTGCCGCCAATCCCAAACGTCTGCTGCGGTTTCTAATACCCGGTTTGGCCGGCGTCCCCATCGGGCTGATTTTGCTGGATGTGATCGATGTCAGGTCTTTGCGCATCGGGATCGCCCTGTTTTTGATCCTGTATGGCGGGTACTTCGCGTTCCGTGCAGCCCTTCCTGCGTTTTCACGCAGCACACCATGGATTGATGCCCTGATCGGTGCCATTGGCGGTCTCCTTGGCGGTGCCGCCTCGATGTCTGGGGCTATTCCCGCAATTTGGTTGTCCCTGCGCCCGTGGCCCAAGGCCGAAACACGCGCGGTGCTACAACCCTATAATGTGGCTGTGCTGACCACGACTGTGACGCTGTTATTCCTCAAGGGCGCGTATGATGCGACGGCGCTGCGGGCGTTGATTGTGACGGTTCCGTGCGGTCTGATCGCCGCCCAAATCGGCATCTTTGTCTTTCGCCGCCTCAGCGACGACATGTTCAGACGCCTGTTGATCATCCTGACCTTGATGATGGGGATCGGCTTGCTGATCAGCGAACTACTCTAAAGCGTGTCTAATCGCCCGTCTTCGCCATCCATCAACACCTCAAGAATGTCGCTAAGCTGGGATTTTTGCTGCGGCGTCAACTTGTCCAGAAACTGGCTTTGATGCTGTTCCACCACCGGGCGACAGGCGTCCAACAAATCCGCCCCCGCCGGGGTCATGGCAATGTCGCGCCCGCGCCCATCCTGATCGCTGAGGGTGCGCGCAATCAAACCGGCATCCGCCATCGTTTTCAGGGCGCGTGAAATCACCGGCCGTGTGACACCAATATGATCTGCCAATTCAGACGGAGACTGCTTCCCCTCAAGGCCAACACCGGACAACACACACCACGTCAATCGGGACAATCCATGCGCGCCCAACTGCGCGTCCAGCCGCTCTTGCATGACGCGGGCCGCACGGCTTAGGCGATATCCTAAACGCTCACGCAAGCGGTATTGATCCAAGGGGTCAGACATTCGTAAATTGGCTTTCGTGGAATGGCTTTCGTAGAATGGCTTTTGTCGTGTAATTAATTAGCTTAGTAAACTATTAAATCTGGCAACTAAATAGCGAGTCTTAAATGACCACCCGTTTTTTCACGAGCAAGGACAGACCGGTTCATATGGGTCCCTACCCGTCCGAACTATTGGCTCGTATGCAAACACAACCAGATTTACACATCGTCCCGGCGGCTGAACATGTGTCTTTTCAGCGCCCCCATGATCCGCGATCCATCGTCAACGCGATGCGCGAACATCAGGCGATGCTGGACGCGATACGCGACGGGTTGATCAACAAAGCCCAAGCGCAAGCGCCCACAGACCTAACAGAACGCGCAAACCACCTAAAGGCTTTCGCCTACTTCGCCGATGCAGCTGCCGTTGGAGCCTGCGCATTGCCGGATGTTGCCGTGCTGGATCAGCCCACCACAAATCCCGACGTTGCGCGATTGGCCAATGATTTGCGCACACGCCAGACCAAAACGCTTGCCTCTGGGATCGACATGATCATGGCCGATCTCAAGGACTCGATGGAGGCCGAGCCCACAGGGATTGAAGATCACACCCACGCGCTTGTGCTGATGTATGAAAACCCGCGCGTACCCGACGCGGATGAAATCGGCACCGCGTGGATTCAAGACGCCCAAGCCCACCGCGCGGGCATGTTGGCCGCTGAAACCGCCGTTGTGCTGGCCAATTACCTGCGCTTGTTGGGCTATTCCGCACGCGGGCATACCGTTTCAAATTCCGATGTCGATCTGAACAAACTCGCCGTCGCCGCAGGCCTTGCCAACGTTGAAGACGGCGCACTGTCCCATCCCTATATCGGCACGCGGTTTGGATTGGCCGCGATCACCACCAACTTTGAACTGGCGGTCGATCTGCCCCTTGTTGCACGATCCCAACAACCACGATCCGCCTTTGGTGCGGCCTGGACCCTTGG